>CAYWSG010000030.1:0-33619 GCA_964461055.1 uncultured Enterobacteriaceae bacterium | reverse complement strand
CGTAACTGAACGCTCTGCTGGAAACAGTAGCCCAGCTCGAAAAACTAAGCGGAAGGGCTCGGTAGGAACTCGACGGTGGGGGCGAGGCGGAAGACCTCGACGGCGCGGCGGAGGGCCTCGGCCTGCTCGGCGAGCGCGGTGGTGGCGGCGCTCGCCTCCTCCACCAGGGCGGCGTTCTGCTGCGTCACCTGCTCGAGCTGGCCGACGGTCTGCGTGACCTGGCCGATGCCCTCGTTCTGCTCGCGCGCGGCGCGCGAGATGTGCGCGATGAGATCGCTCACCTCGTTCGCCTGGGAGGCGATGGCGGTCATGCCGGCGCTCACCTCGTCGACGCGCCGCACGCCCGCCTCCACGCCCTGCGCGGCGTCGGCGAGCAGCGCCTTGATCTCCTTCGCCGCTTCGGCGCAGCGCTGCGCGAGGCTGCGCACCTCGGCGGCGACCACGGCGAAGCCGCGCCCGTGCTCCCCCGCGCGCGCCGCCTCGACCGCCGCGTTGAGGGCGAGGATGTTGGTCTGGAAGGCGATGGCGTCGATCACGGTGGTGATCTCCGTCACCTTGCCCGAAGTCGCCTTGATGGCGTCCATCGCCTGCACGACCTGCGCCATCGAGCGGCTGCCGTTCTCGGCGGAGGCGGCGGCGGTGCGCGCGAGCGCGTCGGCCTGGCGCGCATAGTCGGCAGCCTCCCGGACGCTCGCGCTGAACGCCTCCATGCTGGAGCTCGCCTCCTCCAGCGCCGCCGCCTGGCTCTCGGTGCGCCGGGAGAGGTCCTGGTGGCCGGAGGCGAGCTGCGAGACGCCGTCGGCGATGGCGTGCGCCCCGGCGCGCACCTCGCCCACGATGCGGGTGAGGCCGTCGTTCATGTCGCGCAGCGCCCGCAGGAGCTGCCCGGTCTCGTCGCGCCGCTCCGACTCGACCTCCACGCTGAGGTCGCCGGAGGCCACGCGGTCGGCGATGCGCACCGATTCGCGCAGCGCCGGGGTGATCGAGCGAAGGAGCGAGAAGGCGGTGAGGGCCGCGACGAAGAGCGCGGCGAACGCCGCGGCCGCGAGCACGATGCGGCCGTTGCGGATCAGGCGCTCCATGTCGCGCGCGGTGCGCGCGGCGCGCCGGTTGCCGAGCTCGGTGAGCTCTTCCAGGATCGAGGCGAGGATCTGCTGGTCGCCCTGCGCCGTCATGTCGAGGAGCAGCGGGTCGGTCCCCTGCGCCCGGCGCTTCTCCACCTCCTTCATGCTGTCGCGGTACTGCTGCGCGAAGGTCGTCGCGTTGTGCAGCATGTCGCGCTCCTCGGCGCTCAGGTCGACGCGCTTGCGGTACGCCGCGAGATCGGCCTCCATGGCCGCGAGCTCCGTCTCGAAGCGCTGCGCGGCGTCGCCGCCGCGGAAGATGAGGTTCTTGAAGTGCAGCGCCGCGTTGCCGAGGTGGGTCGAGGCGCTCAGCATCGCGCTGGCGCGCTCGGCGGACGCCGCCGAGGCCTGGCGCCACTCCGTCGCCCCCCGGGCGAGCATGTAGAGCGAGAGCGCCGAGACGGCGAGCAGCGCGACGATGACGACGGCGAAGCCGGCGCCGATCTTGGTTCCGATCCTCATGGTTCCCCCTTCCCCCGGGGGTCTTGCGCCCCCGCAGGCGGATCGTATATGGGGCGGGTGCGCGGCGGGCGGGCGATTCCCCGCCTATTTCATAATTTATCGTTCGCCAGGAAGAAGCGCAGCATCTCGCGGCTCGCGTCGGGCCCGAGCGGATCGGCGAACGTGCCGCCCGGCCCGCCGCCCGACCACGCGTGGCCCGCGCCGTGCACGAGCCAGTGCTCGAGGATCACGTGGCCCGACTCGTTCCAGTGCGTGGTGCGGGTGTAGTCGCGTCCGTTGGCGTGGCCGCGCTCCGTTCTCTCGAGCGTGCCGCCCGGGCGGTGCTCGCCGTTGCTCGGATGCACGGTCGTGTCGCGGTCGCCGTGGAAGACGATGGCGGGGATGCCGGGCGCGGCCTGCCGGCTGCGTCCGCGCTTGCCTTTCATGGCCGCGAGGGCGGAGGGAAGATCGCGCGCCGCCGCGTAGCCGAGCCCCGAGTGGATGCCCATGGCCGCGTAGAGCTCGGGATAGGCCGCGCCCATGACCGCGGCCATGGCGCCGCCGGCCGAAAGCCCGGCGACGTAGACCCGGCGGGCGTCCAGCCGATGGCGCGCCACGACCTCGCGCGTGATGCCGGCGATGATGGAAGGCTCGCCCGCGTCGCGCCGCTGGTGCGCCGGCTCGAACCAGTTCCAGCACGCCGAAGCGTTCGCGTCGCGCGATTGCGCGGGATAGACCACGGCGAAGCCGAGCTCCTCCGCGAGAAGGTTCATGCGGGTGCCGGCGGCGAAGTCCTCCGGGGCCTGCTTGCAGCCGTGCAGCATCACCACGAGCGGCAGGCCAGCGGCCGCATGCTTGGAGGGAAGGTACGTTTCGTAGGCACGCGTGCCCGCTTGGTTGGTAAAGGCGCTGCGCAGCATGCGGCCCGGCTGCGGCGCTCGCTCCTGCGCGGCGCCGGGGGACGCCTGCGCGGACGGCCCGCTTCCAAGCGCGCGCTGGATCGCGGCCGTCGCTTCCATGAGGTTGCCCGAGCGCACGAGCTGCGTCGCGCGGAGGAGCTCCGCGGGGAGTTTCAAATCCAAGTTCGCTTCCTCAGTGAATCCGATCGGCAAGGGCGGCCTTGACCGCAGGGGTGGCCTGCAGCGCGCCCAGCACGACGAGCGAGCCGATGGCCTCGCGCGCGAGCTCCGGCGACACGTCGCTTGCGATCACCGCAAGGCCGAGCACCTTGATGTCGAGCTTCTGCCCGGCCTTGCGCGCGTTTTCGAGGTCGGCCCGGGTGAAGCGCTGCAATCCCAGCGTCAGCGTGCGGCGGGCGACCGTCTGCCGGACGACGTCGGCATGCGTGGCGATCTGGTTGCGGATCGCGGTCCGGATGAAATCCGTCCGGTTTCCGTAGAACCCTTCGGCCACGAGCAGATCGATCTGTCCCAGGTCGACCACGCCGAGGTTGATCGTGATCTTCTCGCTTTCTGCGGAGGGCGCCGCCATCTTATATCCATCCAATAGCCATCCATACGGATGGTAGCACGGTATTGGAATAGTGCGAACCGGGACGCTGTTTGTGCTGCTACCCCCCACCCCCCAAGCGAGGACCTCCCATGAGCCCCTGGACCCTACCCACCGCTGCCCTTGTGCTGTCGTTCGCCTTCGCAAGTCCCGCCGTGCACGCCCAGGCGGACAAGGCGAAGAAGGCCGGCCCCGCCGACATGACGTTCTTCGTGACGAGCAAGGGCAAGGGGAACGGCGCCGACCTCGGCGGCCTGGAAGGCGCCGACGCGCACTGCAACGAGCTCGCGAAGGCGGCCGGCTCCAAGCGCACGAGCTGGAAGGCCTACCTCAGCACCACTGCGCCGGGCGGCGAGGCAGGGGTGAACGCGCGCGATCGCATCGGCAAGGGCCCCTGGCGCAACGCCAAGGGCGTGGTCGTGGCCAGGAACCTGTCCGAGCTGCACTCGGACAAGGCCAACATCAACAAGAAGACGGCGCTCGACGAGAAGGGCAACCCGATCAAGGGCCGCGGCGACTCGCCCAACGAGCACGACATCCTGACGGGCTCGGATCCGATGGGCTTCTATTCGACCGCGGGCGGCGACACGACGTGCAAGAACTGGACGTCGAGCGGCGAAGGCTCCGCGATCGTCGGCCACCACGACCGCACGGGACTCAAGGACACCCGCCACATGACGTCGTGGAACTCGTCGCACGGCTCGCGCGGCTGCAGCCAGGACGCGCTCAAGTCTTCCGGCGGCGCCGGGCTCCTCTACTGCTTCGCTTCGAAGTAGGGTCGAAGTAACCGGTCCGTTTCAATTGTTGTGACCTGGTAAAGGGGCGCGCCGGCGCGCACGGCGCGCCCTAGACTGGCTGACCCTCATCGGAAAGCCAGTCCAATGGAGCGCGACACCGGAACGGACGCAGGCGGGCGGCACGCCTGGATCATCGTGGCGGTGTGCACGGTGATGGTCGCCATGGGCTTCGGCGCCATCGTCAACGTGGCGGTGTTCCTCACGCCGCTCGCCGCCGAGTTCGGCTGGCCGCGCGCCCAGGTGTCGGCGGCCTATTCCATCGCGACCGTCGGCACCGGCCTGGGCGGGATTTTGATGGGCCACTTCGCCGACCGCATCCCGGTGCGCCGCGTGGCGCTCTGCGGCGCGCTCGTGCCGGGGCTCGCGCTCGCCGGCCTCTCGCGCATCGACTCGGTGCTCGAGCTCTACGCGTATCACGCGCTCATGGGCGTGGTGGGCGTGGGCGCGATCATGGCGCCGCTCAACACGCTGGCGAGCAGGTGGCTCGCGCGCAACCCGGGCCTCGCCATCGGCATCGTCTCCGCCGGCGGCGCCGCGGGCCAGGGCTTGATCCCGTACCTCGCCCGCCACCTCGTCCTCATGGAGGGCTGGCGCGAGGCGTACCTCACGCTCGGGCTCGCGTATCTCGGCCTCATGGTGCCGCTCGCGCTGTTCCTTCGGGATGCGCCGCGGCCGAGCGCGCAGCGCGCCGGCATGGGGTCCGCTGCCGCGGCCGCGTACGCGGTGTCGCGGCCGAAGCTGCTGGCCGTGCTGTCGCTCGCGGTGGCCTTCTGCTGCATCTGCATGGCAACGCCCATCGTGCACGTGGCGAGCCTCGGCGCGGACCTCGGGCTCGGAGGGCGCGAGTCGGCGAGCCTGCTCGCCGTGATGATGGTCGCCGGCATGGCGGGCCGCATCGCGTTCGGCCGGCTCGCCGACCGCACGGGCAACCTGCGCGCCTACTTCGTCGCCTCGCTCGGCCAGACGCTGCTCGCCTTCGTCTTTCCCTATGCGGGGAGCGGCCTCGAGCTCCTCGCCCTCTCGGCCATCTTCGGCGCCGTCTTCAGCGGCGCCATGACGGCCTTCATCAGCTGCGCCCGGGAATACGCGCCCGCCGGCAGGGAGGGGCTTTCCATCGGCGTGGTGATGTTCTTCGGCTGGCTCGGCATGGCGCTCGGCGCCTGGCAGGGCGGCCTCTTCTACGACCTCTGCGGCGCCTACTTCCAGTCGTTCGCCAACGCCTCGCTCGGCGGCGCCGTGAACCTCGCGCTCCTTGCGCTCCTCTTCCGCTACACCGGCTCGACGCCGCTGCCTCCGCTTCGCATGCTTCTACCGGGCAACCCGCGACCCGATAGAATGCGCGCCGTCCATGGCATCCAACGCCAAGTCAAAACCCTCGGCTGGCCTGTCTCCCCGGCGATCGGACGGGAGCCCCAAGCGCCGCATCACGGAAATCATTGAAGCGGCGGCAAGGGTCTTCGAGCGCCGCGGCTACCACGGCGCGACGACGCAGGACATCGCCGAGGAGCTGGGGATCCGTCAGGCAACGCTGTACTACTACTTCCGCTCGAAGGAGGCGGCGCTCGAGCAGGTGTGCCTGCTCGGCGTGGAGATCTACGTGCAGCGGGCAGAGGCCATAGCGGCTCGCAAGGCGAGCGCGAGCGAGCGGTTGCGGGCGCTCATCCACAATCACCTGGCGCCGCTCTCCGACCAGCCAGCGTACGTGCGTGTCTTCATTCGGGAGCGGCGCTACCTTCCCGATGATGCGCGTCACAAGGTCGGCAAGCTCGCGCGCCGCTACGAGACGGTCTTCGAGTCCGTCATCAAGGACGGCATCAAGGCGGGAGACTTTCGCCGCGATGCACAACCGCGTCTCACCGCACTTGCCGTCCTGGGCATGTGCAATGCTGGGACCGCATGGTTCGGCCGCGATCCCAAGGTGACGCCGGCCATGCTGGTCGACGAGTTCGCCAAGTTCGCCCTCGAGGGCCTGCGCGCCACCCGCTGAGTTTCGTCGTCCGGCGGTGAACTTCCTGTCGGAAGGTGCTATCTTTCTATTAATTGATAGAGAGACGAGGCGGTGTCGGACACGAGCACACCGGAGGTAGCAGCGACCGGCCGCGTCCTGCGCGGGCCTGCGCTCGCCGTGCCGGAGGAGCGGCTGCTGACGGTTCCGCAAATGCTCCTGCGCGCAGCGCGCACGCGGGGCGGCGAGCTGGCGCTCCGGCAGAAGCGCCTGGGCGTGTATCAGGACGTGCGCTGGAGCGATGTCCTTGCGCGCGTGCGGGAAATCGCCCTCGGGCTTCATGCGCTGGGGATCCGGCGGGGCGACCGGGTGGCGATTGCCGGCGATCCGATCCCCGAGTGGATGTTCACGGACTACGCCGCGCAATGCATCGGCGCGGTGAGCTACGGCCTGTACCCGACCTGCTCGCGCGAGGAGGCGGAATACGTCCTGAACCACGGCGGCGCTTCCGTGCTCGTGGTCGAGGACCAGGAGTTCGCCGACAAGGTCCTGCCGATCCTGGATCGGCTCCCGGGCCTGAAGAAGGTCGCGGTGATCGACGCAAGCTACATGTTCGGCTACAGCGTGGATCGACTGACGACGCTGGGCGAAATCATCGCGCTCGGGAAAGACGTGCCCGAAGGCGAGAAGACCTTCCTTGCGCTTTGCGAGGCGGTCAAGCCCGATGATCCGGCGTGCATCGTCTATACGTCCGGCACGAGCGCCAATCCCAAGGGCGCGCTCTACCGGCACCGCGCCCTCGTCGTCCAGGGGCACCAGTTCTTTGCCTTCCGCGAGCTCGCCGGCCGGCGAGCGTTCCGCAGCGTGGTGCACCTTCCGCTCAACCACCTCTACGAGCGCATGAATACGCTCCTCGGTCCCCTGACGAGCGGCGTGGTGCCGCACTTCGGCGAGGAGCTCGAGCGCTTCACCGAGACCTTGTACGAAGTGGCGCCGCAGCACCATGCGTCCGTGCCCCGCTACTGGTCGAAGCTCGCTTCCCGGGTCGTGGTCGGAATCGAGGCGAGCAGCCGATTGAAGCGCTTTGCCTACGAGGCGGCCATGAAGATAGGGCGCGCCTACCGCGGCCGGCGCTGGCAGGGCAGGCGAGCGCCCCTTCTCGCCGCTGGGTACGGCCTTGCCCGCCTCCTCGTCTTCGACCGCATGCTGAAGAAGCTGGGGCTGCATCGGGTGATCGTCGGCCTCTCTTCCGGCGCGCCGCTCCCGCGGGAGGTGCAGGCACTCTGGCAGATCTGGGGCGTCAATCTGAAGAACCTCTACGGCCAGACCGAGGGCGGCGTCGTCTGCGCTCAGTTCGACGCCTTTCCCCGGCCCGGCGCCGTCGGAACCCCCTATCCCCTGAACGAGGTGCGCCTCGAGGCCGACGGCGAGACCGTGCTCGTCGGGCCCGCGCACTTCAGCGAGTACTGGAACGACCCGCAGGCTACCGCGCAGATCCTGAAGGACGGTGCGCTGCATTCGGGCGACGTGGGCGAGATCGCCCCGGACGGCCAGCTCGTCCTCGTCGATCGCAAGAAGGACATTCTCATCACGGCGGGCGGCAAGAACGTGAGCCCGAGCCGGATCGAGACCGTGCTGAAGGCAAGCCCGTACATCAGCGAGGTCACCGTCATCGGCGACGGACGACGCTACCTCACGGCGCTCGTCGAGATCGACGTCGGCACCGTCTCCGAGTGGGCGCGGACCAACAACGTCCTCTACACGAGCTACACCTCGCTCGCCACCCACCCGGCGGTCGTCCAGCTCATCGGCCGCGAGGTCGAGAAGTACAACGCGGAGCTCGGGCGCGTCGAGCAGGTGAAGGCGTTTCGCATCCTGGACCGGGAGCTCGATCCCGAGGTCGAGGGCGAGCCGATCACGCCCACCCGGAAGGTGAAGCGCGCGCAGCTGCAGAAGCGCTTCGCCCATCTCATCGAGCAGATGTACCAGGACACCGAGCAGGAACGAATCGGTCGGGAAGTCGGATCGTTAACCTAGGAGGAAAGATGAAGCACCCTCGAATGATCGATGCAATGAAGCGCGCCGCCCTGGCGCTGCCGCTTGCCGCGCTCGTGGCGGCCGGACCGGCACTCGCCCAGGGCTACAAGGTCGGCATCTCGGGCACCGTGACCGGGCCCGCCTCGCCAAGCTATCTGCCCCATGTCGAGGGGACCCGGCTCTACCTGCAGCAGCTCAACGATCGAGGGGGCGTGAAAGGCCACAAGGTCGACGTCACGTTCCTCGACGACAAGGGCTCGCCGAGCGAGGCGGCGAACAACGCCAAGCGGCTGATGAACGACGAGCAGGTGACGATGATGGTGCTCATGAGCCTGTCCTCGACCTACCAGCCCATGTTCTCCACGGCGGCCCGCACGAAGACGCCGCTCCTCCTCGCCGGCCAGGCGGTCTGCCCGGCAGATGCGGCGACCGCCAAGCACAACCCCTACGTCTTCTGCGCGTCGAGCACGTCCGAGCCGAACGCCGCCGCGCTGTGGCAGGTGCCTTTCGTCAAGGCCCTCGCCGAGCGCAACAGGCAGCCGCTCAAGCTCGCGCTCGTCGCGACGGACATCCCCATCAGCCGCATGGGCGTGGACCAGATGGAGAAGCTCGCCAAGGAGCTCGGCATCGAGGTCGTGGACAAGCTTGCCATTCCGCCGGGCGCCGCCGACGTCTCCGGCGCCGCTTCCCGGATCATCTCCAAGGGCGCGAACTATGTGACGAGCTGGTCGCCGCTCACGACCGCCGTGCAGGTCCTCGGGGCGCTGCGCCGCCAGGGCTGGGACGGGTGGTACGTGCACAACACGAGCGCGGAAGCCGAAGACACGCTGAACCAGCTGAAGGATCCGAAGTTCGTGATGTCGCCCGAGCACGGCTTCACGGTCGACAAGCTTCCCGTGTACGACGACATCGCCGCGGCGGTGAAGAAGTACGGCGGCGTGAGCTCGCCCGTCGACATGCTGGGCGCCGGCTGGGCGGGTGGCATGGCGATCGAGGCCGCCCTCGAAGCGTGCGGCTGGCCGTGTGACCGGGCGAAGCTGCACGACGCGATGTACAAGGTGAAGGTCGACACCAAAGGCGTCTTCCGCAACCCGATCGGCTGGACCAGGGAGAACCACGCGCATCGGTCGGCGTTCACCGCCTATGTCTGGGATGCGAAGTCCCAATCGGTGCGCCGGATCACGGAATGGGCCACGCCCACCGGCAAGCCGGTGAAGGTGCAGTTCATCCAGTAGGCGCCCGGCCATGAGCCTCGTCGTCGTCATCCTCATCCAGGCGAGCTTCTATGCGCTGCTCGCCACGGGATACGTGCTCATCTATCGCAGCACGCGCGTGCTCAACCTCGCGCACGGCGAGCTCATGGTGTTCGGCGCCTTCGTGTTCTACCAGGCGCTCACGATGTTCCCCGGCAGTCCGGCCACTGCGGTGGTGGCCGGACTGCTCGGCGGCGCGCTCCTCGGCGCGCTCGTCTATTTCGTAGTCATGCGTCCGCTCGCCGGCTATCCGGTCGCCGTCGGCGTTCTCGCAACCATCGCGCTCAGCATCCTGCTTCGCTCGCTGATCACCGCGATCTGGTCGGGGCAGACGCGCTACCCGGCCGAGCTCCTCGGCGCGCGGGCGGCGCCGTGGGATCTTCCGGGCGGCATTGCCCTTACGCCGATCGACGCGGCGATCGTCGCCGCGGCGGCTGCGGCGCTCCTGGGGTTGCCGCTCATGCTGCAGCGGGCCTCGACCGGCGTCGCGATGCGCGGCGTGGCGGAGAACGCGGTCCTCGCCGCGCAGCGCGGCATCAACATCCACGTCATCAACGCGATCTCCTGGGGCGCCGCCGGGCTCATGGCGACGCTCGCCGGCATCTTCTTCGCCGTCAAGGTGCGGCTCGGCCCGGACATCTGGATCGTCGGCCTGGCGGGCTTCGCCCCGGCGCTGATCGGCGGCATGGACAGCCTGCGCGGCGTGGCCCTGGGGGCGCTCATCGTGGCGACCGCGGAGGTCCTCGCTTCGCGCTACATCGCGCCGCAGTTCGCGCTCGCGGCGCCGTTCCTGGTGCTCCTCGTCGCCCTGTGGATCCGGCCGTGGGGGCTCTACGGCTCGCGCGAGGAGCTGGAGCGGGTATGAGCGTCTTCCGGGGCAATCCCGGCACCCTCAAGACGACCCACGCCGAAGACAGCGCGCTGCTGCCTACGTGGTTCGTCCGCTTCTGGGCGGCCGTGGCCATTCTCGTGCTTCTCGCCGCGCCCTACGTCCTCAACTCGTTCTGGACGGGCATCGTCAATCAGACCTTCATCGCCCTCATCGGCGCGCTCGCGCTCAACCTGCTCATGGGCACCACCGGGCAGATCTCGCTCGGCCATGCCGGCTTCGTCGGCGCGGGGGCGTTCACGGCGGCCGCGCTCATCACCCAGTTCGACGCGCCCTTTGGCGTGAATCTTCTCGCCGCGACCGTCGTGGGCGCGATTCTCGGCGTCCTCGTCGGACTGCCGGCGCTGCGGCTGAAGGGACTCTATCTCGCGGTCAGCACGCTCGCCGCGCACTTCGTGATCGTCGTGGCCATGGGCCAGTACCAGTCGAGCGTGAGCTATGGCGCCGGGTTCACCATGCCGGCGCCGAGTTTTCTCGGGTGGGAGCTTTCGGGCGAGCGGCGCTGGTTCTATTTCCTGCTTCCCGTGGCGCTCCTCACGCTGCTCGTCCATGTGAACTGGCTGCGCTCGGCCTTCGGGCGCGCCTGGATGGCGATCCATCATCGCGACGTCTCGGCGAGCGCCCTCGGCATCGACACCGCCCGCTTCAAGCTGCTCGCCTTCAGCGCGAGCACCGCCGTGACGGCGTTCTCCGGGGCGCTTTGGGGCTACTACACGGGGTTCGTGTCGGTGGAGGCGTTCGACATCCACCTCCTCATCCAGTATCTCGCCATCGTGATCATCGGCGGCCTCGGCTCCGTGCTGGGGTCCGTGCTCGGCGCCGCGTTCGTCATGACGGTGCCGCACCTCATTGCGCGTGCCGCCGAGGGCGTGCCGGCGCTGAAGGCGATGGGCGCCAGCGTCTTCGAGCTGCAGATCGGCCTCTTCGGCCTGATCATGCTCCTCTTCATCCTGCTCGAGCCGCGCGGCCTCGCCGGGCTGTGGTTCCGCGTGCAGGCGTATTTCCAGCTCTGGCCGTTCCGCTTCCGGGCATGGGAACGATGAGCCTGCTCGCCGTCGAGAACCTCGAGGTCGCCTACGCACGCGTGATCCTCGCGGTGCAGGGCGTGTCGCTCGCGGTCCCCGAGCGCTCGATCGTCGCGCTGCTCGGGACCAACGGCGCCGGCAAGACGACCACGGTACGCGCCATCACGGGGTTCCTTCCCGTAGACGACGCGCAGATCCGCAAGGGCGATATCCGGCTCGCCGGCGAGTCGATTGCGGGCCTCCCGCCGTACCGGATCGCCGCGCGCGGCGCGGTGCTCGTGCCGGAGCGCGACAAGATCTTCCAGACCCTGACGGTCGAGGACAACCTGCGGCTTCCGCTCTCGCGGCGCCGCCAGGCCGGCGAGGCCGGCATCGACAAGGTCTTGCAGATCTTTCCGGCGCTTGCCAGGCGGCGCAGCCAGGTCGCCGGGCTCATGAGCGGCGGCGAGCGGCAGATGCTCGCCATCGCGCAGGGGCTGCTCTGCAATCCGAAGGTGCTGGTGGTGGACGAGCTCTCGCTCGGTCTCGCTCCGCACCTGGTCGCCGAGCTCATGGCGCAGCTGAAGGGGCTGCGGGACGACCTGGGCGTGTCGATCCTTCTCGTCGAGCAGGACGCCGCCTCCGCGCTCACCGTCGCCGACTTCGGCTATGTCATGGAAGGCGGCCGGATCGTGTACGAAGGCGCGCCCGACAAGCTGCGCGGCCACAAGGACATCCAGGAGTTCTATCTCGGCTCGAGCGAGGAGGGCCGTGCGAGCTACCGCGACGTGAAGCAATACCGGCGGGCGCGCAGGTGGTGGGGATGAGCGTGCTCGAGCTCAAGGACGTTTCGCTGCGCTTCGGCGGCCTCGTGGCGCTGAACCGGATCTCCTGCGCGGTCGCCGAGCGCGAGCTCTTCGCGATCGTCGGCCCCAACGGGGCAGGCAAGACGAGCCTCATCAACTGCATCAGCGGCATCTACCGGCCCACCGAGGGACACGTGCTCGTCGACGGGCGGGATATCGCCCAGCTCGCCCCGCACGACATCCCGAAGCTGGGCGTCGCGCGCACCTTCCAGCACATGGAGCTCTACCCGGAGCTCACGGTGCTGGAGAACCTGCTGCTCGGCCGGCACGCCTTTCGCCGGCACGGGCTCCTGGCCGCGGGCCTTTATGTCGGCCCCTACAAGCGCTGGGAGCTCGAGCAGCGGCGCGCCGTGGAGGAAGTGATCGAGTTCTTCGAGCTCGAGGGCGTGCGCAAGCGCCGGGTGGGCGACCTGCCTTACGGCATACAGAAGCTTGTGAGCCTCGCCCGCGCCTTCGCCGCGCGTCCGCGCCTCGTGCTCCTCGACGAGCCCTCCGCGGGCTTGAACCGCCAGGAGAAGGAGGACCTGGCGCGCTTCGTCCTGCGCGCGCGCCACGATCTTTCTCCGACGATCGTCTGGATCGAGCACGACATGCAGCTCGTGCGCGATCTCGCGGACCGGGTCATCGTCATCCACTACGGCTCCGAGCTCGCCACGGGAACGCCGGAGAGCGTCCTTTCGGACCCGCGGGTCGTCGAGGCCTATCTCGGCGCCCACCATCACAGCAGGCAAGAGGCAGGGATCACGCAATGAAGAACGAAAGTTTCAAGGAGCAGTACTTCCGCGCGAATCGCTGGGGCAAGGGGAGCCTTGCCTTCGTCGATCGCCCGATGATCGGCTCGCCGGGTGCGCCCGCGCAGGCCGAGACGAACGCCAGCAATATCTGGGGACACATCAATGCCGGCTACCTGATCGGCTACGAGTACACCCGCTGGTGGAAGGAATCCTGGGCGCTGCGAAACACGGCGGTCGTCGGCGACTGGAGCTGGCTGAACAAGACTCGCGTCACGGGTCCGGACGCCGAGCGCCTGCTCTCCTACGCCAGCGTGAAGAACGTCGCCAGGATGCAGGTCGGACAGATTTACTACACGCCGATGACCAACGAGGCGGGGAAGGTCGCCATCGAGGGCCTGACGCTGAAGATGGCGGAAGGCGAGTACCTCTTCAGCCAGTCGGCAAGCCTGCAGTGGCTCTCCAAAGTGCGCGAGATGACCGGGATGAAGGTCGACCTGGAGGACGTCACCGCGGACTACACGACCTTCGCGCTACAGGGTCCCAAGTCGACGGAAATTCTGGAGGCGCTGACCGGCGAGGACTTCAAGGACCTGCGGTTCTCGCGCTGGCGCAAGGTTCGCCTTCTGGACGAGGACGTCATCGTCGGCCGGCAGGGCGTGACCGGCGAAGTGGGCTACGAGTTCCTCATGCCCACCGCGAGCGGCCGCGCCCACGAGCTCTGGCGGCGCATCCGCGAAGTCGGCAGCGACTTCGGGCTGCGCGAGCTCGGCTTCAAGACCCAGCTCGTCGGACACACGGAGACGGGCATCGCCACGGTCATTCGCGACTTCCTGCCGGCGCGCATGCCGGCGCATCTCATCCAGAAGTTCGCCCGGCACTGGATGTCGCACGAGGAAGTGGATGCGATCGATTACGATATGTCCGTGCACTTCTGCTCGCCTTCCGAGCTCGGCTGGAAGCACACCATCAATCTCGACCATGATTTCCTGGGGCGAGACGCGCTCGCGCGCGAAGCGGACGAAGGAGGGCCGGCGCACCGGCTCATGGGGCTCGTCTGGAACAGCGACGACATGGCGAGGCTCTACGCCGGGCTCTTCCGCGACGAGCCCTCGGCGCCGCCGCCCGACCTCCCGTACGGCCAGTTCCGCATCCTCTTTCTCAAGGCGTTCGACGGAAAGGAGCAGGTCGGCTGGGCCTCCGGCATCGCCTACAGCCCGAATCTTCGCCGGATGATCTCGCTTTCGCGCCTGCGTGCCAGTCATGCCCGGGACGGCGCCGAGGTCGAGGTGCTCTGGGGCGGCTTCTCGACGGAGCCCTCGGTGCGCATCCGGGCGAAGGTAGTCAGTCTCCCCTTCATCAAGCAACGCCGCGCCGACGACCTTACGCGTGCCATGCCGGCGAAGTAGCGGTACGCTCCGGCCACATGGCGGCGAAAATCATCGACGGCCGGCGCATCGCGCAGGAGGAGCGCGCAAGGCTGCGCGACCGCATCGAGGCGCTCGTCCGCCAGGGCGTCACGCCGGGGCTCGCGGTGGTCATGGTCGGCGACGATCCCGCCTCGAACCTCTATGTGCGCAACAAGACGCGCGCGTGCGAGGAGCTCGGCATGCGGTCCTACGTGCATCGGCTGGCGGCCGATGTGACGCAGGAGGCCGTGATCTCGCGCGTGCGGAGCCTGAACGAGGATCCGGAGGTGCACGGCATCATCGTGCAGCTTCCGCTGCCCAGGCGCCTGGACGTGCGGGCGGTCGTGAAGTCGATCGCGGTGCAGAAGGACGTCGACGGCTTCCACCTCTACAACGTCGGCGGCCTCATGATCGGCGACATCGTTTTTCCGCCGTGCACGCCCTACGGCGTGCAGGTGCTCCTCGAGCGCACCGGGATTCCCGTGGAAGGGCAGAACGTGGTCGTCGTGGGCGCGAGCAACATCGTGGGCAAGCCGATGGCGATGCTGCTCCTGCAGAAGGATGCGACGGTCTCCATCTGCCACGTGAAGACGCGCGATCTCGCGCAATACACGATCCTCGCGGACATCCTCGTGGTCGCGGCCGGGAAGCCCAACCTCATCCGGCCGGAGATGGTCCGGCGCGGGGCCGTGGTGATCGACGTGGGCATCAACCGGCTGCCCGACGGCCGGCTGGTGGGCGACGTGGACTTCGACGGCGTCCGCGAGCGGGCGTCCTACATCACGCCCGTCCCGGGCGGCGTGGGCCCGATGACGGTCACGATGCTGCTCTACAACACCGTACGCGCCGCGGAGCGGGTCGCCGGCCTCGTCGCCGCCCCGGCGTAAACGCTAGTAGCTTTTGTACGGCAAGTACTTGCCGGTGAGGACGATCTTCACCCGGTCGCCCTTCTCGTGGGCCTGCCGGGTGAGGTCCATGTCGAAGTCGATGGCGGACATGATGCCGTCGCCGAATTCCTCGTGGATGAGCTCCTTGATCGTGGTGCCGTACACGCTGACGATCTCGTAGAGGCGGTAGATGAGGGGATCGGTCGGCACGGCGGTGGGGAGCGAGCCCTTGTAGGGCACCGTCTGCAGGAGCAGCACGGCCTCCTGCGGCAGGCCGAAGATCCGGCCGACGGCCTCGGCCTGCTTGGCCGTCATCTGCATCTGGCCGAGGCAGGCGGCGGTGGTCCATTCCTTGGACTGGCCGACTTCCCGGGCCACGTCGGCCCACTTGATGCCCTTGGCGACCTTGCGGAAGGCGATAAGGTCGGTCACGTCCTGGCGCTTCATGGCTTCCTCCTTCGCGAAGTGATCGTTGCGAGTTGACCGTTACGAATTGACGACAAGCGCGAGCTCGCCGCGCTGGTAGCGCCTCGAGCGGTTGACGAGGAAGTCCACGAGATGGTTCCGCACCGTGTAGTAGTGCGGGTCGTGGTGGATCGCCTGCCGGTCGCGCGGGCGCGGCACGGGGTTCGCGACCACCTCGGCGATGCGGGCGCCGGGGCCGTTCGACATGAGCAGGATCCGGTCGGCGAGCAGGATCGCCTCGTCCACGTCGTGCGTGATCATGAACACGGTCTGGCGGGTGGCCTGGCAGATCCGCACGAGCTCGTCCTGGATGGTGCCGCGCGTCAGGGCGTCGAGCGCGCCGAAAGGCTCGTCGAGGAGCAGCATCTTCGGCTGGATGGCGAAGGCGCGCGCGATGCCCACGCGCTGCTTCATCCCGCCGGAGAGCTGCGAGGGCTTCTTGTGCTCGGCGCCGGCGAGGCCGACCATCTCGATGTACTTCATGCAGTGGGCGCGCACCTCGGCGCGCGGCTTGTCCGGCCAGCGGCTCTTCACCGCGAAGGCGATGTTCGAGAGCACCGACAGCCACGGCATGAGCGCGTGGCCCTGGAAGACGACGCCGCGCTCGAGCGAGGGCCCGGCCACCTCGCGGCCGTCCATGATCACCGTGCCTTCGCTCGCCTCGTCGAGCCCGGCGAGGATGTTGAGGATGGTCGTCTTGCCGCAGCCCGAGTGGCCGATGATGCAGACGAACTCGCCCTTCTCGAGGTCGAAGTCGACCTGCTCGAAGACCGCCGTGGCGCCGTAGCGCTTCGCGAGGCCCCTGACCTGGAGGAAGCTCATTGGACGTAGGTCACGGCCTTCTGCAGCCGCGCGAAGAAGAGGTCGAGGACCATGCCGACGAGGCCGATGGCGAGGATGCCGGAGAGGATGTTGGTGATCGAGAGGTTGTTCCACTCGTTCCAGACGAAGTAGCCGATGCCGGTGCCGCCGACCAGCATCTCGGCGGCGACGATCACGAGCCAGGCGATGCTCGCCGAGATGCGCATGCCGGTGAGGATGGTGGGCGCGGCGGCGGGGAGGATCACGGCGAAGGCTTTGCGAAGCGGCGTCACCTCCAGCGTGCGCGCCACGTCGAGCCACTCGCGGCGCACCGAGGCGACGCCGAAGGCGGTGTTGACGAACATCGGCCACACCGAGCAGATGAAGATGACGAAGATCGCCGAGACGTTCGAGTCCTTGAGGACGAAGAGGGCGAGCGGCATCCAGGCGAGCGGCGAGACGGGCTTCAGCACCTGGATGAAGGGATCGAGCGCGCGGGTGAGGAGCGGCGACATGCCGATCGCGAACCCGAGCGGCACGGCGAGCGCGACCGCCAGGCCGAAGCCCGCCGCCACGCGCGCGATCGAGTAGCCGAGCTGCAGGCCGATGCCCTTGTCGTTCGGGCCGTGGTCGTACACGGGGTCGGCGAGGTGGCGCCAGAGCTTCCCGCCGAAGTCCGCGGGCGTCGGGAACGCCGACTTCTCGCCCCTCGCCGCCTGCGCGCCGACGAGCTTGGCGTACTCGGGATCGACCACCACCTGGCCGCCGCTCGGCAGCGTGGCGAGGTGCCACGCGCCGATCCCCGCCGAGAGGAGGAGGAAGGAGAGGAGGGCGGCGGCCAGGCGGAGGTTCGCTTTCATGCTCTCGTTGCTCGCTGTTCTTTTCGCTCGTCTCTTTGCGTTCTTCGCTGGCTTCAGAGCTTCTTGATCGGGAAGCCCCGGACGTACGCCTCGGGGCTCGCCGGGTCGAAGACCTTGCCCATGACGACGATCGGCCTGGAGGTCGTCTTCGGCGGCGTGAGGCCCGCTTCGCGCATGAGCTTCGCCGCGTCGGTGGCGAGGAACACCTCGCGCGCGACCTTCGCGTAGTCGAGCTCGCCCTTCACCTGACCCCAGCGTTTCATCTGCGTGAGGATCCAGATGGCGAAGGAATGCCAGGGGAAGGGATCGAAGTCGATGCGGTCGGGAACCTTGCGCACGTTGCCCAGGCCGTCGGCGAAGGTGCCGGTGAGCACCTGCTCCACCACCGTCACCGGCTGGTTGAGGTAGTTCGCCGTAGCGATCGCGGCGGCGATCTCCTTGCGGTTCTCGGGCTTCCTCGCCGCGGCGGTCGCGCCGATGAGCGCCTTGAGGAGCGCGCGATACGTGTTCGGTCGTTCGTCGACGAACTTGCGGCTCGCCGAGAACGCGCAGCAGGGGTGGCCGTCCCAGATCTCCTTGGAGAGCACGTGGATGAACCCGACCCCGTCGTACACGGCGCGCTGGTTGAAGGGATCGGGCCCCAGGTAGCCGTCGATGTTCTCCGAGCGCAGGTTCGCCACCATCTCGGCCGGCGGCACCGAGCGGATCTGGACGTCCCTGTCCGGATCGAGCCCGTGCTCGGCCAGGTAGTAGCGCAGCAGGTAGTTGTGCATCGAGTAGTCGAACGGCACGGCGAAGCGGAAGCCCTTCCACTGCCTCGGATCGCGCTTGTCCCGGTGCTTCATGGCGAGCGTGATGGCCTGGCCGTTGATGTTCTCCACCGCCGGCATGGTGTAGGGCTGCGGCGCCGCGCCGACGCCGAGCGAGATGGCGAGCGGCATGGGCGAGAGCATGTGCGCCGCGTCGTACTCGGCGTTCAGCGTCTTGTCGCGGATCACGGCCCAGCCGGCGGTCTTCACGACTTCCACGTCGAGGCCGTGCTGCGCGTAGAAGCCCATCGGATGGGCCATGATGATCGGCGTCGCGCAGGTGATGGGAATGAACCCGACCTTGAGGCGGGTCTGCTCGAGCTTGCCGCCGCCCTGCGCGAAGGCCTCCTTGGCGGCGCCGAGCGGGAAGAGCGTCGACAGGGCGGCGAGCGCGGTGCCCTTGCCCACGGCCTTGAGAAAGCTCCTTCGGACGGCGCTGCTCGGGAAGAGGGCGCGAAGGACGGCCTGCTCGACGAGCTCGTCCTCGGTTCGCGCCACTTCGCTCGTTTCGATCTTGTTCATCTGGCCCCCGGTGCGGTTGGTTGCCGCTCCACTTGCACGAGCCATGCCAGCGGCCTTTCCCGGGGCGGCGTGGCTCTCGACGGCCGCGAATCGCACACGGCTGGTGCGAAACGGCAGCGCTGACGCACCAATCGATGGCATGCTGTTATCGTCCCGTCCGCGATGGGCGCGGCCGACAGAAGAAGAACCCTGCATGAAGCCTGAGCGGCGCGGCACCGCGGCACTCGTCGCGGCCACCGCCATCAACCTGCCCGTCGGCACCATCTACGCCTTCAGCGTGCTCGTGAAGCCGGTGGAGGCGCTGCTCGGCGCGACGCGCGCGGAGATGAGCTTCGTCTTCGGCCTCGCCACCGTGACGCTCACCGTGGGGATGAACTTCGCGCCGCGCCTCTACCGGCGCTTTCCGCCGCTCGCGCTTTCGGTGGCCGGCGGCGCGGCGAGCGCCGCGGGGCTGTGGCTCGCCGCCGCGGCGACGACGTTCGCCGAGTTCGCCTTCGGCTACGGCGTGCTCTTCGGCCCGGGCGCGGGCGTGCTCTTCATCGCCTCGCAGCAGGCGATCAACCAGGCGGTGACGCGCTCGCGCGGCCTCGCGAATGGCTACGTCGTCAGCCTGCTGCCCCTCGGCGCGATGCTGGGCGCGCCGCTCCTCGGCTGGACGATCGAAGCCGAGGGCGTTCGCGTGGCGCTCGGCGGGCTGGGCGCCGCGGTGTTCGTCGGCTGCGCGCTCGCCGGCTTCCTTTACCGCGCGGCGGACATCCGGCTCATCGACACGTCGGCCGCCGGCCAGGCGGGCGAAGGCGCGCTCGGGCGCACCTTCTGGCTCCTCGCCTCGGTCTTCTTCCTCGCCGCCTCCGCAGGCCTCATGGTCCTCAGCCAGGCGGCGGCGATCGTGCAGGCCTACGGCGGCGCCGCCGCGCTTGCGGTCGGCGCGACCACGTTCATCACCGGGGCGGTGGGCGCCGCGCGCATCGCCGGGGGCTGGCTCGTCGACCGCTACGGCGGCGCGCGCGTGGGCATCGGCGCGCACCTTTTCTCGCTCGCCGGCGCCCTCGTCCTCGCCGCGGTACCGGCGCCGGCGGCCGCGGCGCTCGCCCTCGCCATGATCGGCGTGGGCTACGGCATCGTCTCGGGCCTCTCCGCCGGGGCCATCGCCCAGTACTGGCACCGCAACCGCTTCGGCTACGTCGCGGGCCGCCTCTACATCGCCTGGTGCGGCGCCGCGGTGTGCCTGCCGGTGCTCGCCGGCTGGCTCTTCGACCGCACGTCGAGCTACGCTTCGGCCGTGTGGATCGCCGCCGGCATCAACGTGCTCGGCGCGCTCCTCGCCCGTGCATTGCCCGACAAGGTGAACCAGCCATGAATCCAGCGTTTGACGAATCGGCGCCGCTCCTTCGCGACAGCATCCGGCGCTTCGTCGAGAAGGAGATCGTGCCCAAGGCCGCCGCCTGGGAAGAGCAGGGGTTCGTGCCTCGCGAGGTCCTGCGGCAGATGGGCTCGCTCGGCTTCCTCGGCCTGCGCTACCCGGAGGAATTCGGCGGCTCGGCGCTCGACGCGCGCGCGACGGCGCTCCTCGCCGAGGAGCTGGGGCGCTCCACCTTCGGCGGCTTTGCCATCACCGTCCTCGTGCATACCGACATGGCTTCCCCGCATCTCTTCAACGCGGGATCGCCTGCCCAGGTCGCCCGGTACCTCCCCAAGGTGATCTCGGGAGAAGCCATCACCGCGGTGGCGGTCACCGAGCCCGACGCCGGCTCGGACGTGAAGGGCATCCGCACCACCGCCCGGCGCGACGGCGACGCCTGGGTGCTGAACGGCACGAAGATGTTCATCACCAACGGGGCGCTCGCCGATCTCTACTTCGTCGCGGCGAAGACCGATCCGGCCGCGGGCTCCAAGGGCGTCTCCATGTTCATCGTCGAGAAGGGCACGCCCGGCTTCTCGGTGAGCCGCCGGCTCGACAAGCACGGCTGGCGCTCCTCCGACACGGCCGAGCTCGTCTTCGACGGCTGCCGCGTGCCGGGCGAGAACCTGCTTGGCGAGGAAGGCCGCGGCTTCTACTCGATCATGCGCAACTTCCAGAACGAGCGCATCGCGATCGGCGCCATGGCGATCGGCGAGAGCGCCAAGGCGCTCGAGATCACGCTGGAGCACGTGAAGACGCGAAAGGCCTTCGGCGCGCCGCTCTGGGAAAAGCAGGCCATCCGCCAGCGCCTTGCCATGCTCGCCGCGCGCATCGAGGCCGGCCGCCAGCTCGTCTGGCACGCCGCCGCGCTCGACGCCCAGGGGCGGGATTGCGTGAAGGAAGTCTCGATGGTGAAGGCCTACTGCGGCGAGCTCGTCAACGAGGTCATGTACGACTGCCTGCAGTTCCACGGCGGCATGGGCTACATGCGCGAGTCGGCCATCGAGCGCATGACCCGGGATGCCCGCGTCCAGGCCATCGGCGGCGGCGCCACCGAGGTGATGCTGGAGGAAGTGGCGAAGCGGCTGTAAAAATAAATCTTCGGTTGCCTGGAAGCGTGCTACATTGGTCGGGCAGGATACTCAAGCAGCGAATCGTCCCGTCCTACCGCTGCCCGCAAGGGCTTCCGTTCGGCAGTTCCATTCCCTTCCTTGATCGTCGTGCCCGCACGCGGGGCCGGTTTTGCCTCGCCTATCGAAAAAGGAAGCGAACAATGGCTACAGGTACCGTGAAGTGGTTCAACGACGCGAAGGGCTTCGGATTCATCACGCCGGACGACGGCGGGAAGGATCTCTTCGCCCATCACACCAACATCCGCGCGGAGGGCTTCCGCTCGCTGCAGGAAGCGCAGAAGGTGAGCTACGACGTGGTCGACGGGCAGAAAGGCCCGGCCGCCGCCAACATCCGGCTCGCGTAGACGCCAGTACAACGGCCGCAGGCATCTGCGCGCTGCGGCTGAACAGGAAAGGCCCGGGAGACCGGGCCTTTTTTTGCCGTGGCGGGCCGGACCGCGGGAACCGCTCAGGCGGCCAGGCGAGAGAGCTCGCAGGCAGGCGCGCAGGGCATCCGGAGGGCGATGCCAGGCGCCACCGCAGCCGAGCCCCAGAGCGCCCAGTATTCGGCGCCCAGCCGCTCCACGCGCATCGTCAGCACTTTGCCGCGCTCCACCTCGGCGGCCGGGCCGCCCACGAGCAGCCCATCGGCGCCGCCGAGCAGCGCGGCGAGGCGACAGTGGCGCAGGCGCTCCTGCTTGACCGGGCGATCGACCCATTCGGTGGCGCCTTCGATGACGGGCGACCAGAGAAGGCAGCGGAAGCCGTCGAATGCTCCCTGCACTTCGGCTTCCCGGATGGCGATGACCACCGCACCGTCCTCCTCGCGCACCCCGCTCCAGCTGCGCGCCGGGTAGTAGAGGGTGACGCCCTGCGCGGCGAACGCTTGCTCGCGCGAGATCCTGCGTGAACCTGCGGGTGCGGCCGGGACGAGCATGGCTTCGCTCCTGGAACGTGGAAGGATTCGAAGCAAGGGAAGAGGGCCGGAGACCGGACCGTCTGCCCAGCGCTTCGTACGACTGTTATACGCGTTATCGGCAGGGCCGTACGGCTTTATTTGGTGTGGCGCGATGCCCCACAGGGAGTCGCCGTCCGGCCGCGCTGTGCACAAGTACCTCGACGCCGCGGGGTGGACCTCCGACGATGGGCCCAAGCACTCGAACGGCAGGGGGAGCCATGAAACAAAAGCGCGTCGTCGCGAGCCTCGTCGTCCTTCTTGCGGCGCTCGCCGTCCAGCAGCACGCCGCGGCCCAGGCTGAGACAGCGACTGCGCTCTCCGAGCGCCTGGTGCTGCGCTCGGGGCTCGCGGTGCAGATCCGCAATATCGGAAAGCAGGTCCTCGACCAGGCCGCGTCGCGGCAGGCCGGCATTCCCCGGCACGCCGCGGCTTCGTTCGCCGCGGCCGTCAAGGAGGCGTTCCGGCCCGAAGCGCTCCAGGCGGACGTAGTGAAGACGCTCGCGGCGAACATGCCGCGCGAGGACATGGAGCTTGCGCTGCGCTGGCTCGAGACCGACGCGGGCCGGCGCGTGACCCGCGCCGAGGAGCTCGCCGCCACGACGATGGACGAGGCGAGCCTGCGCGCGTTCGGCGAGTCGCTGCGATCGAGCCCGCCGAGCGGCCGGCGCCTCAAGCTCCTCGCGGTGACGCTCGAGGCTTCGTACGGCGTGGAGAGCGCGGTGCAGATCTACGAGTCGACCGCGCTCGGCGTCGCGATCGGCATGGACAGCCTGCAGCCCGCGCAGAAGCGCATCGGCGCGAAGCGGCTGCGCGCCGAGCTGCAGAAGGCCATGCCGACGGCCGAGCTCCGCGCCTCGATGCAGAAGGCGATTCCGCTCCTCTACGCCTACACGTACCGCGACGTCTCGGACCAGGACATGGCGGCCTACAACACGTTCCTCACTTCGCCCGCGGGCCAGCGCTACCACGAAGCCGTGCTCGGGGCCCTCGAGGGCGCGCTCGTGCGCGCGAGCTTCCGCCTCGGCCAGCTCCTCGAGCCGCCCGGGAAGAAGCGCGAGTCCTAGGGCGTCAGGGCCCGGAGCTCAGCCGGCCCGCCGGCCGGCGAGCTTCCACGCGAGCGGCAGTGCCGCCATGGCGAGGAGCGTCTTCGCCACCGTCGCGGCGTAGAAGGGCACGACGCCGAGCGCGTACGCCTTCGCTGGACCGATGAGCACCGAAAGCCACGCCCAGCCGAGCGCAAGAATGAGCACGTGGCCGGCCGCCATCGCGGCGGCCGTGCGCCAGACGCTGCGGTCCCAGCCGCGCTCGGCGAGGAAGCCGCAGAGCGCCGCCCCGGCGACGAAGCCGACGAGGTAGCCGCCGGTCGGCCCGGCCATGTAGGCGAGCCCGATGCCGCGCTCCGGCGTGCCGGCGAAGACGGGAAGGCCGAGCGCCCCTTCGGCAAGGTAGAGCGCCACGGTGAGCGCGCCCAGGCGCCAGCCGAACGCCATCCCGATCACGAGCACGACGAACGTCTGCAGCGTCATCGGCACCGGCCAGAAGGGGATCTGCAGCTTCGCGGAGAGCGTGAGCGCCAGCGAGCCGGCGAGCGCGAGCAGCACGTTGCGGCTCGCGAGGGCGTTGCCTTCGAGCCGGGGAGAAAGCGCATTCAGCAGCGTGGGATAGGTGGCCGTGTTCATGGCGCGGGATTCTAGCGGCGGCAAACCGGCGCGGCTGCCATCGGTTCGCCATGTTTTGCCCGCGGTCCTGCACCGGCTGCTCCGCGCGGCGCCATCGCGGGCCGCGACGATGCTCCCGTCGAGCACACGACGAACAACCACACGGGAGAACGCCCATGATGTCCGGAAATCAGACCCTCAAGTCCGCCAGGAAGCAGCTCCGCACGCCGAAGCTATGCGTCTATGCCGCCGTCGCCGCCGCGCTCGCGGCCGGCGCAGCCCACGCGAGTGGCCCGTACCTCTCGGCCGGAGGCGAGCCGGTGCGAAGCGGCGCCGGGGACTGCTGGCGCACCGGCGCCTGGACGGCCTCGGAAGCGACGCGCGCCTGCGACCCGCTCCTCGCCGCTGCGCCCGAGCGCCTCGTCATCGCCCCCGCGCCGGTCAAGGAGCTTCCGAAGGTCGAGGAACCGGCGCCGATGGTCGCGGCGTCCGGGTCCACCAGCGGGATTCGGGAGATCCGCGAGCCGCAAAGCTTCAGCTTCACGACCCAGGTGCTCTTCGACTTCGGCGACGCCACGGTGCGCGACGAGGGACGCAAGGTCCTCGACGACCTCGCGCAGCGCCTGCTCGCGAGCGAGCTGCAGCGCGTCGCTGCCACGGCGCACGCCGACCGCGTGGGCGACGACGCCTACAACGAGCGGCTCGCGTTGCGGCGCGCGGAGGCGATCCGCACCTACCTCGTCGACAAGGGCGTGCCGGAGAAGCTCGTGCAGGTCGATGCCCGCGGCGAGCACGAGCCCGTCACCGCCGGCCGCTGCGACGCCATGGGCCCCGAGCGCCGGGCGAACGTCAAGCTGGTGAGCTGCCTGCAGCCCGACCGCCGGGTGGAGATCGAGGCGTTCGGCGTGCGCTAGCGCCGGCATCGCCGCAGGCGGGAAGCCGCTACCGATCTGGGCGTGGCATGCCGCTTGCGGCGCAACGCATGGCGATCGCCGGGCCTCAGCACCTGGCCCGGCATGCGCACTCCGCCGGAGGGCGATGCTTCCATCGGCAGCAGCCGCGCTCCGATCCGCAGCCCCGACATCACCCGTCCCGGCGAAACGCCCCGGCGGGACTTCGAGTCCCACCGATGCCTGCTAGGAAGACGAAGAAGTAAAAGAGCAGCGGGCTGCACACGCCATGACGGGTTCGTATTCCATCAGGCGCAAAGAGCGATTGCTTGGCGTCGCTGAGCGGCGACGAAGTGCGGCAAATTGCCGCGCGGTTGCGAAGCTGTCACGGAACGGACATACAGGCGCGTCAGGTCTCGACGTAGAATGGCTGCGACCGGTGTAGCAATCTGGCGGCGTGCGGGGGCTCGCCGCGGAAGGAGCCAAGCATGCGGCCGATCGACCTCCGCACTTGCCTGCAACGCATCGTTGCGGGAAGCCTTTTCCTCTTCGCCTTTCCGGTGGCGGCAGCCGCGTGGATCGCCCTTTCGCAACCCGAGTACTCGGCCGAGGCGCCCGCCGCCTGGGCGATCGCGTTCTGCCTCGTGTGCGCCGTCGCGCTTCCGTTCCTCCATGTGCAGGCGCGCGCGAAGGAGCTCGCCGACGCCATCGCGTCGCTCGAGTCGGTGGCGAAGTCCATGGTGAGCGGCCAGGAGGCGAAGCTGCCCGAGGCGAGCGAGCCGCTCGAGCTCGCGCTCGTCGCGGAGAAGCTCGTGCACGCCGCCAACGTCGTGCGCGGCCGCGAGTTCGCGCTTCGCAGCGCCGACCGCGTCAAGGACGAGTTCCTCGCGATGCTCGCGCACGAGCTGCGCAATCCGCTTTCGGCGATGTCGGCGGCCGCCTACCTCCTTCGCAAGACCGCCCGGGACGGCGCCTCGGCGCAGCCGGCCGCGGTCATCGATCGGCAGGTGCAGCAGATGAACCGGCTGATCGAGGACCTTCTCGACGTCGCGCGCATCACGCGCGGCAAGGTGAGCCTGAGCCGCCAGCCGCTCGACCTCGCGCGCGCGGTGGAGAAGGCGGTGAGCGAGCTGCGCCTCGCCGGCCGGCTCGACGAGCACGAGCTCAGCCTGGAGGTCGCGGAGGCCTGGGTGCGCGCCGACGAGGCGCGCCTGCAGCAGCTCATCACCAACCTGGTCGGCAACGCCGTGAAGTACACGCCGGCCGGCGGCCGCATCGCCGTCACGGTGCGCCGGGATCGCGACGAGGCCATCCTGCGCGTGCAGGATAGCGGCGTGGGCATGCCGCCGGAGCTCGCAGCGCGGGTCTTCGACCTCTTCGTGCAGGGCGAGGCCTCGCGCCGCCGCGGCGGCGGCGGGCTCGGCATCGGCCTCGCGCTCGTGAAGCACCTGGCGGAGCTCCACGGCGGCAAGGCGTTCGCGGCGAGCAGCGGAACGGGCCAGGGCTCGGTGTTCACCGTGACGCTTCCCGCCATCGAGGCGCAGCCGCAGGCGCAGGCGGGCGCGGTCGTCACCGCGCCGGCGCAGTCGCCGCACCGCATCCTGCTCGTGGACGGGAACGACGACGCGCGCGGCAGCATGTTCGCCGCGCTCGAGCTGCAGGGACACCGGGTCTACGAGGCGGCCGACGTGCGAGACGGCATCCGGGCGGTCGAGACCGTGCGGCCCGACGTGGCCATCGTGGACGTCGGCCTTTCGCGGCCCGAAGGCTTCGAGATGGCCACGGCGCTGCGCGAGAGCCCGGAGCGCGGCGACATGGTGCTGATCGCCATGACGGCGCTCGAGCGGCCCGAGACCGTGCGCCGCGCGCGCGAGGCGGGCTTCGACGAGTACGTCACCAAGCCCGTGCCGCCTGATCGGCTCGTGCGCCTCATCGACGCCGCGATCGTCGCCCGGGCGCAGCGCGGGCGCGGTCAGCGCCCGGTGTCTATTTCGACGCCTTGAATCCGGTCGCCTGGACGATCTTCGCCCACCGCGCTGCGCCGGTGCGGATGGCGGCGGAGAACTCCGGATCGGTGGTCGCCGGCACGTCGAAGCCCATGCCCTGCAGGCGCGCGCGCACGGCGGCATCGGCGTGCGCCTGCCGGGCGGCATCGACGATCTTCGCCTGTACCCCGGCAGGCGTGCCCTTGCGCACGAACATGCCGAACCAGATGGTCGCGCTCAGCTCGCCGTAGCCGAGCTCGGCCATCGTCGGCACGTCGGGAAGCTGGCGCCAGCGCTTCTCGCCGGTGACGGCGATGGCGCGCAGCCGCCCGTCCTTGATGTGGGGCAGCGTGGTCTGGATCTGCGAGAAGCCGAGCAGCACGTGGCCGCCGACGAGATCCTGCGTCTGCGGCGCCGAGCCCTTGTAGGGAATGTGCGTAAGCGGCACGCCGAGGCGCTCGCCGAGCTGGTGGCCGAGGAAGTGCGAGGGCGTCCCGGGGCTGAACGAGGCGTAGGAAGTCTTGTCGGGGTTCTGCTTGAGCCAGCTCTTCAGCGCCTCGAGCGTCTTCGCCTGCACGCTCGCGTGCGTGACGAGGACGAGCGGCGCCTCGACGCCCTTCACCACGCCGACGAAGTCGTCCGGGCTCCAGCGCAGGTTGGGGAACACGCTCGGGTTGATCTCCGTCATCGACTGCGTGCCGACCCAGATCGTGTAGCCGTCGGCCGGCGCGCGCAGCACCTGCTCGGCCGAGATGTTGCCGTTCGCGCCGGGCTTGTTCTCGACCACGACCTGCTGGCCGAGCGTGCGCGACATGTGCTCGCCGACGGCGCGCGCATACGCATCCACGGCGCCGGCGGGCGGCGTGCCGACGACGACCGTGACCGGCTTCGCAGGAAAGGTCTGGGCAAAGCCGGCGCCCGCAAAGAGCGCGGCGACGGCGGCGGCAAAAAATCTCAGGCTGGCGAGCAGCTTCATTCGTCTCTCCACGAGGATGGGTAATCCGCGATGTTAACGGTGAAGGTGCGGGCGCAGCTCCGCCTCCAGCCGCTCGATTTCCGAAACCAGCCTCGAGAACTTCTCGCCGAACGGCGTGAGGCGGTATTCGACGCGCGGAGGAAGCTCCGGATAGCTCCGCTTCTCCAGGATCCCGTAGCGCACGAGCTTGCGCAGGCGCTCGTTGAGGACTTTCTTGGAGAGTCCGGGCGTCGCCTGCTCCATGGCGCCGGGCCGCGCGACGCCGCGCTTGACGAGTCCCAGCACGGCCATCGACCACTTGCAGCCGACCACGTCTTCGACCATGCGCCCGACGGTGGGCGGAGAAATTTCTTTTGTCTTTGCCTGAGCCAAGTTAGACCGGAAAGTGCCCAGGGCACCGCCTGGTGCCCGCTGTTCAGGTGACGCGACCCACAATACTGTGGCGTCTCCTCATTCTGCAAGGAGACGCCGTGAAGATTTCGCTTTTCGCATGGCTCGCCATGCTCGTGTCACCTGGCGTGGCCTACGCCGCCGACCCTGCGCCGGTGCCGTATCCGGAAGGCTACCGCGACTGGACGCACGTGAAGAGCATGGTCATCGAGCCGGGCCATCCGCTCTACGAGGCGTTCGGCGGCATCCACCACCTCTACGCCAACGAAGCGGCCCTGAAGGGCTACCGCAGCGGCAAGTTTCCGGACGGCTCGGTGATCGTCTTCGACCTGCTCGAAGCGAACCCGGGCGGCAACGCCGTCCAGGAAGGCGCGCGCAAGGTGCTGGGCGTGATGCACCGGGACGCGAAGCGCTGGAGCGCGACGCAGGGCTGGGGCTTCGAGGCCTTCAAGGGCGACTCGAAGACCGAGCGCGCCGTCGGCGCGAAAGCCGCGACCGCCTGCTTCCAGTGCCACACTTCCCGGAAAGACCACGACTACGTCTTCAGCCGCTGGCGGAAATGATCATGCGCCGGCGGCGCGGCAGGCATGCTGCGTGTGCTCGCGCAGGATGGCCGCGAGCCGCTGGGCGCCCGGGCCGGCGGTGTCGCGGTCGGCGAAGACGAGAAACAGCGTGCCGAACCTCTCCGCGCCTTCGCGCAGCGGCAGCAGCTTCAGCGTGCCGCGATCGAGCTCCTCGCGGATCGACTCCTCCGCGTACCAGGCATAGCCGAGGCCCATGACCGCGGCGCGGATGGAGGTGGCCTTGTTCGAGACCGTCCAGCGGTTCTCGTTCAGCCAGCCGGCCGAGCGCGTGCGCTGCAGGCCCGTGTCGCGGATGACGAGGTGGCGGTGGCGGCGCAGGTCCTCGAGCGTGAGCGTGCGCCCCAGGCGGTGGAGCGGGTGCCCGGGCGCCGCGGCGCAGACCGAGCGCACCTGCATGAGCGCCTCGCCGGCGAAGCCGGGCGGCACGCCGGAGGCGATGGCGAGGTCGACCTGGCGCGCCGCGAGCGCTTCGTCGGTGCCGCCGAGCACGGACTCGATGAGCTCGATGCGCGTCTCGGGGCGCTCCTCGGCGAAGCGGGCGAAGGCCTCGAGGAGGAGCCAGGTCGGGAAGATGATCTCCGCGGCGATGCGGATCTCCGGCTCCCAGCCGCGGGCCAGCTCGCCCGCCGCGTGCTCGAGGCGCGCCGCCTCGTCGAGCAGCCCCTTGCCGCGGCGGTAGAGCACTTCGCCAGCCGGCGTGAGCACCGCCTTGCGGCCCTTCAGCTCGAAGACCTTGAGGCCGAGGCGCTCCTCCATCTGCTTGATCGCGTAAGTGAGCGTGGACTGACTTTTGTGCAGGCGCTCGCCGGCTTTCGCGTAACCCCCTGATTCGACGACGGTAACCAGCGCGGTCCATTGGTCGAGGCCGATCCTGGGTGTTTGCATGGGGTGAATAATTGATAGAAGCAATAGATTGGTGTTGTCGAAATAATGCGCTTTTATATCGATCTCATCAATCGTTTAATGACCTCCAGATCATCCAACGGAGGTGCCCCATGAGAATCCTGCAAGTCAACGCCAGCCTGTTTTCGGGCGAGGGCCAGTCCACCCGCCTCGCAAGCCAGCTCGTCGACGCGCTTCGCGGCCAGGACCCGGCCGCGGAGCTCGTCGTGCGCGACCTCGCACGCGATCCGGTTCCCCACCTCGACGCCGCGCGCTTCGGCGCCTTCCTCGCGAAGCCGGCGGAGCGCACGCCCGAGCAGCAGGCGGCCGTGGCCTATTCCGACGCGCTGATCGAAGAGCTGCGCCGCGCGGACGTGCTCGTGCTCGGCCTGCCCATGTACAACTTCGGCATTCCCTCGCAGCTCAAGGCCTGGTTCGACCACCTCGCGCGCGCGGGCGTGACGTTCAAGTACACCGACAAGGGCTCGGTGGGACTGCTGACCGGAAAGAAGGCCTACGTGCTCGCCGCCCGCGGCGGCGTGTACGCCGGGACGGCGGCCGATACGCAGACGCCCTACGTGCGCAGCTTTCTCGCCTTCCTCGGCATCACGGACATCGAGTTCGTCTACGCCGAGGGCCTCGCGATCGACGCCGAGACGCGCGAGCGCGCGCTGGTGCAGGCGCGGGGGCGGATTCCCCTGCTCGCCGGTCGCGAGCTGCTCGCCGCCTGAGGAAAGGCGCGGCCGGCCGCCGCTCGGGACCCGGCGGCATCGCCCCGGGACCCGGCGGCATGCATTGGCGTACAATCGCGCCTTCCCAAGTTGCTGCCTTCCCGAGCCGGCTGCGCCGGCTTTTTCATTTTGATCGTCACCTCCGGCATCACCATGCAGTTCGGGGCGAAGCCCCTGTTCGAGAACGTCTCCGTGAAGTTCGGCGGCGGCAACCGCTATGGCCTGATCGGCGCGAACGGCTCCGGCAAGTCGACGTTCATGAAGATCCTCGGCGGCGACCTCGAGCCCACCGCCGGCAGCGTGGCGATCGACGCGGGCGAGCGGCTCGGCAAGCTCCGCCAGGACCAGTTCGCCTACGAGAACGAGCGCGTGCTCGACGTCGTGCTCATGGGCCACGCCGAGATGTGGGCGGCCATGAAGGCGCGCGACGCCATCTACGCCAAGCCCGACGCGACCGAAGAGGAGTACATGCGCGCGGCGGAGCTCGAGGCGAAGTACGCCGAGTACGGCGGCTACACCGCGGAGGCGCGGGCCGGGGAGCTGCTCCTCGGCCTGGGCGTGCCGACCGGGCAGCACGACGGGCCGATGAGCGCCGTCGCGCCGGGCTGGAAGCTGCGCGTGCTCCTCGCGCAGGCGCTCTTCGGCGACCCGGACATCCTGCTCCTCGACGAGCCGACCAACAACCTCGACATCAACAGCATCCGCTGGCTCGAGGGCGTGCTGAACGCGCGCACGAGCACGATGGTAATCATCTCGCACGACCGGCACTTCCTCTCGAGCGTCTGCACGCACATGGCCGACGTCGACTACGGCAACATCCGCATCTACCCGGGCAACTACGACGACTACATGGAGGCCTCCACGCTCGCGCGCCAGCAGCAGCTGAACGCCAACGCGCGCGCCAAGGAGCGCATCGCCGACCTCGAGGAGTTCGTGCGCCGCTTCCGCGCGCACAAGGCCAAGGCCCGCCAGGCCACCTCGCGCCTGAAGCAGATCGAAAAGCTGAAGGTCGAGGACGTGAAGCCCTCGAGCCGCCAGTACCCCTTCATCCGCTTTCTCGTCGACGACAAGGAGAAGCTCCACCGCGTCGTCGTCGAGGCCGAGGGCCTGACGGCCGGCTACTCGTCCACGCCGCTCATCGAGGGCTTCGACCTCATCGTGGAGGCGGGCGAGAAGATCGCCATCATCGGGCCGAACGGCGTGGGCAAGACGACCCTGCTGCGGGCGCTGCTGCCGGAGGGACATCCCGGCCGGCTGTCCCCGGACGCCGGGGCGGGCGGAGCGCTCCGTGGAGCGCTGCGCTGGACCAACAAGGCGCGGGTGGGCTACTGGCCCCAGGATTCGGCGGCCGACTTCGCCGAGGACGAGCTGCTCCCCGAGTGGCTGGCTCGCTGGCGCAGGCCCGACCGCGGCGACGACGACCTCATCGTGCGCGCGACGCTCGGCCAGCTCCTCTTCTCCGGCGACGAGCAGAGGAAGTCGGTGAAGGTCATTTCCGGCGGCGAGGCGCAGCGCATGCTGATCGGGCGCCTGGTGCTGCAGATGCCCAACGTCATGCTGCTCGACGAGCCGACCAACCACCTCGACATGGAGTCGATCGAATCGCTCAACACGGCGCTCGAGAAATACCCCGGAACGCTACTTTTCGTATCGCACGACCGCGAGTTCGTCTCCTCGCTCGCCACGCGCGTGATCGAGCTCAAGCCCGGCGGCCCGGGAAAGCCGGCCACCATCGTCGACTACCGCGGCGGCTACGAGGACTACCTGGCGAGCCAGTCGGCCTGAGGTAGCATCCCGCCGGGGACACGTTCCGGGGGATGCGTGAGGGAGAAGAGCCAGTTTCGACTGCTGCTCGAGCGGCGCTTCGGGCCGTTTTTCGGCGTGCAGTTCCTCGGCGCCATGAACGACAACGTGTTCAAGCAGGCGCTCGTGATCCTGCTTGCCTACAACACCGCCGCGTTCACCTCGATGTCCTCGGACACGCTGCAGAACCTCGCGCAGGCGCTCTTCATCCTGCCGTTCTTCCTCTTCTCGGCCACCGCCGGCCAGATCGCGGACAAGTACGAGAAAAGCAGGCTCATCACGCTCACCGTGACGCTCGAGCTCCTCATCATGATGCTCGGCGCGGCGGGCTTCTTCCTGAAAAGCCTGCCGGTGCTGCTCGCCGCGCTCTTCCTGGGCGGGCTCCAGTCCACGCTCTTCGGGCCGGTCAAGTACGCCATCCTGCCGCAGCACCTCCGGGAGCACGAGCTCGTCGGCGGCAACGGCCTCGTGGAGATGGGCACCTCGGTCGCGATCCTCCTCGGCATGGTGCTCGGCGGCTGGCTCGTCGTGCAGCCGGGCTGGGGCATCGCCGGCGCGGCGATCGCCACCTGCGCGCTCGCGCTCGCCGGCATCGCGCTCTCGCGCCTCATTCCCCAGGCGCCCGCGCCCGACCCGCAGCTTCGCATCAACTGGAATCCCGTCACGGAGACGATCCGCAACCTCCGCTTCACGGCGCGCAATCGCACCGTGTTCCTGTCGATCCTCGGGGTCTCGTGGTTCTGGTTCTACGGCGCGATGCTCGTCACGCAGTTCCCGAACCTGTCGAAGAACGTGCTGGGCGGCGGCGAAGCCGTGGTGACGCTGCTCCTCGTCACGTTCTCGGTGGGCGTCGGCGTGGGCTCGCTTCTCTGCGAGCGGCTCTCCGGGCACAAGGTGGAGCTCGGGCTCGTGCCTTTCGGCTCGATCGGGCTCACGGTGTTCGGCATCGATCTCTGGCTTTCCGCCTCGACGCCGCTCGGCCTCGCCGGCGCCTCGGTGGGCGAGTTCGTGCGCGCCGAAGGCGGCTTTCGCGTGCTGGCGGACCTCGCGCTGATCGGGCTCTTCGGCGGCCTCTACATCGTGCCGCTCTACGCCATCGTGCAGAGCCGCAGCGACCCGCGGCACCGCTCGCGGACCATCGCGGGCAACAACATCCTCAACGCCGCCTTCATCGTCGCGGCGGCGGTGGTGGCGATCGCGCTCCTCGCCGCCGGGCTCACCATCCCGCAGCTCGCGCTCGTCCTCGCGCTCATGAACGCCGCGGTCGCGCTCTACATCTATGCGCTCGTACCCGAGTTCCTCATGCGTTTCATGGTGTGGATGCTCATCCACACCGTATATCGGCTCAGGAAAGAGGGGCTCGACCGCATCCCGGAAACGGGGCCCGCGCTGCTTGTCTGCAACCACGTGTCGTACGTGGATGCGCTCGTCATCTCGGCCGCCTGCCGGCGGCCGATCCGGTGGGTCATGGACCACCGCATCTTCCGGATCCCGCTCCTCTCCTTCTTCTTCCGCACGGTGCGCGCCATCCCGATCGCCCCGGCGAAGGAAGACCCGGCGCTCCTCGAGAAGGCCTACGAGCGCATCGCCGCGGAGCTCGCCGCCGGCGAGCTCGTCGGCCTCTTCCCCGAGGGCCGGCTGACCGCCGACGGCGAGATGGGCGAGTTCCGCGGCGGCGTCATGCGCATTCTCGAGCGCACCCCGGTGCCCGTGGTGCCCATGGCGCTCTCCGGCCTCTGGCAGAGCCTCTTCGCGAGGAACCGCGACAAGCTCCGCCACCTGGGGCGGCTCTTCCCGCGGATCCGCCTCTGCGTCGGCGAGCCGCTCGAGCGCGACGCCGTGAGCCCCGAGCGCCTGCGCGAGCAGGTGCTCGCCCTGCGGGGCGCGTGGCAGTGACGC
>CAYWSG010000029.1:17949-34997 GCA_964461055.1 uncultured Enterobacteriaceae bacterium | reverse complement strand
CGTCGAGGCGCTCGAGGGGCACGTCGAAGAGCACGCAAAGGCGCGCCGGCACGTCGTCGCCGCTCTTTCGCGCGAGGTCGGTGGCGAGGCTCATGCGCTCCACGCGCCAGCGCCAGCGCAGCGCGGCGCCATACGCATTCACGGGATGCACGAGGTTCGCGTACGAGGCGTCCGCGCTCACGCGCAGCACGAGCTTGCCCTCGAGCGGAACGACCTCGAAGCGCGTGTGCCGCGGCAGCTTCTCGAGCGTCTCGATGCGCCACGGCTCGCGGAGCTGCGTGCTCTGCGCGCCGCCGAAGGGCTTCAGGAGCGGCGTTGGCGCCTGCGCCAAAGCGAGCGCGGCGCAGGCGAAGGCGGCAGCGAAGCCCGAAGCGCTAGCCGCGGCTTTTTTCGATCTCACCGTCGGGGTGGCAGGCGCAGGCCTCGCCGTGCGCGGCATGGATGAGCTCGCCCAGGATCGCGCAGTCGGCGACCCGGTGCTCGGGCGCCGGCTGGCTGCCGCACTGCCGGCTGAGCGCCTCGAGCTGTGCCTCCAGCACCTCGAGGGCGGCGCGCTTGGCCTTCACCCGCGCGAGGTGCGCGTGCACGATCCGGTCCACGTCTCCGCAAGGAACGTTGCGGTTCGACGCAGCCTCGAGGAGCGCGCGCACCTCGGCGAGCGGCATGTCGAGCGAGCGGCAGTGGCGTACGAAATTGAGCCGCTCGAGGTGCTTCTCGCCATAAACCCGGTATCCCGCAGGGGTTCGCGCGGGCGCCTCGAGGAGCTTTTCGCGCTCGTAGTACCGCACCGTCTGCACATCCACGCCCGCCTTGCGGGCCAGCTCGCCGATTCGCATGAACATTTGACTCTGTAGCGGCTACAGGGTTTCCAATGCGCGCATGAGCGCTCACTGCTGCAGCGCGCCCCCCTCGCCCGATCGGGGCAACCCCGGGGGCCTATCGTACCGTCGCATTCTGTGGATCGCCCTCGCCTCGAACGCGGCCATGTTCGTGGTCGAGATCATCGCGAGCTGGCTTTCCGGGTCCTCGGCCCTCGCCGCGGACGCCGCCGACTTCCTCGGCGACTCGGCGAACTACGCGCTCAGCCTCGCCGCGATCGCGGCCGGCGGCGCCTGGCTCTCGCGCGTCGCCCTGCTGAAGGGCGCTGCCATGACGGTCTACGGGGTGGGCGTGCTCGCCTACGCTTCGTGGCGCGCCTGGCTCGGCACGCCGCCGGAGCCGCTCACCATGGGCTTCGTCGCCCTGCTCGCGCTTTGCGTCAACTTCGGCGTGGCGGTGCTGCTCTTTCGCTTTCGCGAGGGCGACGCCAACATGCGCTCGGTCTGGCTCTGCACGAGGAACGACGTCATCGCGAACCTCGCGGTGCTCGCCGCGGCGGCGGGCGTCTTCGGCACCGGGTCGGTCTGGCCCGACGTCGGCGTCGCGGTGCTCCTCGCCACGCTCGGCGTGACGAGCGGCGCGGAGGTGGTACGCCGCGCTCGCGCCGAGCTTCGCGACGCCCGTGCCGGCCTGCGGCCCGCAACGCTCTCCCCGGACCATTCCCACTGAGCGCCCGCGTCACGGCCGATTAAGCGGGCGTCGCTAGCATCCGCCGGTGCCCTACGCCTTCGCGCATCCGGCCGCGGCCGTTCCGCTGCGGCACGTGCTCGGACGCTTCGCCGTCCCTTCGGCGCTCGTCATCGGAAGCCTCGTGCCGGACCTCTGGTATGTGATGCCGCTTCTCGACCGCCCGCACACGCACCGCGCAAGCGGCCTCCTCTGGTTCTGCCTTCCGGCGGGCCTGATCGCCTACGCGGCGTTTCACACGTTGCTGAAGCACCCGCTCGCCGCGCTTCTGCCGCAGCGCATACACGCCCGCCTGCAGCCCTGCCTCGCCGCCGGCCAGCCACAACGCCTGGGACTTGGCCTGCGCCGATGGGCCGCGATCGTGGCTTCCCTGGTGGCGGGCTCGGCAACCCACCTCCTGTGGGACGCATTGACTCACAAAGGGATTGTCAGCCGCCACCTCTTTCCCGGCCTGAACGCAACGTTTGCGCTCGGCCCGCTCGAGCCCTCGCTCCTGCAGATCCTGCAGCATGGAAGCACGCTTGCCGGAACGGCGTTCCTGGTCTGGTGGTGCGGCCGGTGGCTTCGGCGGACAGCGCCAGCGCCCGTTCCGCCCACCGCACGACTCTCGCGGCTCGCGCACGCCGGAGTCCTCTGCGGCGCCGCGTGCGCCGGCCTGATCGCGCTCTTCGTCTCGTTCGACGGCGCGAGTCACGGCGCCCTGACCCATGGTGTCCTGAGCGATGGATCGCTCGAAGCGCTTCGCCCGCTCTTCAAGAACGCGGCGGCGACAGCAATCGCCTCGGCGGGCGCCGTCCTCGGCGCCTACTGCGTTCTCTGGCAGCTCAGCCGCCGCCCAGGCCCCCGAGCTTCATGCCTGCCCACAACACCGCCAGCCCGCAAAGGACGCTGAGGACGACGTAGCTGGAAGCCATGAGGTACTGGCCGCGCTCGAGAAGCGCGACCGTCTCGATGCCGAAAGCGGAGAAGGTCGTGAATCCGCCGAGAAACCCCGTGAAGACGAGAACGCGCGCCTGCGCGGTGAAGATGCTGTAGTGCCCGGCCACGCCGATGAGGAGTCCGGCGAGCAGGCAGCCCAGGACATTCACGGCGAAGGTTCCGTACGGAAAGGCTGCGGCAACCGCGTGGCGGGTAACCAGGCCCGCGAGCTTGTACCGGGCAACCGCCCCCGCCGCGCCGCCCGCCGCGACCAGCAACACGAGCTTCATCACTCCCCCCAGATTGCGGGAATCTTACTAAAGCAGCTCGATGCCGAAGCGCCGGAGCGCGAGGGCGAGCACGCCGAAGCAGGTGGCCGTCAGCACTGCCGAGGCACCGAGCGCCGGCCAGAATCCCCACCGGGCAAGCATCGCCGGGAAAGCGAGGAACATCGGGAGCGTCGGCAGCACGTACCAGAACGTGTACCACGCGTGGTTCGCAAGCTTTTCCGTAGGCTGCCGCTCCGCGTAGAGCCAGACGAGCGCGAGGACCGTAACGAGCGGAAGCGCCGCAACAAAGGCGCCCAGCCTGTCGCTGCGCTTGGCGAGCTCGGACACCGCCACGACCACGGCCGCCGTAACCAGATACTTTGTAACGATCCAAAGCATTCAAGGCCTTACGTCAGGGCCGAGAGGCCGGGAGACACGACCCCACCCGGCAAATACCGGGAAACCCTACTTGCTGGGGCGCTGCCCCGCGGATTATCAAGCGGATGACAGTTCAAAACTATAACGGGCCGCCGGGCGAGCGGGGACGCGGCGGGCAAAGTGGGGAACCTCATGCGGAACAAAGCGTCGCGGCCGGGCTGGTACGACCGGCCGAAATGGCATCTTCTCTACTTCGCTCTCGCGGCTTTCGACGTGTTCGCCGTCTGCGTGGGTCTCTACGTGACCCATACGGTGGTGGACATCTACAGCACCTCGGTCCGGGTAAATCAGGAATGGGCTGACCGCGCGCTCGAGTTCGCACAGCTCGGCGAGCTGGCCGCGGCGGTCAACGCGCCTGGCAACGACGTCTTCGAGACGCGCGATGCGAAAGGCGAGGCGCTGCGGCTGCAGGTGGCGCTGCAGCGCTTCCGGCAGGCCTTCACGCGCGTGCGCCGCGAGCTGCAGCTCGAGGCCAGGCCGGAAGAGGTGAGCGCCATCCTGCCCGAGCTCGACGCGGTCGGCGACGCGATCGAGGCCATGGCGGGCGAGGCGCGTCCGATCTTCGCGCAATTCGCCGTGGCGCCGGCGCTCGCGGGCGGACAGATGGCGGCGATGGACCAGCGCTACGCGCAGGTGAATGCGGCGCTCGACGAGCTCCGCTACGCCGTCTCCGCCGTGCAGGCGCGCAATTTCGAAGCGCAGATGGCCGCCGCGCGGACCCTCGAGCGGCGGGAGGCGCTGATCGCCGTCCTCGTGCTCCTCATGGTGGGCGGCGCGACGTTCTACGGCCGCCGCATGGCGCAGCGCGCGCGCCGGGAAGCGCAGGAAAAGGAGGCGACGCTACGTGACATCAGCGCCGCTCGCTCGCGGCTCGAGATCCGCTCGCTGCAGCTCGAGCTTTCCAACCGGCTGCTGCGCGAGACGCAGGCCCAGCTCCAGGCCCTCCTTCGCCGCACGCTGCACGGGCAGGAGGCCCATCGCCGCCACATCGCGCGCGAGCTGCACGAGGAAGTCGCGCAGATGCTCGCCGGCCTCAAGATGCGCCTCGCAGGGCTGCGCCTGCCCCCGGGCGTGGGGGAAGAAGTCGAGCCGCACGTCAAGCACGCGAGCACGATCGCCGAGACCGCGCTCGACCGGCTGCGTCACCTGGTGCGCGGCCTCGCGCCGCATGGCATGGAGAGCCTCGGCCTTTCGGGCATTTTGCCCGTGCACCTGCAGGAATGGACGCGCGGCACGGGGCTCACCGTGTCGTTCGCCGAGAGCGTCTCGGAAGTCCGGGCGCCGTTTCCCGTCGAGATCGCCGCCTACCGCGTCATCGAGGAGGCGGTCGCGAATGCAGCGCTGCATGCAGAGGCGAAGCACGTACGCGTGACCCTCTTCCGGGAGGCGGGCGTCCTGCGCGCCCGCATCGAGGACGACGGCATCGGGTTCGACCTCCGCGCGACGCGGCGCGATGCCGAGCGGGGCGAAGGCATGGGCATCGTGCTCATGGAGCAGCGCGTCGCGCTCGCCGGCGGCCGCCTCCAGATCGAGACGGGCCGCGGCAAGGGCACCACGGTGACCGCCACGTTCCCGCTCGCGCTCGCGCTGCCGGCGCCCGGGGCTCGGCCTTCAGCCGAGGATGAGCGGGAAGAGCGAGACGAGGCCGAGCAGCGCGAAAAGCGCCGAGGAAGCGACGTGCACGGCGCGAAGCGGTACGCGGCGCAGGAGTCGCTCGCCGAATAGCACCACCGGCGCGTTGGAGACGACCATGCCGAGCGTCGTGCCGGCAACGACGGCATGGACCTCGGCGTACTTGGCGGCGAGCGCCACCGTGGCGACCTGGGTCTTGTCGCCCATCTCCACGAGGAAGAAGGCGAGCGTCGTGGTGGCGAACACGCCGAAGCGGGCGCGCTGCTCGGTGAGCTCGAGCTTGTCGGGCACCAGCATCCAGGCTGCCATGGCGAGGAAGGAGACGCCGACCGCGCCCTGCAGGAGCTGCGGCCCGACGAAGTGCGTGAGCGAGGCGCCCAGCGCGCCGGCGAGCGCGTGGTTGAGCAGCGTCGCCACGGCGATGCCCGCGATGATCGCCGCCGGCCGCCGGTACTTCGCGGCCAGCGCGAGCGAGAGAAGCTGGGTCTTGTCGCCGATTTCGGCGAGGGCCACAAGGCCGATCGATGCGAGGAGCGCTTCCACTTGGGTCCCCCGGGCCGGACGCTGATCCCATGACCGCCGCGCCTCCCCGGCCTGCCGGAAGCGTGCGGTCAAAGGTCTCGCCAGGCTGCTGGAACCGCCTGCACCATGGCCTCGCGGCCAAGTCTGTTGATGCAGGCTCCTTCCGCCGTGCTGCTCCAGGAGGAAGGGCGGCTACTCCCCAATGACGCCCGCGATTATAGCCGCAAAGCGGCCCTGGAAATTTCCGACGAAGCTTTAGAACCCTAGGAATTGCCGAATAAATTGCGAATGGCCGGGAGCGCGCTGCGCGCGGCTTCTTCGCCCGCCTCGACGATCGCCTTCAGCGTGGCGGGCTTCATGTCGTTGTGCGGCGGAATGGGCGGCTCGAGCGCCACGTCGGCGGCCGCGCGCTCCTCGAGCGCAAGATTTCGCGTGAGGATGGAGAAGCCCTGGTAGAGCGCATCGAACGGATCGTTCAGGTCCGCCTGCTCGGGCGGGAAGGACACGTCGACCGCCAGGACGCGCGCCGCGCCGAGCTCGCGGGCGGCCGAGACCGGCACCGGCGCGGTAAGCGCCCCCTCCGCGTAGAGCTCGCCGTCGATCTCCACCGGCTCGAGCAGCCCCGGCGCGCTCGCGGAAGCCTGCACCACGGTGCCGACCGCGCCGCGGCGGAATATCCGCATCTTTCCCGTGCGCAGGTTCGTCGCGACCGCGGCGAACGGCATGGGCAGCATCTCGATGCTCGTGCGGCCGATCTTCGACTCGACGAAGCGGCGGATGCGATCGCCGCTGAACATCCCGAGCGTGAAGGGGAAGATCCAGCTGCGCAGCAGGTTGTGGCTCGCGCCGGCACCGGCGCGCTCGAGCGCGTCGGCGTCCATGCCGGCGGCGTACAGCGCGCCGACCAGCGCGCCCACGCTCGAGCCCACCACCAACGATGGCTTGAGCCCCTCCTCCCCCAGCACGCGGAGGACGCCGATGTGGCCGTAGCCGCGGCAGCCCCCGCCCCCGAGCACCAGCGCGACGCCCGAACCGGCGCCTGCCGGCAACGTGGCCTCCGGCGTGGCGCGCGACGCGGGCAAGGCCGCGAGCGTCGCCATTCCCAGCACGAATCGCCTCCGATTCATCATCCCGCGCCTCACGCGTTCAGAGGTCTTGCATGGTAGATCAGGGGCCGACTGGCAGCGAGGAGCGCCCGAGGACTAGAATGCCTGGCACGGCATGGACGGCACCTTGAAGAAGGCGTTTGCAGCGTTCGTTGCGGTCATCCTCACGGCAGGGTTTGCCGCGGCAGTGCTTGCCGGCCATGAAGGAAACCCGAACTGCGACGTGGAAGCGTCCGCACCCGCTGACGACGGTTGCTGCACGGGAAGCGGCTCGAGCGCAGCCGATGGCAGCTGCTCGGTGGCTTGCCCATTGTTGCTGACGGCCATTGCAAGCCCGCTCGTAAAGACCCTTGCCGAAGCCCCCGGAGTAGCGCCGATCGCTTCCCCGGAATTCACTCTTCAGGCGATTTCCGGGCCTCCGGATACCGCCCCTCCCAAGTCGCGGCTGTCGTAGCCAGCGCTCGTAGACCAGGCTGCGGCCTCGCCGCAATGCCCCCTGCCTGCTCGACGGCCTTGCGCCGCGCGAGCGACTTCATCGGGAGATTGACTTGAGCAAGCTTGCAAAGCCTCGTGCGGCACTCGGACGAAGGCGATTTCTGGCCGGCGTCACCGCGCTTGGCGCCATGCCGCTTCTTGCGCAATACGGAAGCACGGCGGCCCGCCCGGAACCGCGGCTCGTCGAAGCCCGGCTCACGGCCGGTCCGGCGCAAGCACAGCTTGTGCCGCCCCAGTACCCGCAGACGGACGTCTGGGCGTACAACGGAACCGTACCGGGACCGGTCCTTCGGGTGCGTCAGGGAGACCGGTTGCGCGTCCGGGTCGAGAACGGGCTCGCCGAAGGTACGACGGTGCATTGGCACGGCGTGCGAGTCCCCAACGCGATGGACGGCGTTCCGGTCATCACGCAGCCGTCCATCGCGCCGGGTGATGAGTTCGTCTACGAGTTTTCGCCGCCCGACGCCGGGACGTTCTTCTATCACCCGCACCAGAGGAGCTACGAGCAGGTCGCGCGCGGGCTTGCGGGCGCGCTGATCGTCGAGGAGCGCGACCCGCCGAAGGTGGATCGCGATGTTCTCTGGGTGCTCGGCGACTGGCGGCTGAATCCCGACGCGTCGCTTCGCGGCGGCTTCGGCAGCTTCATGGACATGAGCCACGGCGGCCGCATCGGAAACACCGTGACGATCAACGGCAAGGTGCCCGAGCGCTTTCCCGTGCGCGCCGGGGAGCGCATTCGACTTCGGCTCATCAACGCGGCGACCGCGCGCGTGTTCGGCCTCGACTTTGCCGGGCACCGTCCGCTCGTCATTGCGCTCGACGGTCAACCGGTCGAGCCGCACGAGCCCGACGGCGGCCGCGTGGTGCTGGGGCCCGCGATGCGCGCCGACCTCGTTCTCGACATGACGGGGACACCGGGCAGCCGGCACATGGTGCGCGACGACTTCTACCGGCGCCTTGCGTACGAGCTGATCGAGATCGCCTACTCGGGCGAGCCGCCCCTGCGCGAGCGGGCCGAGGCACCCGTGCGGCTGGCGGACAACCCGCTTGCGGAGCCTTCCCTCGCGAGTGCCGAGCGGCACGAAGTGGTCTTCACCGGCGGGATGATGGGCGACATGCGGGGCCTGCAGCGCGGCATGGCCTGGGCGGTCAATGGCGTCGCGAACGGCTGCGGCGATGGCGCCTCGGCGTTCGAGCCGCTGCTCGTCCTGCGGCGCGGGCGCACCTGCGTGCTGCAGCTCGTCAACGAGACCGCCTGGCACCATCCGATCCACCTGCACGGCCATTCCTTCCGGGTGCTCAGCCGGAACCGGACGCCGACGCGGCATCGCGAATGGCTCGATACGGTGATGCTCGCGCCGAGGGAAAGCGCCGAGATCGCGTTCGTCGCCGACAACCCCGGCGACTGGATGTTCCATTGCCACGTCCTCGAGCACCAGGCGGGCGGGATGATGGCGTGCATCCGGGTTGCCTGAATCAGTTCGCCTGAAGAACAACGCCCGCTTGCGCGGCTCGCGCTACTTCGAGGGCGAGGCGCGGTCGAGAATCTCGCGCAGGTCCCTGAGGTCGTAGGCGCCCTGGAAGCGCTCGCCGGTCTCCACGAACCAGGTCGGCGTCACGCGCGCGCCGAGCTTGCGGCCGAGCGCCACGAGCTCCTCGACCGGGGTGGGGCAGTCGCCCTGCGAGGGAGGCTCGACGCTGTAGACCATCAGCTCGTGCCAGGCCTCCGCGCGATCCGGGGAGCACCACACGGCTTTCGCCTTCACTACGGAGCTCGGCTTCAGCACCGGAAAGAGAAAGACGTGCACGGTGACGTCATCGAGCTTCGCGAGGTCTTCCTCGAAGCGCTTGCAGTAAGGACAGTTCGGATCGGAGAAGACGGCGATCTTGCGCCGCCCGTTGCCTCGTACCGTTGTAATCGCCTTGTCGAACGGCAACTGGCGCCAAACGCTGGCGCCCGACGCCTTTTCGCGCGCCTGCGCGACGCCCGGCAGGCCGGCAAGAAGGGCGCCGGCCATGGAGAAAGCCGCCAATGCGGCGAGCATGTCGCGTCGCCTGCCCAAGAAACGCACGGTGTCCTGCCCTATCGAGTGACGAAACTCGGCGATTGTAGCGGCGACCTTGCTGCCGTGGCCTTGCGGCACGCGGCTTGCACGGGCGACGCCAGGAGGTCGCCCATGGCGCTTCGCATCCACGAAATCCACCCCAGCGTGGTTCACTATCCGCTCGCCCTCTTCCCGGCGGCCGTCGCGGCCGACGTCCTGGGCAAGCTCACCGGCAGCCGGCCCCTCATGCGGATCGGCGCGGCCCTGATGCCGGTCGCCGCGGCGAGCGCGGCGGTCGCAGCGGGCGCAGGGCTCGTCGCGCAGGAAGCCGTCCGCACGAAAGGCGTGAGCCAGGACATGCTCGAGACGCATCGCAACCTGAATCTCACGCTCGTCGTGGCTTCCGTCGCCATGGCCGTCCTGCGGAGCCGCCGCCAGATGCCGACCGCGGGGTACCTGGCCGCCGGCCTCGCCGGCGTCGCGGCCATGAACTACACGGCCTACCTCGGCGGGAAGATGGTGTACGGCGAAGGCGTCGGCGTCGAGGCGGCACAGGGCCTTCGCGACGGCGCGGCGCCGGAGCTTACGCGCAGGACCCTGAAGGAAGCAGGAAGGACCGCGCTGCATCATGCGTCGAAAGGACTGCGGCACGCGGTCGAGCAGACGAGCAAGGGACGGATTGCCCCGGCGCTGCGGCGCTAGCGCGTCTGTGCTCTCACGAGGATGATTTTTGCGGGTCGTATGGCTTCTCGTGCTGGCGCCATGATCCGCGCGCCTTGGCGGCGCCAAGTCGTTCCGGTTCTCGCGGCATTCCTCGTTCTCTTCAGCCCACCGTCCGTCGCCGGCGAGCAGGCGGCTGCCGGCGCGTCGATCCCGCAGCCGCCCATCGAGGCGCTCGCCGACGGGCTGGACGCCACTCTGTCCAAGGCCGCCGATCGGCTCGCCACCCGTCCGAGCGAGGCGCCCTCCGTGCTCGATGCGGCGCTGCGCGCAAGCGAGGTCGCGAGCAGCGCCGAGGGCGCATCGTTCGACGAAGTGCACGAGCTCGTGCGGCAGGCGCGCAGCGCCGTGCAGGACGGCGACAAGGCGATCGCGCGGAAGGCGATCCGCCGGGCGAGCACCCGGCTTCGCGCCCCTCCCCTGCCCGGAAGCGAAGTTCGCTTGCCGGGGGCCATCGCCCGCTACGAAGGCGCAACGGTGATCGACCGCTTCGGCGCTCGCATCGGCGAGGTGGTCGATGTGGCCGAGCGCGACGGCGGCCCGATGCTGCGGCTCGCGCTCGGCAAGCGCGACGCGGCCGGCGCCATCGCGCCCGACGGCCGGCTCGTGTGGGTGGAGCCGCAGGCGCTCGTCTTCGGCAGGCTCAGGCCCGCCAGCACCGCGCTCGTCGCCTGGCCCGGCGCCCCCGCCGGCTGAGAGGGAACGGCTTCGAGCGCCGGCGTATCCTTCGAAAACGGCTGGATGGGGCATCCAGCCGGACATCTCCCTGGAGGTCGCAATGACAGACCATCCGCCGGAAGTTGCAAGGACCGAGCAAGGCGATCAGGTGAAGCCGCAGCTGCCCGTAGACCCGGTGATCCTGCGCGAGGAGGTCAAGGGCAAGTACCGCGAAGTGGCCACCCATCCGGACGGCGAGTACCACTTCCACACCGGGCGGCGCCTCGCCCGGCGGCTGGGGTACGACCCCGCAGTCGTCGACGGCATGCCGGACAGCGCCGTCGAGGCATTCGCCGGGGTGGCGAATCCTTTCTCGCTGCGCCGGCTCGAGCCCGGCGAGCGCGTCCTCGACGCGGGCTCGGGCGCCGGCTTCGACTGCTTCATCGCCGCGCGGCAGGTCGGCCCGGACGGCCGCGTCGTCGGCATCGACATGCTCGACGCCATGCTTGCGCGCTCGCGCAAGGCGGCCCGCGAAATGGGGCTCGGCAACGTCGAGTTCCGCGAGGGGCTCCTCGAGGCGATGCCGGTGGAAAGCGGCTGGGCGGACGTCGTGACGAGCAACGGCGTCATCAACCTGTGCGCCGACAAGAAGCGCGTGTTCGCGGAGATCCGGCGCGTCCTGCGCCCGGGCGGGCACCTGCAGTTCGCCGACATCGCGAACGGCAAGGCCGTCCCCGAGTCGGCATTGCGCAACGTCGATCTCTGGACCGCCTGAATCGCCGGTGGCCTTCCGTGCGAAGGCTGGCGGAGGATGATGGAGGAAGCCGGGTTCGCGGACGTGCGAATCGGGCCGCCGGTCGACACGTTCGGCGGCGCCTCCGGAGAGCCCAAGGCACGCCGCTTCGAGGTCTACGGCTTCGCGTTCCACGCGCGAAAGCCCGGGGCCGCGAAGTGAGGGGCGTCGCGCTCGCCGCGCTCCAGGCGCTTTGGCTTTCGGCGCTTTCCGCCTGGACGCTCGCGGCGGAGGCGCCAATCGACGCGCCATCGCTTCTTCGGCAGGCGATTGCGGCTGTCTGCGCGAACCCGCACGCCGATGGCCGCGCGCTCGCTCCGCTCTTCGGCGCCGAGCGCCTGCTGGACGAGCGGGCGCTCTCGCCAGGCGGCGAGCTGGGGTGGCAGCGTCGCTACGCGCTTCCCGGCGGCGCCGCGCTCGCGGTCACGCGCGTCGCGCCTGGGAAGCGGTTGCGCGAGGTACGCGCCATTTATGAAGCGCCCGCGGGGAAGACGACGCGCCCGGAGCTCTTCGCGATCGCCGGGCCCGACTGCGAGATTCACCACGGACGCAAGGTGGAGTATTCGAGCGCGGGCCGGGCGCTCGCGATCGGCTTTCTTTATGCCGATCTCTCCCCGAGCGGCGCCGGCGAGCTCCTCGACGCGCCGGTCCCGGCCGCGGCCGATCCGGGCGGCGTTGTCGTCGCGCACGTCGACTCCGGGGTCAACTATCTCCTGCCCGGCCTGGCGTCGCGCCTTGCGAGGGACGCGCACGGGGCCGCGCTGGGCTACGACTGGTGGGACATGGACGCCCGGCCTTTCGACCAGGACCCTTCGCGCTCGGCCTTCTTTCCGCAGCGGCACGGAACGCGGACGGCCAGCCTCCTCCTGCAGGAGGCGCCCGTCGCCCGCCTCGTTCCATACCGCTATCCGCGCACGGACATGGCGCGCATGGCGTCGCTCGTGGAAGCAGCAGCAAAGGCCGGCGCAAGAATCGTCACGCTGGCGATGGGCAGCAACGACCGCACGGCATGGGAAGCCTATGCCGAGGCAGTCCGCCGGCATCCGGAGATGCTCTTCATCGTCTCTGCCGGCAACGACGGGCGCGACCTTGATCGCGAGCCGGTGTATCCGGCGGCGCTGGCGCTGGCCAACCAGCTCACCGTCACTTCCTCCGAGGACGACGGCACGCTGGCGAGCGGATCGAACTGGGGTCGCCGGACGGTCGATCTGCTCGTGCCGGCGGAGAACGTCCTGGTCACCGCCTTCGATGGACGCCGCATCTTCGCCTCGGGCGCGAGCTACGCGGCGGCCCGCGTGGGCGCCCTCGCCGCGTGCCTGCTGGCCGCCCATCCGGACTGGCGGGCGGGAGAGCTGCGCAAGGCCATCCTCGCGTTGAGCCGCCCGGCAGGCGCCGAGGCCTGGAGCGGGCACGGCTTCCTTCCCGACCCGCTCGCCCGCGAGCGAGGCGCCTGTCCTCCTGCGCAAACGTCCGCGTCGGTGGGCTGGAGCGAAGTCCTTCATGCGGCCGACCTGACGCCCGGCGCCTCCAACGGTCCGGCGCCCAGCATGGCGATGGAGATCAGCATCGTTGCGGTGGAGGGCGCGGGGTGGGAGCGGCCGGCCATCCGCGCCATGCTGCGCAGCGCGGCCGCGATTCTCGGGCAGTGCGCGATCGAGCTTCGCAAGGCTTCCGTGCACCAGCTCCTCGGCCCGGAGCGGATGCAATACTTCACTGCCGAAACGGCGCAGGCGCTGGTCGCGGCCCGCGACTTTCCGAGGCCGGCTGCCTACCTCGTGGCGGACACGCGGCGAGCGGTCCCCTTCGACGCCGAGGCCTTCGCGCCGGCCAACGCCGCGGCAACCCCTTCGCTCGCCGATACCGTCTGGATCGTCCGCCGCACGCCCAACCCCGGGATCGCGCTCGCGCACGAGCTCGTGCATGTGCTCACCGACAGCGGCGAGCACGCCTCGCTTGCGGGCAACCTCATGCGGGACGAAACGGCCCCGGAGAACACGGGCCTCACGCCGCAACAGTGCCGCCGCATCCGGGAAACCGGCCTTGCGCGCGGCCTGCTCGCCGCGTCGAAGTAGTCAAGCCGCCGAAGCGTCAAGCCCCCGAAGTCGTCAACCCGAGGACGCGCGGCAGGGACGCCACCGCCTCCGGGACGGCGGCCGGCACCGGCTCGCCGTCCATCAGCGCACCCATCAGCCTTGCCACCACGCCTTCCTGCGGGAGGCTCGCGCCGAAGAACACCGGCATCTCGCCCCGGAACACCGCCAGGGTGGGGAAATTCTCGACGTCGATGTCGCCGACGAGCGCGGCATCGTCCTCCACGTCGAGCCAGAAGAAGCGCGCCTCGGGCCGGGAAGCGCGCAGGCGATCAAACACGAGCCGGAATTCGCGGCAGGTACCGCACCACGCCGCGCACAGCACGACCACCGTCGCCGCCGAAGTAGATGCGCGGGTCACGGTGCTACCTCCGTCCAGCAAGAAGGCCGCCCTTGGGCGGCACGTGCCTTGCCGCGCCTGCGAACGCGGCCCGATGGGGCCGTGCTTGTCGAATCCTTCCCGGAGAGACCACCATGACATTGAAAAGCAAGCTGATTTACTCCGCCGTCGCGACCCTTTCCATGCTCGCCGCCGGATGCGCGATGTTCGACCGCGGCGCCGGCTCGGACGACAGCGCTTCCGCCGGGGCGGGCCGGCAAGGAGCGTCGTCCGCCGATGAGCCGCTGCGTAGAGGCACCCCTGGCCTGGAGGTCAATCGGAATTACCCGGCGTACTGAAATCCCGGGCAGGGCTCGCGCTTTCACCATCGGCAGGTTCTTCCAACCCCCAAGACTAACGCGCCGGCCCGCACGTGCGGGCCGGCGCAGCCACGGGAACGGGCTTTGCGCGCACATTGTCGCGAGCCCTCGGTGAGGAGGCCATCATGTACAGGCAAGCCATGAAGGACCTGCGGGGCGATGCCCTCGCGGCGCGCGACGGGGAGATCGGCTCGGTCAAGGACCTCTGCTTCGACGACGCGAGCTGGACGCTGCGGTACTTCGTCGTGGACACCGGGCGCTGGCTTCCGGGCCGCAAGGTGCTGATTCCGCCTCAGGCCGTCTCCCGTGAACGCCGGGAGGACGGCGCACTCCCGGTAGAGCTCACCCGCGACGAGGTGGAGAACAGCCCCAGCGCCGACGCCGAAGAGCGCAGCGCCAGCGAGGTGATCGGCTACCGGATCGAGGCGGCCGACGGCTGGATCGGTCACGTCGAGGACTTCATGATCGACGACGAGGGCTGGGCCATCGCCGGGATGGTGGTGGACACCCGGAACTGGCTGCCCGGCGGCCAGAAGGTCATCCTTCCGCCGACCGCGATCCAGGAGATCGATTGGCGCAAGCAGACCGTGCACGTGCGCTTCACGAAGGACGAGCTGCGCAAAGCGCCGGCCGTATGAGCGGCGCGGAACACGCGAAGCACGAGGCGCACCCGCACCACGGCCACCACCACCACGCGGACGAGCACGCGGGCCACGACGAGCACGCGGGGCACAGCGTGGAGATGTTCCGCGACCGCTTCTGGATCGCGCTCGCCCTCAGCATTCCGACCCTCGTCTGGGAGCCCATGCTGCAGCAATGGCTCGGCTACCGAGCGCCCGCCTTTCCCGGCTCCTGGGCGATCTCGCCCCTTTTCGGCACGCTCGTCTTCGTCTACGGCGGCCGCGTCTTCCTGCAGGGCGCCTATCGCGAGCTGAAGGCGCGCGAGCCGGGCATGATGACGCTGATCGGCCTCGCCATCAGCGTCGCCTTCCTCTACAGCGCGGCCGTCACCCTCGGCTATCCCGGTCATCCGCTATGGTGGGAGCTCGCGACGCTGGTGACGATCATGCTCCTCGGGCACTGGATCGAGATGCGCTCCATCTTCCAGGCGCAGGGCGCGCTGAAGGCGCTCGCGAAGCTCCTTCCCGACACCGCGCTTCGCCTTCGCCCGGACGGCGCCACGGAAGAAGTCCCGGCAAGCGAGCTGCGCCCCGGCGAGCTCTTTCTCGTTCGTCCCGGCGCGAGCATTCCCGCGGACGGCGTGGTGAAGAGCGGCGCGAGCACGGTCGACGAGGCGATGATCACCGGGGAGTCGAAGCCCGTGGAGAAGCGCGAAGGCGCGAAAGTCATCGCCGGCACCGTGAACGGCCAGGGATCGCTGCGCGTCGAGGTGACCGGGACGGGCGAGCAGACGGCGCTCGCCGGCATCATGCGGCTCGTCTCGCAGGCGCAGTCCTCTCGCTCGCGGGCGCAGGGGCTCGCGGACCGCGCGGCCGCCGCCCTCACCTACGTGGCCATCGGCGCGGGCGCGCTCACGCTCGCCGCGTGGCTCGCCGCCGGCGCGGGCACCGACTATGCGATCACGCGCCTCGTCACCGTGCTCGTCATCTCCTGCCCGCACGCGCTCGGCCTCGCCGTGCCGCTCGTCATCGCCATCTCCACCACGCTCGGCGCGCGGAACGGCCTCCTCGTGCGCGATCGCCGCGGGCTCGAAAGAGCGCGCACCCTCGACATGGTGGTGTTCGACAAGACCGGCACGCTGACGCTCGGCGAGCATCGCGTGGTGGAGATCGTCACGGAGGAAGGCGTGGTGCCGGAGGACGCGCTGCGCTTCGCCGCAGCCGTCGAGCGCGACTCCGAGCACCCGATCGCACGCGCGCTCCTGCGCAGCGCCGAAGAGCGCAACCTCCACGTGCCGCAGGCGCAAGGGTTCGAGGCCCTTCCCGGCCATGGTGTGCGCGCGAACGTGGAAGGGCGCGAGCTGCGCGTCGGCGGGCCGGCGCTGATCGAGAAGCTCGGCGTGCGCCCGGGCCCGCGCCTCGCGCAGGCCGCCGAGCGCTTTGCTGCGAGCGGGCAGTCGGCGATTTACCTCATCGAAGGCGGCGCCGCGCTCGCCGTCTTCGCCATCGCGGATGCGATTCGCCCCGAGTCGCGCGAGGCGATCCGGCGGCTGCACGACGAAGGCATCGAGGTCGCGATGCTCACGGGCGACTCGCGCGCCGTGGCCGAGGCGGTCGCCCGCGAGCTCGGCATCAAGATGGTGCTCGCCCAGGTGCTGCCCGAGGACAAGGCGCGCCGCATCAAGGCGCTGCAGCGCGAGGGGCGCCGCGTAGCCATGGTGGGCGACGGCGTGAACGACGCCCCTGCACTCGTTACCGCTGATGTGGGAATCGCCATCGGCGCGGGCACCGACGTGGCGGTCGAGGCGGGCGACGTGGTGCTCGTGCGCTCCGACCCGCGCGACGTCCCGCGCATCGTCGCGCTCAGCCGCGCGAGCTATCGCAAGATGGTGCAGAACCTCTGGTGGGCCGCCGGCTACAACATCGTCGCCATCCCGCTCGCCGCGGGCGTGCTCGCCTGGGCCGGCATCGTGCTCGCGCCGGCCGTGGGCGCCATCCTCATGTCGGCGAGCACGGTGATCGTGGCGATCAACGCGCAGCTCCTGCGGCGCGCGAAGCTGTGAGGCCGCGCTAGCGGGACCAGCGGCCGTAGTTGCGCTTGAGCTGCGCGCGCTGCTCGTCGGTGAGCACCGCGTCCATGCGCTTTCGCGCCTCGAGCTGCGCCTCGAACATCTGCTTGTGCGCCTGCGCCATCTGCTCGTACGCCTGGCGCGCCGCCTTCTCGTCGAGCTCGCCGCTTCCCCAGGCCTTTGCCATCGGGCCGTCGGCCGCATGGAGCTTCTCCATGATCTGCCAGCGCTGGTTGAAGAGCTCGCGCTGGATGTCGGAGAGCTTCTGGCGCTGCTCGGCGGAGAGGTCCAGTCCGTACCCCGGCCCCCAGCCGCCATAGCCGCCCATCATGCCGGGGCCCATGATGCCGGGCCCCATGCCGTAGCCGCCCGGGCCCATGCCGTAGCCCGGCCCGTATCCACCAGGCCC
>CAYWSG010000029.1:0-17849 GCA_964461055.1 uncultured Enterobacteriaceae bacterium | reverse complement strand
CCATGCCGTAGCCGCCCGGGCCCATGCCGTAGCCCGGCCCGTATCCACCAGGCCCGTAGCCACCGCCCATCATGCCCGGGCCCATGCCGTAGCCGGGCCCGTAGCCGCCGCCCATCATGCCGGGACCACCGCCATAGGGCTGCGCCGTCAGCGCGAGCGGAACGGCGAGCGCGCCCGCGAGCGCGACGAGGATCAGTTTGCGCTTCATCTCAAGCTCCTTTCCTGTCGGGAGGACCCCGCAGTTCGCCCACGATGTCACGCCCCCATGCGCGCGCGTTGACAAGGATCAAGCGGCTGCCATTCCTGCACCCGCCCCTGCCGTTGCGCCCCTACTGCCGTTGCCCCAGGTGAGCATTCGGCCGGTGGGTCTGCCAGACGCGCGCATTGCCGTTGGCGGAGAAGACGAGCGATGCGTAAGGCGCCGTGGCGGGCGCTTCCATGCCGGGCGAGCCGACCGGCATGCCGGGCACCGCGATACCGGCGACGCCCATGGGACGCTCGCGAAGCAGGCGCTTGACGTCGGCGGCAGGCACGTGGCCTTCGATCGCGTACGGACCGACCCGCGCGGTATGGCAGGCGCCGAGCGCCGGAGGCACCCCGTTTGCGCGCCGGGCGGCTTCGAGATCGGCGACGTTGCTCACCTTCACCTCGAACCCGGCGGCCTTCATGTGGTCGATCCAGGCCCCGCAGCAGCCGCAATTGGGGTCCTTCCAGACTTCCACGGTCTCGGCCGCGAAGGCAGGCAGCGAGATGAAAAGGAAAAAGAAGAGCAGGAGTCGCTTCAGTTCCATCGCGGCGGACCTCATTGATAACCCCGTATCGCGTCGTAGCGTGCGACCTGCTCCTCCGTGAGCAGGGGCCGTAGCCGGCGATGCGTCTCCAGGTGCGAAAGGCGGTACGCACCCTGCAGCTCGGCAGCAGCGGCAACCGCCCCGGCAAGCGCCTGCGGCGAGACGTCGCCCGCACGGAAGAGGTGCTCGATCTCCCGCTCCGCCTCGACGAGCTTCGCGCCGATGGCGCGCGCCTCCGCCTTGTGCTCGTCCATGAGCTTGCGGATGGCGGCACGCTGCGTGTCGGTCAGCTCGAGCCGGTCGGCGAGCTCGAGCGCGTGGAGCGGCCCCGGATGGCGGTTCAGCTCCGCCGGTCGCGCGAAGCCCAGGCCGCCGCCGGCGAGATACTGCTTCACCTCGTCTTCCGACAGAGCCTTGATGCTGCGCGCCTGCTGTCCGGCATAAGGCTGCGCGGCGTGCCCGGCTGGAGGTGGGCCTGCGTGATGGTGACCCTGCTGCGCCGCCGCCGGAAGGGCGGCAAGCGAAAACGAAAGCGAGAGCAGGGACGGAAGAATCGCGCGCTTCATGGAATCACCTTCACCTTTCCGATCATGCCGGCCTCGAAATGGCCGGGGATGAGGCAAGCGTAGTAGTACTCACCCACCTGCGTGAACTGCCCCCCGAAAGGCACCGAGCGTTCGACGGTGCGACCCCTTGCCAGGTTCCCGGATCGCGGGAGCGATTCACCCCATGGCCGCGGGCACCGGATAGCGGCTAACCTTGCGGGGTGACCCGAAGACTCCGATCGGCCGCGGCGTACCTCGCGCTTTTCGCGCTTGCTTTGCAGGCGGCGTGGCCGCTGCTCGTCCAGGCGGCGCCGGCGCGCGTGGCGCTCGTGCCGGTCTGCTCGGCCGACGGCGTCACGCACTATCAGGAAGTCCCTGTCCGGCCCGCCTCGGAGAAGGATCCCTCGGCGAACGCATCCGGGCACTGCGCCGTCTGCCCGCTCGTCGGCGAGCGACCGACGCTGGCCGGCCATCGCCTTCCTGCCTTCGACCTACAAGAAACGTCGTCGAAGCCGCCCGTAGCCCCCACGGCAGTTCCTTCCGAATCGCCCTTGCCCCATCAGGCGCGCCCGCGCGCGCCGCCGTTCCTCCCGTTGGCCCTGTCCATCGACCAACTTCGGAGGAACAATGAAAAAGGAACGGCTCTTCTGGAGCGCCCTGCTGGCGCTCCTCTATTCGAGCGGCGCTAGCGCTTCCTGCGGCGCCGCGTTCTGCACCATCAACACGAGCTGGGACGTCCAGGGCGCGTGGCAGGAGCCCGGCGCGCGCGTGGACCTGCGCTACGAGTACATCCGCCAGGACCAGCCGATGACCGGCTCGGACAAGATCGACGTGGGCGAGCTCCCGCGGCACCACGACGAGGTGGAAACGACCAGCCAGAACCTCGTGGCGAGCATCGACTACACCATCAACCAGGACTGGGGCATCGCCGCGACGCTGCCGATCATCCACCGGGCGCACGAGCACATCCACCATCACCAGGGCTCGCCCCACGTCGAGACGTGGAACTTCACCCGGGTCGGCGACGTCCGCGTGCTCGCGCGCCGCAGGCTTGCGACCTTCGAGGACGCCGCGCGGCCCTCGATCGGCACGGCGGGGCTCAACTTCGGGCTCAAGCTTCCGACCGGCCGCACGCGCGTGGCGAACGACGAGGGACTGCTCGCGGAGCGCTCGCTGCAGCCCGGCACCGGCACGACCGACTTCCTGATCGGCGGCTACTACTCCCACGCACTTCCGCTCGCGGGACTGAGCTGGTTCGTGCAGGGTTTGCTCCAGCTTCCGCTCGGCTTCCACGACGGCTACCGTCCGGGAAAGCAGCTAACGCTCGACACCGGCATTCGCTACGCCCTCGACGAGCGCGCGAGCGTGATGCTCCAGGCGAACTTCCTCGCCCGCAGCCGCGACCGCGGCGAGCTCGCCGAGCGTGACGACTCCGGCGGCCGCGCGCTCTTCGTCGGCCCCGGCGTGAGCTACGCGCTCACCGAGCGCCTGCAGGCGTACGCGTTCCTTCAGGTGCCCCTCTATCAGTATGTGAACGGGGTACAGCTCGGCACGCGCTACGCGGTGGCGTTGGGCGTCAGCAGTCGTTTCTAGGGAATGGGGCCCCCGCCTTCGCGGGGGCGACGTCCTTGAACGCCTTCCCTGGTGCCTAGCGCGCGAGGTCGTCGAGGATCGGGCAGTCGGGGCGCTCGTCGCCGTGGCAGTGCTGCGTGAGGTGCTCGAGCGTCCCGATCATCGACTGGAGCCCGGCCACCTTCTGCCTGAGCGCGTCCAGGTGCTTCCCGGCGATCTTCTTCACCGCCGCGCTCGAGCGCGACTTGTTGCGCCACAGGCTGACGAGCTCCTTGATGTCGTCCATGGGGAAGCCGAGCGCGCGGGCCCGCCGGATGAAGCGCAAAACGTGCACCTCGTTCTCGCCGTAGACGCGGTAGTTGCCCTCGGTGCGCGCCGCCCTGGGAATCAGCCCGATCGCCTCGTAGTGGCGGATCATCTTCACCGAGACGCCGCTCGCCTTCGCAGCCTCGCCGATGTTCACCGGCTTCCCCCGGGATTCCAGCGCTTGAGGAGCAGCGCGTTGGTGACCACGCTCACGCTCGAGAGCGCCATGGCGGCGCCGGCGATCACGGGGCTGAGGAACCCGAGCGCGGCGAGCGGAATGCCGACCACGTTGTAGACGAAGGCCCAGAAGAGGTTCTGCCGGATCTTGGCGTAGGTGCGGCGCGAGACATCGATGGCCGCGCCGACGAGGCGCGGGTCGCTCCTCATGAGCGTCACGCCCGCGGCATGCATGGCGACGTCGGTGCCGCTGCCCATCGCGACGCCGAGGTCGGCTGCGGCGAGCGCGGGCGCGTCGTTCACGCCATCGCCCACCATGGCGACGCGTGCGCCGGCCTTGTGAAGCGCGTGCACGGCTTCGGCCTTCTCGCCGGGAAGCACGTCCGCGCGCACCTCGTCGAGTCCCAGCCTGCGCGCCACGGCCTCGCCCGCTTGGCGGTTGTCGCCGGTGAGGAGAATCGTCCTTATGCCGCGCGCCTTCAGGTCGCGGATGGCCTCGGCCGCCTCCGGCCGCGGCTCGTCGCCGAAGCCCATGACGGCGAGCAGCTTCGGCTCATCCGTGAGATCCGCGAGCCACGACACCGTGTTGCCTTCGTCCTGCAGGCGAGTCGCCTCGGCCTCGAGCGGCCCGAGGTCGAGGCCCAGCTCGCGCATCCAGCGCCCCGAGCCGATGGCAAGGCGCCGCCCTTCGACGAGCCCCTCGACGCCCCTTCCCGGCACTGCCCGGGTGCCTTTCGCTTTCGGGAGCGGCTCGGCTTCCGCCGGCACCGCGCCGACGAGTGCCCTGGCGAGCGGATGCTCGCTCCCCGCCTGCAGCGCTGCTGCCGCGCGCATCAGGCCTTTCTCAGAATCCATCTCCGGGGAAAAAAACCGGGTCAAAACCGGCCTGCCAACGGTCAGCGTGCCGGTTTTGTCGAAGGCGACGGCGGTCAGGGCATGAGCGGTCTCGAGGGCTTCGGCATCCTTGATGAGGATGCCGTGGCGCGCCGCGATGCCCGTGCCCGCCATGATGGCGGTCGGCGTGGCGAGCCCGAGCGCGCACGGGCAGGCGATGACGAGCACCGCCACCGCGTTCAGGATGCCCGCCTCCCAGGCGCCGAGCGCGAGGCCCCACGCGAGGAGCGTCGCAAGGCCGATCACGAGCACTACCGGGACGAAGATTGCGCTCACCTGGTCGACGAGCCGCTGGATGGGCGCCTTCTTCGCCTGCGCGCTCTCGACCATCTCGATGATGCGCGCAAGGACCGTCTGCGCCCCCACCGCCTCCACCTGCACGACGATGAGGCCCTCGCCGTTGACCGACCCGCCCGTCACGCGGTCGCCCTCGCCCTTCGCCACCGGCAGCGACTCGCCGGTGAGCATGGACTCGTCGGCATGGGTGGCGCCTTCCAGCAGGCGCCCGTCGACCGGGATGCGCTCGCCCGGGCGCACCACCACGATGTCGCCCTGGCGGATCTTCTCGATGGGAACTTCGGCCTCGCCTTCGGCCGTGCGAAGGCGGGCCGTCTCCGGCCGCAGCGCCTGCAGCGCGCGGATCGCCTCGGTGGTCTGGCGCTTCGCGCGCGCCTCGAGCCACTTGCCGAGAAGGACGAGGGTGATGACGGCTGCCGACGCCTCGAAGTACAAGTGCGCGTCCGCATGGCCTCCATGTCGAAAGAGAAGGAAAACCGACAGGCCGTAGGCCGCGCTGGTGCCGATCGCCACGAGCAGGTCCATGTTGCCGCTTCGCGCGAGAGCGGCCTTCCACCCAGCCCGGTAGAACCGGGCGCCGAGGACAAATTGCACCGGCGTGGCGAGCACGAACTGGATCCAGCCGGGGAGCATCCAATGCGCGCCGAAGAGGCCGCCCGCCATCGGCAGGACGAGCGGAAGCGTGAGGATCGCCGCGGCAGCGACGGGCCACCACGAGCGATCCTGCCGTCGCTGCTTCTCTTCCGCCGGCCGCTCCACGAGCCGCGCCTCGTAGCCCGCGCCGCGCACGGCCTCGACGAGCGTCTGGGGATCGAACGTCGGCGGCACGGCCACGGCGGCCGACTCGGTGGCCAGGTTCACTTCCGCGCTCTGCACGCCAGGCACCGCCTTCAGCGCCTTCTCCACCCGCCGCACGCACGAGGCGCAGGTCATCCCCTCGATGGGGAGCTTGATGACTTGGGCATTGGGATAGGTCATGGAACGCAGTTTGAACCCTTCCATGGTGGGAGGGTCAAGGCCTTGACCTTACCACCGTCGGAGGGGCGGGCTACAGCGCGACTTTCTGCCCGTAGTCGGGCAGCACGCAGGTCCAGCCGAGCCGCTCCTCGATGCGCCGGCGCAGCTCGTCGGCCGCGGCCGGCTCGCCGTGCACGATGAAGGTCTTGCGCGGCGGCGCCTCGAAGCCGGCGAGCCATTCGAGAATCTCGCTCGCGTCGGCGTGCGCGGAAAGGGTGTCCATCTTCACTACTTCCGCGCGCACGGGCACGTAGGCGCCGTGGATCTTGATCTCGGTGGCGCCCGAGGTCATCGCGGCGCCGCGCGTGCCGGCGGCCTGGAAGCCGGGAAAGAGGATCATGTTGCGCGGGTCGGGCGCGAAGGCCTCGAGGTGGTGCACCACGCGCCCGCCGGTCGCCATGCCGCTCGCCGAAAGGATGATCATCGGCCCGCGCTTGCGGTTGAGCGCGCGCGACTCCTCCGGCGTGCTCGCCACGAGAACGTCCGCGCACGCGGCCTCCATCTCGGCCGGCGTCAGCCGGTGATCGTCGGTGTGCTCGAAGTAGAGCCGCGTCGCATGCGTAGCCATGGGGCTGTTGAGATACACCGGCACGTCGGGGATCTCGCGCGCGCGGCGCAGCCGCCCGATGTAGTGCAGCAGGCTCTGGGCGCGCCCGACGGCGAACGTCGGAATGACCGCGACGCCGCCGCGCCCGAGCACGCGACGCAGGTGCGAGGCGAGCTCCTGCTCGGGGTCGCTCACCGGATGGGTGCGGTTTCCGTAGGTCGATTCGACGACGACGTACTCGGCCGCGCGGATGGGCGCCGGCGGCCGCATGACCGGATCATGCGGACGCCCGAGGTCGCCCGAGAAGACAATGCGGCCGCGCGGGCCCTCCACCGTCACGGTCGCGGCGCCGAGGATGTGGCCGGCGGGGCGGAAGGTCACGCGCAGGCCCGCCACCTCGATCGGCTGGCCGAACGCCACCGGCGAGAATTGCGCGAGGACGCGCTCTGCGTCGGCCTTCGTGTAGAGCGGCAGCGCCGGCTTGTGACGCGAGAAGCCCTGCTCGTTCGCGTAGCGCGCCTGCTCCTCCTGCAGCCAGCCCGAGTCGGGCAGCAGGATCTTCGCGAGATCGTGCGTCCCCGCGGTGCAGTAGATGCGGCCGGCGAACCCTTCCTTCGCGAGGCGCGGCAGGTAGCCGCTGTGGTCGATGTGCGCATGCGTGAGCAGCACCGCCTCGATGCCGGCCGGATCGACGGGAAAGCGCTCCCAGTTCCGCAGGCGCAGCGCCTTCAGTCCCTGGAAGAGTCCGCAGTCGACGAGGATGCGGCGGCTCTCGCGCTGGCGCTCGAATTCGAGGAGAAAGCGCGAGCCGGTGACGGTGCCCGTGGCGCCGAGGAAGGTGAGCTTCATGTCCGAAAGCGGCGAATCGCCGTTCCCGCGATGGCGGGAACCCGTTTTTTACGACAACTGGGCCCCCGCCTGCGCGGGGGCGACATTCCGCTGCCTTCGCGGGAAAGACGATCGAGGCCTTCGCGGGAAAGACGATTGAGGCCTTCGCGAGAACGGCGATACGCCGCCTGCGCCGAAACGTCGATTCGTCGCTTGCTCAGGGTTGGCCTACGCGACAACCGACGGCTGGCGGCGGGCGGCCATGCGGCCGCCCATGTCGGCGAGCTGCCGCGGCTCGAGCGCCGAGCGCGCGAAAGGCAGGATGACCTCGGCCTCCATGCCCATGTGCCGGCGCTGCAGCCAGCAGAAGCGCTCGACGAGGTCGCCATCGAGCCGGGCCGCCGTCGCCGCCGCGATGCCCTCGAGCTGCGCACGCAGCGCTGCGTAGAGGCTGTCGATCGCCCGATGCTCCTGGCCAAGCTCGTAGAGCGCGGCGCCGATCTCGTCGCGTCCCCCGCGCGCCGCGAGCGCGCGCAGGCGCGGGAAGAGATCCTCGTCCTCGTCGCGGTGGTGGTGCACCCCCGCCGTGTCGAAGTAGCGCATGACCGCCGCGGCGGCGCTCCGCGCCGCCTCGTCCGGGCCGTTCGCCGCCACATGCGGAACCATGCGCTCTAGCGTGCGCAGCTGCCGCTCGATGCGCTCATGGCAGGCCTCGAAGAGTTCCAGGGGATCGTCGAAGGGCTCCATAACCGAAGTCTCCGGGACAAGTTCCCGCCGCTCTTTGACTTCCGTCAACCCGGGCGCGGATCTAGGACGGATTCAGGCGCCCGTTCGGCACGAGCCAGTGCGCGTCGTTCGCGACCGAGACGAGGGCCTCGACGGTGGCGAGTCCCTCGCCCCGGGCCCGCGCGAGGAGCACAAGCAGGAGCTGTGCCGCGGCGAACGCGTCGCCGAGCGCGTCGTGCCGGGCGGCGGGCGCGATGCCGAAGCGCCCGAGCCAGTCGTCGAGCGAGTGCAGCTTCGGCGCGTCGTCCGGGAAGAGCGCCGCCGCGAGCCGCGCGAGGTCGAGCCACGCCCGCGGCGCGCGCACGCCGTGGCGCCGCAGCACCTTCTCGTCGAAGCCGGCGTGGAACGCCGCGGGCACGGCGTCGCCAAGAAAGGCGGAAAGCGACGCCTGGACCGCTTCGAGCGGCTCGCCGTGCGCCTGCGCCTCGCCGCCGATGCCGTGGACGAGGATGTTTTCCGCCTCGCTGGGCTCGGTCTGGCGCACGAGCGCCGAATACGCCCCGCCGAGGTCGATGCGCCCGTCGTGCACCCGGACGGCGCCGACGGAGAGCAGGCGAGCGCGTCGGGCATCGAGTCCGCTCGTCTCGCAGTCGATCACCGCCCAGCGGACGGCTTCGAGCGGCGTGCGCGAGAACCAGCTCACCGCGCCCGGACGCTCATGGCGCGCCGACCGTCACAGGTGGTAATCCAGGCGAAGCCGCGACTGCAGCAACGCTGCGCCGCGGAACGCCTCCTTCAGCAGGCGCCGGTCGATGGGGCTGAGCTCCTCCGTGCGGACCTCGTTGCCCAGGCGCAGCCGCAGGCCCTGGATGAAGTGGAACGCGTCGGCGGCCTCCCGCTCGCCCACGGCGCGAAGCCGCGGCGCCGTGCCCGTCTCCGGGCGCGCCTGCGCCAGGGCGAGCACGCGCGCGCCGTCCACGAACGGCTTGGCGCCCCCGCCCTTCAGGTCGATCGCGTCGGCCGCGATCTTGCCGAGGAGGCCGAGCGGCGGCTCCGAGCGCAGCGCGTTCTCGGCCATCGCCCGCAGGAATGCCGCGTTGGCGCGCGTCTGCTCGAGCACCGACGCGCGCAGATCGCCCGCAAGCAGCGGCTCGCCTGCGAGCGGACGGAAATCGAAGAAGATGGTGGCGGCGAGGAGCGCCTCGGGCAGCGGCGTGCGGATCCAGCCGTCGAAGAGCGCGCGCCACTCGGAGGCCTCCAGGCACCAGCGCGGGTTGCGCGCCATGATGTCGCCCTTGCACAGGGGGAAGCCGCAGGCCGCGAGCCCCTCGTTCACCTCATCGGCAAAGCGGAGAAACGCGCGCTTGCGCACTTTTACCTCGCCCTCCGAAGGCTCGTCGTCGAAAACGTAGAGAAGCGCGTTGTCCTGGTCGGTGACGAAGGTCTGCTCCATGCGGCCCTCGCTGCCCAGGGCGAGCCAGCACCACCGCCCGGCGAGCGCATGGCGCTCGAGCGCCAGGGCGATCACACGCTGGGCGATCGCATCGTTCAGTGCGCTCACCATGGCGGTGAGCTGCTCGGCCGCCACGCCTTGTGCAAGGAGGCTCCGCGCGAGCCGGCGCACGTCCTCGGCCGCCCCCTGCAGCGCCTGCAGCGTGCGTGCCGAATGGATGCGCTCCGAAGTGCGGCCCACGCTCACGCGCTGGAGCGCGAAAAGGTCGCGTTCCGAGACGACGCCCGCCAGGCGGCCGTCGAGCGTGACCACGACATGGCGGATGCCGTGCCGCGCCATCGCGGTCGCCGCGTCGGCAAGCGTCCCGTCCTCCTCGAGCGTCACCGGATCGGGCGTCATGAACCTGGCGATGGGCGCATCGAGCGGCGCCTCGCGGACCGCGACCCGGCCGAGCACGTCGCTCGCCGTGAAGATGCCGGCCGGGGCGCCCTGGCCATCGACGACCACCATGGAGCCGATGCGCTCGGCGTGCATGCGCGCGAGCACCTCGCGCACCGGGGTCTCGGGCCCGCAGGACACCGGCGAGCGCGTGATCACGCTCGAAAGCGGCGCGAGCATGGCCGCGGCGTCGGCGAGCGAAGCGCCCGCCTCGGCCTGCACCGCCCGGTGCGAGCGCGCCACCAGCGCCGCAAGATGGTCGGTGCAGAAGGCGTGGAAGCGGGGGCTGCGCTCGAGCAGCGCATGGAAGTCCTCCGCGTCGAGCTCCCAGCAGAAGACGTCCGACTCCGCGCGGTAGGTGTACACGGTGGCGCGCCGGCCGATGAGCGCGCTGATCGGGAACGCCTCTCCCGCGCCGAGCACCACGTCGGCCGCGCTCCCCGCCGCCGCCATGCTGCTGCCGCGCACAAGTCCCTGCTTGACGATGTACAGGCGCCGCGCGACGCCGCTGTCGGGCGACGCGATCACGGCCTCGCGCGGGTAGTACGCCACCTGCAGCCGGGAGGCGAGGAACGCCATCGCCTCGGGCTTCATTTCGTCGAACGGCGCGTGCTTGCGCAGCTCGTCGATCGTCAGCCGCTCGAGCGCATGGCGGGGTGGCATGCGGCTAGCTTATCCGGTCCCATGCGCTACCACCATTTCACCCTGGAGCAGCGGGACGCCCTGCAGCGCACGATCCGCACCTCCCTCCACCCCGGCCGCGAGCGCGACGAGGCGCTCGGGCGCCTGGGCGAGCCCGACTACGGCGTGTGCGAGCGCTGCGGGCGGGACATCGCCTTCGTGCTGCTCGAAGCCGATCCGGCTGCCCGGCTCTGCAGAGCATGCGGCGGCGCCGAGGCCCCCGGCGAAGTCAGAGCGCCGCGAGGAAGCCGAGCGGATCGCGCGTGAGCGCGACCGAAACCACGTAGAGCACGGCGGCGAGCGCGGCTGCGAACGCTGCTGCGCGAACGGCCTTGGTCCGCCCCCGCTTGAGGGCGATGCTGCCAAGGACGATGTAGGCGACGAGGCCCAGGACCTTGGCCGTCAGCCAGCCGTGCACGAACGGGTACTGGCCGAGGAACCAGGCGAGCCACCCGGCGCTCGCGAGCAGCACGGTGTCGACGACGTGCGGCGCGATGCGGACGATGCGCGCCTGCAGGAGCGGCGAGCCGGCGAGCATGAGCGCGCCGCGCCCGGCGAAGCCGGCGATGCTGATCGCGACGCAGGCGACGTGGAGATGCTTGACGAGGAGGTACGTCGGCAGCTTTACAGCTCCTTCGCGAGGCGTGCCGCCTCGGCCTCGACCGGCTCCCCCGCGCGAAGCACGAGCTCGCGCTGCACCGAAGCCCCTGCCGCCTGCAGCCAGGCACGCGCGCACCCGCGCTCGCACGCATCGAGGGCGTAGACCGGGTAGCGCGAGCGCACCTTGGCGCGCACGGTGGGAAGGCTGCGGACATCGCCGAGCCAGGACGCCTCGGCGAGCCCCGCCGCATCCAGCCGCCTGGCCACGTCCCGCGCGGACTGTCCGTGGGCCGGGCAGCCCTCGCAGGCGACGAGGACCGGAAACGGCTTCAGGCGGATGCGCATTCCGGTTCCGCTTTTTTACCCATGATGGAATTTTCGCCCCATCCGGGCGGCGCACGTTTGATGGCGCTCAAACCCGAAGGGGTCCGTTTCACTCGGGCACGGCGCTTGCCAGCCTTAAGCTCGCCATGGAACGCACGCTGGTCCAGCTCCTCAAGGTGCTCAATGCAAGCGGCATCAGCGCCGCGGCGCGCCTTGCGCCCGACGGCCGGGTGGGACTGTGGCTCGGCGACGGCAGCCGCGGCATCTGCACTTTCGCCTTCTTCCGCCGCAGCGAGCTCGACCGCGCCGTGCGCTGGCTCGCCGACCGCTCGGTGGTGTGCTATCCGGCCTCGGACTTCGCCAAGACCGCGCGCATCATCTCGAGGCTCGTGCACGGCGCCGCCGCCGCGAGCGCGGGCGACGCTAGGACTGCTGGGTCGCGCCGGCCACCCAGCCTGAAATGAGCCGCGCGACGGCGGCGTAGGGGGAGTCCGGGTAGAGCCGCACCGCGTTGTCCGACAGCCAGCGAGCGGCGACATCCAGCTCCTCGCCGGAGAAGAGCGCAGAGCTTCGCACCCCCCATTCGGCATCCCCCAGCCAGACCTCCACGTGGCCGTCGCTGAGCAGGCGCGCGGCCGCCGAGATGCCCGACTCGTTGAGCGCCTTCAGGGTATTGAGAAGCGTGTGCTCCATACAGACTATGGCGATGCAACCGCCGTGCCTTCCGGAGCACTCCATCAGGACCCGGAACCCTGACGCAAGCCTTGGACGGTCAGGTCACCTTGGCCCGCGCGGCGAGCTTTTCGAGGATGAGCTCGGCGGCGATGTAGGAGAAGGCGTCCTCGGCATCCCGGAGGCTGTAGCCGGCGTCCGGATTCCTCCCGGGGGGCTTGCGCACCCCGAGGTCGCGCACCCCGAAATCGGAGAGCCGGTAGGACCGCGCCGGGACGATGCCGTGGCGCTTGAGGCAGCGCCTCGCGCAGCCGAGCGCGCAGCCGTCGATCGCGATCACCGGACGGGCGGACTTCGCCTGGGCTACGAGCGCAGGGACGTCGCCGCCGACGCCGGCGATGCTGGCCATCTCGGCCGCGCCGTATTGCTGGAGCATGAGGGCGACCCGGTTGGCGAGCTGGCCCGCGCCCGTGCAGCCGGAACAGGCATAGACGAGAGGAAGAGCGGCTTTCATGACCACAGTTTCGCCCGGGCGCACCTGTGTCTCTTGACGCCCGTCAACCCCACGCCACGCGGCTGCTACCATCGCATCGACATGGATCTGCAGCTCGTCGCCATCGTGAAGCGGGAATGCGAGACCTGCCAGCTCGTCGGGCCGCTCCTCGCCGAGCTGAAATCGCGCGCCCCGCTCACGCTCTACTCGCAGGACGACCCGTCGTTTCCCGAAGCGGCGGGCGGCGCCCGCGACGACCGCTCGCTCGAGCAGTCGTGGAAGCACAAGGTCGGAATCGTCCCGACGCTCATCCGGCTGGAAGGCGGCCGGGAGGTGGCGCGCGCCGAAGGCTGGGTCCGCGCCGAGTGGGAGCGCGTCACCGGCATCGCGGGGCTCGGCGCCTCGCTGCCCGCGTTCAAGCCCGGGTGCGGCTCGCGCACGGAGGAGCCCGGCATGCCGGAGCGCCTCGCGCTGCGGTTCGGGGACCTTCGCCTCGCCTCGCAGGCGATCGAGGTCGACCCGATGGACGACCCGATCGAGGTGACCTACGACCGCGGCTGGTCCGACGGCCTTCCCGTCGTGCCGCCCACCGACCTTCGCATCGCGCGCATGCTCTCGGGCACGACGCGAAAGCCGGACGAGGTGCTCGGCCTCATCCCGCCGAACCTCGCCGAGTGCACCGTCGAGAAGGCGGCGATCAACGCCGTGCTCGCGGGCTGCCGGCCCGAATACTTCCCGGTGGTGCTGGCGACGATCGAGGCAGCCCTCAGGCCCGAGTTCTCGATGCACGGCCTCCTCGCCACGCTGTGGTTCTCGGGCCCGGTCATCATCGTGAACGGCCCGGTGGCGAAGCGCATCGGCATGAACTGGGGCGGCAACGCCCTCGGCCAGGGCAACCGCGCCAACGCGACCATCGGCCGCGCGCTGCAGCTCGTGGTGCGCAACGTCGGCGGCGGCCGCCCCCAGGAAATCGACCGCTCGGTGCTCGGCAACCCCGGCAAGTACACGTTCTGCTTCGCCGAGGACGAGACCGACCCGGACTGGGTGCCGCTCAGCGTGGCGCGCGGCTTTCCGCGCGGCACTTCCACGGTGACGCTCTTCCACGGCGACGGCGTGCAAGGCGTCGCCGACCAGAAGTCGCGCGATCCCGAAAGCCTGGCGCGCTCGCTCGCCATGGCGCTCTGCGCGGTGTCGCATCCGAAGCTCGCTCAGGCGGGCAACGCCATCCTCGTGCTCTCGCCCGACCACTACGCCATCTTCCGGGACGCCGGGTGGGATCGCTCGCGCATCGAGGCGGCTTTGTGGGAAGCCCTGCGGCGCCCGGGACGCGATCTCGTCGCGGGCACGCTCGGCGTGGGCGAAGGCATCGACCCGGCGCGCGCCGGGGAGAGGGTCGACAAGTTCCACCCGGGCGGCCTCCTCGTCGTGCGCGCGGGCGGCCGGGGCGGCCTCATGTCGGCCGTCATCGGCGGCTGGATCGCCCAGCGCCGCCATACCGAAGTTCAGGTTGTCACTCAGGAAATCACTTCATGACCGACAAGTATCTGATGAGAGATCCAACGGCCGGAACAGCGCTCGCCATGCGCGAGCGCCGGGCGCCGCCGCAGGATCTGGCGAAGGCGACCATCGGGCTCCTCAGCATCTCGAAGGAGCGAAGCGACGAGTTCCTCGACGCGCTGGAGAAGCTGCTGGCCGCCCGCGACCTGAAGGTGCTGCGCTTCGCGAAGCCCACGCACACGAAGCCCGCGCCCGAGCGCGTCCTGCAGGACGTCGTCGAGCGCTGCGACGTGGTGGTGGAGGCGCTCGCCGACTGAGGCTCCTGCACGTCGTGCAGTTTGCATGACCTGCAGTCCCTCGACCGGCGCGGCATCCCGGGCTGTGCCGTGGCGACCGAGGCGTTCCGCCCCGCGGCCGACGCGCAGCTGAAGGCGCTCGGGTTCGCCGCGGCGCTCGTCTGGGTGCCCCATCCGATCCAGAACCGCACGCCGGAGGAGCTCGCCGCCATCGCCGAGGGCGCCCTTCCGGGCATCCTGCGCGCCATCCAGCGCTGAGCAGCGCTGAGCGGCCCCGGATTGCGGAAGCGAGGTTGCTTTCCCTCGCAATCCTGCACTACATTCCCGGGCACCATGGACGGAAAGGCGCTCGTCGGACCGTTTCGCATCGTGGGCTGGGTTGTCATTGCCGCCATGGCGATCGCCCTCCTCTACGCCGTGTCCATCGCCCTCAAGTACTACCAGGGGATAGGCGTATGAGCGTTGTGCGGCACAGGCGCGCGCGGCCATGACGCGAAAGGGTGGCCGGCTCTTCGCGCTCTGGTGCACCGGGCTCGCCACCCTGGCGTTCCTCGCCCTTACGGTCGACAGCCACCAGCAGTTCCCGAGCCTTACCAACGCCCACAACATCACCGACGAGGTGATCCACGGCAAGGACGTCTGGCACAAGTACAACTGCATCAACTGCCACACGCTCTTCGGCGAGGGCGCCTACTACGCCCCCGACCTCACCAAGATCACGCAGCATCGCGGCGAGGCCTACCTCAAGGCCTACATGAAGGATCCCTCGCAGTTCTACGACGAGCACAAGCACCGGCGCCTCATGCCGCGGCAGAACCTGAGCGAGCAGGAGATCGCCGACCTGATCAAGTTCCTCGACTGGGTGAGCAAGGTGGACAACCAGGGCTGGCCGCCGCGCCCCATCCTCGTCACCGGGGCGAGCATCCCCGGCACGGACCACCCCTTCGCGAAGGAGCCGCCGGGGGCCCGCCCGGTCGGCGCCGAGAGCAGCCCGATCGCCAAGGGCGAGGCGCTCTTCCGCACTGCCACGCCGGCCTGCACCGCCTGCCACTCCATCGCGCCGGGGGTCAACATGGCCGGTCCGAGCCTCGCCGGCATCGGCACGCGCGCCAAGAAGATCGTCGGGGCCCCCGAATACAAGGGAAAGGCCAAGGACCCCGAGGGCTACATCCGCGAGTCCATCGTCGAGCCGAGCGCGCACCTCGTGCCGGGCGCCATGTACTCGGCCGGCGGCACCTCGTTCATGCCGAACACCTACGGCAAGGACCTCAAGCCCGAGGAGATCGACGAGCTCGTCGCCTACCTCGCGACGCTCCAGTGACGCGGCAACGATGAGGGCCCCCGCATGAGATATCGCTCGCAGCAGGTCGCCTACTGGTACTTCGCGGTGGCCATGGCGCTCTTCGGCCTGCAGATCGTCTTCGGCCTGCTCTCGGCGTCGAAGTACCTGGGCCCCGACCCCCTGCTCTACGTCCTGCCCTTCGACGTCACGAAGGTGATCCACACGAACCTCCTCATCGTGTGGGTGCTCGCCGGCTTCATGGGCGCCACTTACTGGCTCGTGCCGGAAGAGTCGCAGACGGAGCTCCACAGCACGAAGCTCGCGTACGTCCAGCTCATCCTCTGGGTGCTGATGGGCGTGACCGCGATCATCGGCTACCTCTTCCGCTTCGGCACCGGCAACAAGCTCCTCGAGCAGCCGCTGCCGCACAAGCTCGTCATCGTCGCGGTGATGCTGATCTTCCTCTACAACGTCGGCATGACCATCTGGAAGTCGCGGCGCTTCACCACCACCGAGGCGGTGCTGCTCCTCGGCCTCGGCGGCGCGGCGGTGCTCTTCCTGCCCGCGCTCATCGACTTCCGCAACTACACGGTGTCGATCTTCTACCGCTGGTGGACCATCCACCTGTGGGTCGAGGGCGTGTGGGAGATGGTGCAGGCGAGCTTCCTCGCCTACCTGCTCATCCGCCTCTCGGGCGCGGACCGCGAGGTGATGGAGAAGTGGCTCTACGTGATCGTCGGCCTCGTCTTCCTCGCCGGCATCCTCGGCACGGCGCACCACTACTACTGGGTCGGCGTGCCGAAGTACTGGCTGCCGATCGGCGGGTTCTTCAGCGCGCTCGAGCCGCTCGCGCTCGTCGGCATGGCGATGTATGCCTACTTCGCTCTGCGCCGCTCGGGCATCGCGCATCCCAACACGCTGGCGCTGCACTGGACGATCGGCAGCGCCGTGTTCACGCTGTTCGGGGCGGGGCTCCTCGGCCTCGCGCACACCTGGCCGAGCGTCAACAAGTGGACCCACGGCACGCTCATCACGGCCATGCACGGCCACGCGGCGTTCTACGGCGCCTACGTGATGATCGTGCTCGCGATGATCACCTACGCCATGCCGGCGATCTCGAGCCACCGGCCCGAGCGCGGCACCTCCATCGGCTACCTCGCGTTCTGGATGCAGATGGCCGGGATGTTCGGCATGACGCTCTCGTTCGCCACCGCCGGCATCGCGCAGGTCTACCTCGAGCGCATCCTCGGCCTCGGGTACCTCGACGCCCAGCTCAAGATCCAGGTGCACTTCCTGATGCTCATCCTCACGGCCGGAATCTTCGCCATCGGGGTGGCGCTCTTCATCTACGACTTCTTCCGCCACGCGCCGACCTTCGACGCGCTGAAGACGAGGGCCGCCGAGCCGGCGCCTGCGTGACCCCGGCCGAGGGCCCCTTCTACCTCGCCCAGGGCGAGGAAGTGAGGATCTTCGAGCAGGCGCATGCGGCACGCCTGCCGGTCATGCTGAAGGGACCCACGGGCTGCGGCAAGACCCGCTTCGTCGAGCACATGGCCTGGCGCCTGGGCCGGCCGCTCGTCACCATCGCCTGCCACGACGACCTCGCGGCGGCGGACCTGGTCGGGCGCTACCTCATCCGGCACGACGGCACGGCCTGGCAGGACGGGCCGCTCACGCGCGCCGTGCGCGAGGGCGCCATCTGCTATCTCGACGAGGTGGTGGAGGCGCGCTCCGACACGGTGGTGGTCCTGCATCCGCTCACCGACCACCGGCGCATCCTGCCCATCGACAAGACCGGCGAGACGCTGCAGGCGGCCGAGGGCTTCCAGCTCGTCATCTCCTACAACCCGGGCTACCAGCGCATGCTCAAGGACCTGAAGCCGAGCACGCGCCAGCGGTTCGTCGCGCTCGAGTTCGGCTTCCCGCCGCCCGAGCGCGAGGCGCTCATCGTCGCCACCGAGTCGGGTGTCGACGAGCCGACCGCGCGCGGCCTCGTCGCCCTCGGCGGGCGGCTTCGCTCGCTGCAGGACCGCGGGCTCGCCGAGGTGCCGAGCACGCGCGTGCTCATCGCCGCGGCGCGGCTCATCCGCGGCGGCATCGCGCCCCGCGAGGCCTGCACCACCGCCATCACCGCGCCGCTTTCCGACGACCCGGTGCTCGCCGGCGCCATGCGCGACCTGGTCAACGCCGCCTTCGTCTAAGAATGCCTCGATGAAGTTTCGCATCGTCGTCCCCGCGCAGGCGGGCGCCGAATTCGTCGTCCCCGCGAAGGCGGGCGCCGAATTCGTCGTCCCCGCGCAGGCGGCCACGGAACTCGTCGTCCCAGCATACGCAGGCACAAAACTCGTCGTCCCCGCGCAGGCGGGGACCCATGTTTCTGAACAAGAAAATTCAAACGGGGTCCCCGCCTGCG
>CAYWSG010000028.1:0-35849 GCA_964461055.1 uncultured Enterobacteriaceae bacterium | reverse complement strand
GCTGGTCGACCAGCACGCGCAGGTGCTCGCGGTCGAGGTCCGCGCGCGGCTCGGGAATGCTCGGCTGCTCCGCGAGCACCTCGTTCACCGCCTGGAGGATGACCTCGTTGTCCGCGGGCTTCACCAGCACCCGGCGCACGCCGTGCGCAGCGGCGAGCTCCCGGGCGTCCCGCTCGCCGAAGTACGCGGTATAGAAGATGAGCCCGGGAGCCGGGGCATCCGGGCCCTCGCGCAGCCGCCGCGCCAGCTGGTAGCCGTCCATGCGCGGCATGAGGACGTCGGTGATGACGAGCTGCGGGCTCGTCTCGCGCGCGAGGGCAAGCGCCTCGGCGCCGTCGGCCGCCTTCACCACACGGTGGCCGGCGGCCTCGAGCAGCGACGCGAGCGCCTCGCGGTTCGCGCGGTTGTCATCGACGACGAGAATTCTGGCCATGCAAGCGCGGCGGTCCGACCTGCCCCGCCCGCTGGTAGGACTACCCCCGCCGGGGCGAGTTCCGGCACGGGCCCGAACGGAGCGCAACCGTCGCCGCCTTGCGTCATAATGGCGCCGGCGACGAACAAGAATGGCTGCCCTCCAGAACCGGTTCGCGAGCTTTTCGGATTTCTATCCGTTCTACCTGTCGCAGCACGCCGACCGGACGTGCCGCCGTCTGCACTTCGTCGGCACGACGCTCGGGCTCGCCGCCGCCCTGCACGCGCTCGCGACGCTCAATGCCTGGTGGCTGCTCGCGGGGCTCTTCGCCGGGTATTTCTTCGCCTGGATCGGCCACTTCTTCTTCGAGAAGAACCGCCCCGCGACCTTCACGCACCCGTTCTACAGCTTCGCCGGCGACTGGGTGATGTGGAAGGACATCCTCACCGGCCGCATCCGCTTCTAGCCCGTGCCCGCATTCCTGGAGTCGGGGGCGCCTTACCTCAGCGTCGTGGCGCTGCTCCTCACGGGCGCGCTGCTGCGCTTCTCGCACGGCGAGCGCTCGGTCTACCTCAACACGCTGTGGCTCTTCCTCCTCGGCGTGGCGGGCCAGGCGGCGGCGCCGCTCCTCTCGCTGCTCGACTTCCCCAGGGCGGCGGCCAATACGCACGCGGTCTTTCGCATCGTCGCCGCGCTCGCCTTCATCCGCATCGCCGGCTTCTCGGTGTTCCGGCTCGCCGCGCCGCTCCTCGGCCGCCGCCCGCCGCGCATCGTCGAGGACCTCGCCATCATCGGCATCTATGTGATCTACGGCTTCGCGCAGCTGAGCGGCGCCGGGGTCGACCTCTCGAGCATCCTGACGACCTCCGCCATCCTCACGGCGGTGCTCGCGTTCGCCATGCAGGACACGCTCGGCAACATCCTCGCCGGCATCGCGATCCAGCTCGACCACTCGGTCCAGGTCGGCGACTGGGTGCGCCTCGGGGAGCTGAGCGGGCGCGTGCGCGACATCCGCTGGCGCTCGGCGCTCATCGAGACGCGCAACTGGGAGACGCTCGTCGTCCCGAACAGCATGCTCATGAAGTCGAGCGTGGCGATCATCGGCCGGCGCGAAGGCATGCCGCTGCAGTGGCGGCGCAACCTGCCCTTCCTCGTCGACCCCGGCGTGCCGCCCGCCCGCGTCATCGCCACCCTCGACGACGAGATGCGCGAGGCCGCCATCCCCAACGTGGCGCGCGTGCCGGCGCCGAGCTGCATCCTCGCCGGCTTCGAGGACGGCAACCTCCGCTACCAGCTCCGCTACTGGCTCACGGACCTGCTGGAGGACGAGTTCACCGACTCCATGGTGCGCGTGCACCTCTTCGCCTCGCTGCAGCGGGCCGGCATCCGCGTCGCGGAGCCGCAGCGCACCGTGCATGCGGTCACCCGCGACGAGGCGCACGCCGAGACCGTCCGCAAGCGCGAGCTCACCCGGCGCCTCGAGCTCATCCGCGGCGTCGACCTTTTCGCTGGCCTGTCGGAGGAGGAAAAGGAGGACATCGCCGAGCGCCTGCAGTACGCGCCGTTTGCCCGCGGCGACGTCATCACCAAGCAGGGCGACACGGCGCAGTGGCTCTACATCGTCGCCTTCGGCGAGGCCGAGGCGGTCTACGAGTCGCCGAGCGGAGCGACGCGCGCGGTGGGCACGATCCACCCGGGCGAGTTCTTCGGCGAGATGGCGCTTTTCGCCGGCGACGCGCGCCACGCCACGGTCATCGCCAAGACCGACGTCGAGTGCTACCGGCTCGACCACGCCTCGGTGCAGGGCCTGCTCCTCTCGCGCCCGCAGATCGCCGAGCACGTGAGCAAGGTCGTCGGCACGCGGCGCGCCAAGCTCGTGCACACGCAGGAAGCGCTCGCCGCGGCGCCGAGCACGGACGCCGGCAACGGCGAAGCCGACCTCCTCGGCCGCATCCGGCGGTTCTTCGGACTGCGCAGCTAGGCTGCTTCGCGGACTGCGCAGCTAGGCTGCTTTGCGGACTGCGCAGCTAGGCTGCTTTGCGGACTGCGCGCTAAGCCGCTTTGCGGGCTAGGCGTCTGGGGAAGATCTGAAACCGTCGTCCCCGCGAAGGCGGGGACCCAAGTTTGTGTGCTTGAAAAAAATGAGTCCCCGCCTTCGCGGGGACGACGGTTACCCGCTTGTCGAGCGCTAGCCTAAGCCGCGCAGAACTGGTCTTCCCTAAGCCGCGAGAAACTGGTCTTCCGAAAGCGCGAGCACGCCGGCGGCGCCGCTGAGGACGGTGCTCTTGAGGCCTGGCGCCTGGGTGAGCACGTGGTCGGCGTAGAAGCGCGCCGTGCCGATCTTCGCCTCGAGGAACGCCTGGTCGGCGCCCGCCTCGCCCAGCGCCTTCTCCGCCGCGAGCCCGGCGCGCACCATCTGCCAGCCGCCGCACACTACGCCCATGAGGAGCAGGAACGGCACGGCGCCGGCGAAGACGCCCTTCACGTCCTTCGCGGCGTTGGCCACGATGTAGCCCACCGCCTCCTCGAGCGCCGCCACGCCGGCAGCGAGCGGCTCGCGCATCGCGCGTAGATCGGCATGCTTCGCCTTGGCGAGCGCCGCGTCGAGCTTGCGCAATTCCGCGACGAGCGCCCGGGCGGCGGCTCCGCCGTCGCGCGCGATCTTGCGCCCGACCAGGTCGCCCGCCTGGATGCCGGTGGTGCCCTCGTAGATCGTGGTGATGCGCGCGTCGCGAAGGTGCTGCGCCGCCCCCGTCTCCTCGATGAATCCCATGCCGCCGTGCACCTGCACGCCGAGCGACGCGACTTCCACGCCCGTCTCGGTGCTCCAGCCCTTGACGACCGGGATCATCAGGTCGACGAAGGCCTGGTGCTTCTGCCTTTCCTCCGGGGAGCCGGAGCGCGCGGCGAAATCCATGGCCGCGGCGACCACGTACGCCAGCGCGCGCATCGCCTCGGTCTGCGACTTCATGAGCATGAGCATGCGGCGCACGTCGGGGTGGCGGATGATGGGCACCGTGCCGCCGCCTTCGACCAGGTCGCGGCCCTGGAGCCGCTCCTTGGCATACGCGAGCGCGCGCTGGAACGCGCGCTCGGCGATCGCCACGCCCTCGAGGCCGACGCTGAAGCGCGCCGCGTTCATCATGACGAACATGTAGGAGAGGCCCTTGTTCTCCTCCCCCACCAGGTAGCCGACGGCGTTGTCGTACACCATGACGGCGGTCGGGCTCGCGTGGATGCCGAGCTTGTGCTCGATCGACGCGCAGCGCACGTGGTTCCGCTCGCCGAGCGAGCCGTCCGGGTTCACCAGGAACTTCGGCACGACGAAGAGCGAGATGCCCTTGACGCCCTCGGGCGCATCGGGCGTTCGCGCGAGCACGAGGTGCACGATGTTCTCGGCCAGGTCGTGCTCGCCGTAGGTGATGAAGATCTTCTGCCCGGAAATGCGGTAGTGGTCGCCCTCGCGCACCGCGCGCGTGCGCACGAGCGCGAGGTCGGAGCCCGCCTGCGGCTCCGTGAGGTTCATGGTGCCGGTCCAGCTGCCCTCCACCATGCGCCCGAGGAAGGTCCTCTTCAGCGCTTCCGACCCGCAGAGCTCGAGCGCGTGGATGGCGCCCTGGGTGAGGAGCGGGCACAGCGAGAACGACATGTTGGCGGAGGTGACCATCTCCTCCACCGCCGTGGCGACGAGCTTGGGCAGGCCCTGCCCGCCCCATTGCGGCCCGGAGGGCAGCGCCGCCCAGCCGTTCTCCACGTACTGGCGATAGGCCTCCCGGAAGCCGGGCGGCATCGTCACCGCGCCGTCCTTCCACTTCGCCCCTTCCTCGTCGCCGACGCGGTTGAGCGGCTCGAGCACGTTGCCGGCGAACTTCGCCGCCTCGTCGAGGATCGCCTCGACGGTGTCCGGCGTCGCCTCCTCGTAGCCGGGAAGCGCCGCGACCTGCTCGAGGCCGGCGAGCGCCCTCAGAACGAACTTCATGTCCTTGAGGGGCGCGACGTAGGACATCTATTTCCCCAGCTCTTCCACCAGCTGCGGGACCACCTGGAAAAGGTCCCCGACGATGCCGTAGTCGGCCACCTGGAAGATCGGCGCCTCCTCGTCCTTGTTGATGGCGACGATCACGCGGCTGTCCTTCATGCCCGCGAGGTGCTGGATGGCGCCCGAGATGCCGACGGCGACGTAGAGATCCGGCGCGACGATCTTGCCGGTCTGCCCGACCTGCCAGTCGTTCGGCACGAAGCCCGCGTCGACCGCGGCGCGCGAGGCCCCCATGGCCGCGCCCAGCTTGTCGGCGAGCGGCTCGAGCACCTTCTTGAAGTTCTCGCCGTTCGCCATGCCGCGGCCGCCGGAGACGATGATCTTGGCCGAAGTGAGCTCCGGCCGCTCGGACTTGGCGACTTCGCGCCCGACGAAGGAGGAAAGCCCGGTGTCGGCCGGCGCAGCGATGCTCTCGACCGTCGCCGTGCCGCCCGTGGCCGCCACCGCGTCGAACGCCGTGGTGCGCACGGTGATGACCTTGATGGGATCGGCCGACTTGACCGTCGCGAGCGCGTTGCCGGCGTAGATCGGCCGCACGAAGGTGTCCGCGCTCTCCACGGCGACGATGTCGGAGATCTGCTGCACGTCGAGGAGCGCCGCGACGCGCGGCATGACGTTCTTGCCGTTCGAGGTCGCGGGGGCGAGGATATGCGAGTAGTCCTTGCCGAGCCCGGCCACCAGGGCCGACACGTTCTCGGCCAGGAACTCGCCGAGGTGCGGCGCGTCGGCATGCAGCACCTTGCGCACGCCCGGCACCGCCGCCGCGGCCTTGGCCGCCTCGCCCGCCTCGTGGCCGGCGACCAGGAGGTCGATGTCGCCGCCGATCTTCTGCGCCGCCGCCACGGCGTTCAGCGTGGCCTTGCGAATGCTCTTGTTGTCGTGCTCCGCGAGAACGAGGATGGCCATCAGAGCACCTTCGCTTCGTTGCGCAGCTTCTCGACCAGCGCGGCGGCGTCGGGCACCTTGATGCCCGCCTTGCGCTTGGGCGGCTCCACCACCTTCAGGGTCGACAGGCGCGGCTTGACGTCCACGCCGAGCGCGTCGGGCTTCAGCGTCTCGAGCGTCTTTTTCTTCGCTTTCATGATGTTCGGCAGGGTGACGTAGCGCGGCTCGTTGAGGCGCAGGTCGGTGGTGACGACGGCCGGCAGCCGGATGGCGACGGTCTCGAGCCCGCCGTCCACCTCCCGGGTGACCTGTGCCCGCCCGGGACTCTCGATCCTCAGCTTCGAGGCGAACGTGGCCTGCGGCCAGCCGAGGAGCGCGGCCAGCATCTGGCCCGTCTGGTTGGAGTCGTCGTCGATTGCCTGCTTGCCGAGGATGACGAGGCCCGGATTCTCGCGGTCCACGACCGCCTTGAGGAGCTTCGCCACCGCGAGAGGCTGCACGTCGGGGTCGGTCTCGACGAGGATGGCGCGGTCGGCGCCGATCGCAAGCGCGGTGCGCAGCGTCTCCTGGCAGGCCTGCGGGCCGCAGGAGACGGCGACGATCTCGGTGGCGGTCCCCGCCTCCTTCAGCCGCACGGCTTCCTCGACGGCGATCTCGTCGAAGGGATTCATGGACATCTTGACGTTCGCCGTCTCGACGCCGCTGCCGTCGGGCTTCACCCGCACCTTGACGTTGAAATCGACCACCCGCTTGACGCTTACCAGGATCTTCATCGCGTGAAAGGACTGAGGGGAACGGCCCGTCATTATAGCCGCCGCCCAGGCGCGGCAGGCCGGCCGGCGCGTTTGAAACGTGCGCCTTCGCCCGGGCACGGGGCGCATAATGCGGGCTTGCCAAGCCAGCCGAGGAGCCCATGAGCGACCTGTCGCAGCTCGACATTCCCTCCCTGCGCAACCGCGTCTCGCGCGAAGAGTGGGACACCCGCGTCGACCTCGCCGCCTGCTACCGGCTCGTCCACCACTTCGGCATGGACGACCTCGTCTACAACCACATCTCGGCGCGCGTGCCCGGCGAGGAGGGTCACTTCCTCATCAACGCCTACGGCATGACCTACGACGAGATCACGGCCTCGAGCCTGGTCAAGATCGACTTCGACGGCAACGTGGTGCAGGACTCGGGGACCGGCTACGGCATCAACCAGGCGGGCTTCGTCATCCACAGCGCGATCCACAAGGCGCGCGCCGACGTCGGCTGCGTCATCCACACCCACTCGATCGCCGGCATGGCCGTGTCGGCGCTCGACTGCGGCCTGCTGCCGCTCACGCAGACCGCCATGTACTTCGGCGGCGTCGGCATGCACGAGTACGAGAGCGTGGCGATCGACCTCGACGAGCAGGCACGGCTCGTGCGCGACCTCGGCTCGCACAAGGCCATGATCCTGCGCAACCACGGGCTGCTCGCCGTGGGCGCGAGCGTCTGCGAGGCGTTCACCAACCTCTTCTGGCTGGAGCGCGCCTGCAAGGCCCAGGTGGCGGCCATGTCGTGCAACACGAAGCTGCACTTCCCGGCGCCCGAGGTAGTGGAGAAGACCGCGCACCTCTACAAGCCGGAGACCCGGCGCCGCTGGGGTCCGCTCGAGTGGCCCGCGATGCTGCGGCTCCTCGACCGCCGCTACCCGGGGTTCCGGGAGTGAGCCCGAGCCTGACCCGGCCCCGCGCGCGGCGATGAGCGGCCTGCTCGCCGGCAAGGTCGCGATCGTCACCGGCGCCGGCGGCGGCATCGGGCGCGACTTCGCGCTCGCGTTCGCGGCCGCGGGCGCCTCGGTGGTCGTGAACGACATCGGCGCGAGCGTGCATGGCGAAGGCCGCGACGCGGGGCCGGCGCAGAAGGTCGTCGACCAAATCCGCGCGGCGGGCGGGCACGCCGTCGCGAGCACCGAGAGCGTCGCCGAGTGGGAATCGGCCAACCGCATCGTCCAGCGCGCGCTCGAGGCGTTCGGGCGGCTCGACGTCGTCGTCAACAACGCCGGCATCCTGCGCGACCGCTTCTTCTTCAACATGTCCCTCGAGGAGTGGCGCGCGGTCATCGACGTGCACCTCAACGGCTCGTTCTACGTCTCGCGCGCCGCCGCCCCGCACTTCCGCTCGCAGCAGTCGGGCTGCTACGTGCACATGACCTCGACCTCCGGCCTGGTCGGCAATCTGGGACAGGCCAACTACTCGGCGGCGAAGCTTGGCATCGTCGGGCTGTCGAAGTCGATCGCGCTCGACATGCAGAAGTACGGCGTGCGCTCCAACTGCATCGCGCCCTTCGCCTGGAGCCGCATGATCGGCTCGATCCCGACCGAGACGGAAGACCAGAAGGCGCGCGTGGAGAAACTGAAGTCGATGCAGACGGCGAAGATCGCGCCGCTCGCCGTGTTCCTCGCGAGCGACGCGGCCGCGGACGTGAGCGGCCAGGTCTTCGCGGCGCGCGCGAACGAGCTCTTCCTCATGTCGCAGAGCCGGCCGCTGCGCTCGGTGCACCGGGCGGAGGGCTGGACGCCCGAGACCATCGCCTCGCACGCGCTCCCGGCCCTGCGCGCCAGGTTCTATCCGCTCGAGCGCTCGCAGGACGTCTTTTCCTGGGATCCCGTGTGACGGCTGCGGGCGCGGTACCGGATTCCCGCGGGCTCAACCTCTACGACGCGGATCCGGACTTCGAGCCGCTGCTCTCGCATTACCTCGATCCCGCCCTTCACGCCCACCTCCGTCCGCGCCTGCGGCACCTCGGCCTCCTCGCCGGCGGGGAGCTCGACGAGGCGGCGCTGCTCGCCGACCGGCACCCGCCCCGGCTCCTGCACCGCACGCGCCGCGGCGAAGACGTGCAGGCGATCGAGAAGCATCCGGCGTACCGGCGGCTCGAGGAAGTCGCGTTCGCCGAGTTCGGGCTCGCCGCCATGTCGCACCGGGGCGGCGTGCTCGACTGGCCGGCGCCGCTGCCGCCGCTCGCGAAGTATGCGCTGAGCTACCTCTTCGTCCAGGCGGAGTTCGGGGTGTGCTGCCCGCTCTCCATGACCGACGCGCTTGCGCGCACGCTGCGCAAGTTCGGCGATCCGGCGCTCGTCGCCCGCTACCTGCCCGGCCTCACGTCGCAGGACATGGACACGCTCGTGCAGGGCGCCATGTTCATGACCGAGCGCCACGCCGGCTCGGATGTCGGGGCCACCGCCACGCGCGCCGTGCGCGACGGCACGCTCTGGCGCCTGCATGGCGACAAGTGGTTCTGCTCCAATCCGGATGCTGGAGTGGCGCTCGTCCTCGCCCGGCCGGAGGGCGCTCCCGCCGGCACGAAAGGCCTCTCGCTCTTCCTGCTTCCGGCGCGCACCGAAGACGGCATGCCGAACCGCTACCGCATCGTGCGCCTCAAGGACAAGCTCGGCACGCGGAACCTCGCGAGCGGCGAGATCGTCCTGGAGGGCGCGGCCGCCTACCTCGTCGGCGATCCGGGGCAGGGCTTCCGGCAGATGGCCGACATGATCAACATGTCGCGTCTCTCGAACGGCATGCGCGCCGCCGGCCTCATGCGCCGCGCGCTCACCGAGGCGCTCTTCGTGGCGCGCCGGCGCGAAGCGTTCGGGCGCCGGCTCATCGAGGCGCCGCTCATGCGCCGGCAGCTCCTGAAGCTCATGCTGCCCACCGAGGCCGCGCGCTCGGTGCTCTTCTATACCGCGGTCGAGCTCGCGAAAGCCGACGCGGGCGACGACGAAGCGCGCCGCCGCGTGCGGATCCTGACGCCGCTCCTCAAGTTCCGCGCCTGCCGCGATGCCCGCCGGGTCACCGGCGACGCGATGGAGGTCCGCGGCGGCGTGGGCTACGTCGAGGAATTCTCGGACGCGCGCCTCGTGCGCGACGCGCACCTGGGATCGATCTGGGAAGGCACCTCGAACATCGTCGCGCTCGACGTGCTGCGCGCCATCGAGCGGGAGGCGGCGCTCGCGCCGCTCCTGCAGGCGCTTCCCTCGGCGCCGCTCGAACGGGCCGCAGCCTTCGCACAAAGCGCCGACGAGCGCCACGCGCGGCAGGCGGCGAGCGGCCTGTACTACGCAGTTGCCGCGGCGCTTCTCGAGCGCGAGGGCGCGCGGCTGCCGCGACGCGCAAGGCTGGCTGCGCTCGTTGTACGCCACAAGCTCTCCCCGCGCGATCCGCTTGCGCCGGAGGCTGCAGGCGAATCAGCAGGCGAGTGCGAGGATCTGCTGGACGACGTGTCGGCCGAGGTGCGGCCTTGAACGACCGCCTGAATCCGGCAGGCGCCCTCCCCTATGCGGGCGTGCGCGTCCTCGATCTTTCCCAGGGCATCGCCGGCCCCTATTGCTGCGCCCTTCTCGCGCAGCAGGGCGCGGAGGTGATCAAGGTCGAGCCGCCCGCCGGCGACTGGTCGCGCACCATCGCGAGCGCCCGCGACGGGCTCTCGGCGCACGCCATCGCCTGCAACGTCGGCAAGCGCTCGGTCGCCCTCGACGCGTCAAAGCCCGGCGCACGCGAAGCGCTACTTCGCCTTGCACGCCGGGCCGATGTGCTCGTGCAGAACTACCGCCCCGGCGCGATCGAGCGCATGGGTCTTGGCTACGAAGCGCTCGCCGCCGGGAGCCCGCAGCTCGTCTATCTCTCCATCACCGGCTTCGGGCCGGACGGCCCGGAAGCGCGCAAGGCGGGCAGCGACTCCGTCCTCCAGGCCCTCACCGGCATCGCGTATGCCAACCGCGACGCCGACGGCGTGCCGCGGCGCGTGCCATTCGTGCTGCCGGATACCGCCACTGCCCTCTACGCCGCACAGGCGGTCGGCGCGGCGCTCTTCGCGCGCGAGCGCGAAGGCCGCGGCCGGCACATCCGCATCTCGCTTCTCGAGGCCTGCGCCGCCTTCCTCGCCGGCTCCATTCTGGAATCGGCGCTCTTCCCCGGGCACAAGGCGCCGCTCACCGTGCCCTCCGGCGTCTTTCGCACGCAGGACGGCTGGATCGCGCTCGTCGCCGTGAACGACGCGAGCTTCGGTGCGGTGCTGCGCGCCCTCGGCCTCGAGGCATGGCTCGCCGACGAGCGCTTCGCCACCATGCAGGCGCGCCAGGCGCACGCCGCGAGCGTCAACGACGAGGTGGCGCAGCGGCTCGCCGCCGACACGACCGCGCACTGGAGCGAGCGGCTCGCCGCCCACGACGCGCTCTTCGCCCCGGTGCTCGACTTCGAGGGCCTCCGCGCCTGGCCGCAGGCGAGGCACGCCGGCGTGTTCCTGGACTTTCCGCAGCCTCCCTATGGGACGGTACCCCTCCCCCGCGTCCCGGGGCAGTCGCATCCACATGAAGAAAAGCCTACGAGCCCTGCGCCGCGGATCGGCGAGCACACGCTGGAGGTCTTGCGGGAAGCGGGCTTGAGCGACGAGGAAATGGACCGTCTGAGATCCTCTGGCGCGATCGGCTCCTAGATCGCTTCCATCAAACTTCTTGAATCAAGAAACTGTCAGGCAACCGGACGCTTGCGCAGAAGGTAGCGGTGCGTGCCCTCGAGGACGAGCTCGCCGGCCTGGTTGTGCACGGTCGCGCGCATGACGACGATGCCCGTCGTGCGCTGGGGGACGAGCTCGGAGATCTCGAGCATCGGATAGACGGTATCGCCGCAATAGACCGGCGCGCGCATGCTCGCGGAGCAGTCGAGCATGGCCACCAGGGAATCGGCGACCAGATGCGGAAAGACGCCGGCGCCGGCGGCGGTCTGGACGAGCACCTGCATGCCGTGGGCGAGCATGTGCCGGTGGCCGCGGCGCCGGCAGTACTCGACGTCGTAGTGGATCGGGTCGTTGTCGCCCGAGGCGAGCTGGAAGGCGGCGAAGAGCGCCTCGTTCAGCGTGCGCGAGGGAATCCAGAAGCGCTCGCCCACGGAGAAGTCCTCGAACCAGCGCGTCGGCGCGAAACGATGGTCGCGGTCGATGTCGAACGCCGGCGGCATGTTGCTATGCTAGCAGCCCCTCATGGCACCCCCCTCCAGCCCCTCGCCGAAGCCTGCGCAGCCCGGGCAACGTCCGCTGCAGCGGCCCCGCGTCCTGCTGACCGACCCCATCGCGGGCGAGGGCCTGCGCGTCCTCGAGGCGGCCGCGGAGGTCGTGCAGGCGCCCGACGGCGAGCCCGACACGGTGCGCCGCCTCGCGCGCGAGGCCGACGGCATCATCATCCGCAGCAAGCTTCCCGACGACATCTTCGACGACGCGCCGCGCCTTCGCGCCATCGTGATCCACGGCACCGGCACCGACCTCGTGCGGCTCGACGAGGCGAGCCGGCGGGGAATCGCCGTCGCCAACCTCCCGGGCGCGAACGCGCCGTCGGTCGCCGAGTATTGCGCGATGGCAATGCTGACGCTCGCGCGCAACACGCCCGCCATCACGAGCGCGATGCGAACCGCCCCTTGGGACAGCGCCCGCGCCCTGGGCTCGCGCGCCCACGAGATCGGCGGCATGACGCTCGGCATCGTCGGCGTGGGCGCGATCGGCCGTCATCTCGCCCGCATCGCCCGCCAGGGCTTCGGCATGCGGGTGCTCGGCCACCAGCGCCGGCTCGACCGCATGGGGCCGGACGCGGAGCCCGCCTCGCTCGAGACGCTCCTCGGCGCAGCCGATTTCGTGGTCCTCGCCTGCCCGCTCACGGCGCAGACGCGCCACCTCATGAACCGCCGGACGTTCGCGCTCATGAAGCCCTCCGCGTGGCTCGTGAACGTGGGCCGCGGCGCCGTCGTCGAGGAAGAAGCCCTCCTGGAAACGCTCCGGGAAAGGAAAATCGCCGGCGCCATGCTCGACGTCTACGAGCACTACCGCATCGCGCCGGGACATCCGCTCTTCGCGCTCGACAACGTCGTGCTCACGCCGCATCTCGCCGGCATGACGGTGGAGTCGCGGGCGCGAATGGCGAGCGCCGCCGCCGAAGAGCTGCTTCGCATGCTGCGCGGCGAGCGGCCGCGCAATCCCGTGAACCCGGTCGACTCCGCCCCCCAAGCGCCCGATCCCGATGCCCGCCCTGCAAATCGCTGAAGTCCGCGCCTTTCCCGTCTCCTTCGCCATCGCGCCGGAGAACCGGGTCGCGCTCGGCATCGGCACGGCAGTGAAGCGCGACGCGGTCGTCGTGAAGGTGACGACCGAGGACGGGCTGGTCGGCTGGGGCGAAGCGCACCACGGCCGGGCGCACACGGCGGTCGCAAAGCTCATCGACACGACGCTCCGTCAGCTCGTGGTGGGCCAGGACGCGGACGACGTGGTGGGCATCTGGGACCGCATGTACCGCTACCAGCTCGCGAGTCACGGCATGGGCGCGGGCGCGTGCCTTGCGATGAGCGGCATCGACATGGCGCTCTGGGACATCCGGGGCAAGGCGCACGGCCTTCCCCTGTATCGCCTGCTCGGCGGCAGCCGCAAGCCCATCGCCGCCTACGCCGGCGGCGTCTCGCTCGGCTACCAGGCGCCGGGCCTGCTCGTCGAGGAAGCGCAGAAGGTGCTCTCGGCCGGCTACAAGGCGATCAAGCTGCGCGTCGGCGACACGGTCGGGAACGACATCGAGCGCCTGCGCGCCGTCCGCAAGGCGTTCGGGGACGGCCTCACGATCCTGACCGACGCCAACATCGGCTACCGCGTGGAAGACGTGCGCCGCGTGATGCCGGCGATGGACGAGCTCGGCATCGGCTGGCTCGAGGAGCCCTTCCCCGCCCACGACTACGCGAGCTACCGGCAGGCGAAGGGCTTCGGCCGCACGCCGCTCGCCGCGGGCGAGAACCATTTCACCCGCTTCGAGTTCAACCGCGTGATCGAGGACGGCGCCATCACCGTCCTGCAGCCCGACCTTTCGAAGAGCGGCGGCATCACCGAATGCCTTCGCATCGCCGCGCTCGCCTCGGCCTGGAAGCTGCCGATCCATCCCCACAGCTCCATGACGGGGCTGAACCACGCGGCCTCCATCCACTTCCTCGCCGCGATCGACAACGGCGGCTGGTTCGAGGGCGACGTGTCGCGCGCCAACCGGTTCCGCGACGAGCTGGTCGACAATCCGGGCCGCATCGACGCGGACGGCAACGTCTGGCCGCCCGAGGCGCCCGGCCTCGGCGTCGAGGTCGACGAGGCCTTCCTCGCCCAGCACCCGCCCATCGAAGGGCCGGGATACGTCTGACAGCCTGAAAGCAGAGAGATGATGAACATCGGAAGAGACAATTACCCCGAGCTGCGTGACGCGGTGTGCAGCCTCTGCGAGAAGTTCGACTCGGCCTACTGGCAGGAGGTCGACGAGAAGCGGGCCTATCCCGAAGCCTTCGTCGACGCGCTCACCAAGGCGGGCTGGATGTCCGCGCTCATCCCGGAGGACTACGGCGGCTCGGGCCTCAGCCTCACCGAGGCGACGGTCATCATGGAGGAGATCACGCGCTCCGGCGGCAACGCGGGCTGCTGCCACGGCCAGATGTACAACATGAACACGCTGCTCCGGAACGGCTCCGAGGAGCAGAAGAAGAAATACCTGCCGAAGATCGCCGCCGGGGAGCTCCGCCTGCAGGCGATGGGCGTGACGGAGCCCGGTGCCGGCACCGACACGACCAAGATCAAGACCACGGCGGTGAAGAAGGGCGACCGGTACGTCGTCAATGGCCAGAAGGTCTGGACCTCGCGCCTGCAGCACTCGGAGCTCATGATCCTGCTCGCCCGCACCACGCCGCTCGACCAGGTGAAGAAGAAGTCCGAGGGCATGTCGGTCTTCCTCGTCGACGCGAAGGCCGCCTGGGGCAAGGGCCTGGAAGTGCGGCCGATCCGCAACATGGTGAACCACGAGACGAACCAGGTGTTCATCGACAACCTCGAGATTCCCGCGGAGAACCTGATCGGCGAGGAAGGCAAGGGCTTTCGCTACATCCTCGACGGCCTCAACGCCGAGCGCATCCTCATCGCCGCCGAGTGCATCGGCGACGGCTACTGGTTCGTCGAAAGAGCGAGCCGGTACGCCTCCGAGCGCGTGGTCTTCGACCGGCCCATCGGCCAGAACCAGGGCATCCAGTTCCCGATCGCCGAGAGCTACATGGAAATCGAGGCCGCCAACCTCATGCGCTACAAGGCGGCCGCGCTCTACGACGAGAAGAAGAGCTGCGGCGCGGAAGCCAACATGGCGAAGCACCTCGCCGCCAAGGCCTCGTGGGAGGCGGCGAACGTGTGCCTGCAGACGCACGGCGGCTTCGGCTTCGCCGCCGAGTACGACGTGGAGCGCAAGTTCCGCGAGACGCGCCTCTATCTCGTCGCGCCGATCTCGACCAACCTGATCCTGTCGTACCTCGCCGAGCACGTCCTCGGCCTGCCGCGGTCCTTCTGAGCCGGCCCGGTCCCTCGCAGGCGCTGCAGGGCATCGGGCTCATGGTGCTCGCCACGAGCTGCTTCGCCTGCCTGGACACGCTCTCGAAGGTCCTCGTCGCCCACTATCCTGCGCAGGCCATCGTCTGGCTGCGCTACCTGCTCCAGACGCTCGTCATGGGCGCGATCTTCCTGCCCCGCATGGGCGCGCGGCTCGTCCGCACGGGCGCCCCGGGGCTTCAGCTCCTGCGCGGCCTCTTCCTCGTCGCCGCGAGCATCGTGTTCGTCGTCGCGCTCAGCCACATGCAGCTCGCCGAGGCGGCGACGATCGTGTTCCTTGCACCGGTGCTCGTCGCGCTGGCAGGCGGGCCGCTCCTCGGCGAGCGCGTCCCGGTAGCGACCTGGTGGGCGCTCGGCGGCGGCTTCACCGGCGTGCTGCTCATCATGCGCCCCGGAGGCGCAAGCTTCAGCTGGGCGTACCTGCTTCCGCTCTTCTGCGCCTTCTGCTTCGCCGGCTACCAGCTGCTGACGCGCAAGCTCGCGGCGCGCGAAGACCCGATCACCACGCTCTTCTATCCGGGCTTCATCGCCTGCCTCGCCATCCCCGCCGCGTTTCCGGGCTCCGCCCTCGAGGTTCCGTCGGGCGTGGCGCACGGCGCCATGCTTGCAGCCATCGGCGTCCTCGGCGGCGTCGGCCACTTCCTCCTCATCCGCGCCCACGCCCTCGCCCCGGCCACCCTCCTCGCCCCGTTCGGCTACGCGCAGCTCGTCGTCGTCCTCGTCCTCGGCTGGCTCGTCTTCGGCCAGCTCCCCGACGCCCTCGGCTTCGGCGGCATGGCACTCGTGGCGGCTTCCGGTGTCGTAGTCATCCTGGGCAGCCGACGGAGGACCCATGGAAACACATGAGCTGCATCGCGGCAGGCTGATCGACCATCTCCAGCTCGTCGTGAGCGACCTAACAGCAAGCCGCCGGTTCTACGAGGCCGTCTTTGGCGTCCTGAAGGTGCCGCTCGGTGGCGAGGGTCCCGATTACTTCTGGGCCGACGAGCTCTTCGTCTCCTCCAGGGCGAGCAAGGCCGCGCAGGGCGCGCTGACGGGCCGGCACCACCTTGCCTTCCAGGCACCGGACCGCGAGACGGTGGACGCGTTTTACCGCGCGGCGCTGGCCGCGGGCGGCAGGGACAACGGCGCCCCCGGCGAGCGGCCCTACCATCCGGGGTACTACGCCGCTTTCGTCCTGGATCCCGACGGCAACAACATAGAAGCCGTGTACCACGGGCCGGCGAGGCGCAGCGCGGAGTCGGTCAGGATTACGTTCGACTAAACGGGGTCCCCGCCTGCGCGGGGACGACCAGACGGTCGCCTAGCGCCTGGCGAGCTTGAGGTTGGCCTGGCTCAGGCGGTCGACGAGGACGCGCATGAAGGCCTTGTTGAAGCCGACCTGGCAGCCGTCGGTGGCGGCGCGCAGGGCCTCGGCCTTGATCTCGATGACCGTGATCTGCTCGGTGGCGACGATGGTGGTAGTGCGCCGGCCGGAAGCGCCGGTGAAGTAGAGGATCTCGCCGAAGCAGCCGCCCGGCTTGATGGTGTTGAGCGGCTTGCCGAGCAGCGTCACGCCCACCTCGCCCTCGATGAGGATGTAGAAGCTGTCGCCGGGATCGCCCTCGCGGATCACGATGGTGTCGGCGGGCAGGGTCTTCCAGCTGCCGATCCTCACCACCTCCCACAGCGCCACGTCGCCGAAGTCCTGGAAGAACTCCATGTTGCGCAGCTTGTTGAACTTCTCCGAGTCCGAGGCCGTCTCGCCGGCGAGCCGCAGGTTGACGAACGCCTGGCTGAGGTCCTTGCCGAAGTCGAGCCAGGACTTGTAGCGCTGCGCCGGATCCTTCTGGATCGCCTTCATGACGATCTCGTCCAGGAGCGGCGGCAGGTCCGGGCGCAGCTTGATGGGCCGCTGCGCCGGGGTGTTGAGGATCGCGTAGTGCAGCCCCGCCTGCGAGGAGGCGTCGAAGGGCAGCCGGCCGGTGAGGAGCCGGTACATCACCACGCCGAGCGAGTAGATGTCGGTCTGGTGCGAAAGGGTCTCCATGCGCACCTGCTCCGGCGACATGTAGGCGGGGGAGCCGATGCCGGTGATCTGCGTGGTCTCGACGCCGTGGCGCTGCTGGAAGGAGGCGCCGAAGTCGCCGACCTTGGTCTCGCCCGTGTGCGAGAGCAGGATGTTGCCCGGCTTGATGTCGCGGTGGATCACCCCGTGCTGGAACGCGTACTCGAGCGCCCGGATGCACTTGAAGATGATCTCCACCACCTTGTTGAGCGGCAGCAGGCTCGTCACGTCGGAATGGGCCTCGAGCGTCGTGCCGGGCACGTACTCCATGACGAGGTAGCTGTGGTCAGGCTCCGCCACCGCGTCGAAGATGTCGACGATGTGCGGATGGTTGAGCTTCCCCGCGAGCGAGGCCTCGGCGAGGAACGCCTTGTGCATCATGCGCGAGGTCTGCGGGTCGATGTTCGAGTCGAAGAGGAACACCTTGATCGCGACGTCGCGCTCGGCGAAGGTGTCGCGCGCGAGGTAGACGCGGCTCGTCGCCCCGCTCCCGATCTCGCGGATCACGGGGTACTTGCCGATGTGCTCCTGCAGCTCGAACTTCAATGCAGCGGCGAGGGGGCGTCTGCCGCGGCCACCACGCCCGCGAATGAAGCGACGTGTTGCAGCAGCTCCGCCTCCTGGTAGGGCTTGCCGAGGAACGCGTTCACGCCGAGCTGCGCCGCCTGGTTGCGGTGCTTGTCGGCGGTGCGCGAGGAAATCATCACGATCGGGATGCCGGCGGTGCGCGGGTCGCCTCGGACGTTCTTCGTGAGGTCGAAGCCGTCCATGCGCGGCATCTCGATGTCGACGAGCATCACCGCCGGGAGCGCGTCCTTCAGCTGCTGGAGCGCGTCGAGGCCGTCCTTGGCGGTGAGCACCTGGTAGCCCTCGCGCTCGAGCAGCCGGCTCGTGATCTTGCGCACCGTGAGCGAATCGTCCACCACCATGACGACCGGCGAGCGGCTGAGGCTCTCCTGCGCGGGCGCCGCCTCGGCCTCCGCCGGCGCCGTCGGGGCCGCCGGCCTCGCGTTCTGCGCGAGCTGCACAGGGTTGACGATGAGCACGATGCTGCCGTCGGCGAGCACGGTCGCCCCCGCGACGCCCGGCACGCGGGCGAGCTGCGGCCCGATGCTCTTCACGACGATTTCCTGGTTGGCGATCAGCTCGTCCACGTGCAGCGCGAGCCGGTGGATGCCGCTGCGGAGGAGCAGCACCGAGTTGTAGGGCTGGATCTCGGTCGCGCCGCCGGCGCCGAGGAGATGCGCCAGGTAGTGCAGCGGGTAGGAGCGGTCCTGGATCTCGACGAGGCGCCGGTCGTAGAGGCCGGCCATGGCGTCGGCCTTCAGGCGCAGCACGTTCTCGACCATGGCCGCCGAGACGGCAAGGCGCGTCGCGCCGGCGCGCACCATCACCACCTGGGTCACCGCCAGCGTGAGCGGCAGGTAGACGGCGAAGGTCGTGCCCCGGCCGCGCTCGCTCGAGATGTCGATGCGCCCGCCGATGCCGACGATGTCGTTGCGCACCACGTCCATGCCGACGCCGCGGCCGGCGAGCTCGCTCACGGTTTCGGCGGTGGAAAGCCCCGAGGCGAAGATGAGCTGCATCTTCTCGGCGTCGGTGAGCGGCTGGTGCACCTCGATCACGCCGCGCTCGACGGCCTTGCGGTAGAGCCGGTCGAGGTCGAGGCCGCCGCCGTCGTCGGCGACCACGAGCGCGATCTCGTTGCCCTCCTGGCGCAGCGCGATGTGGATCCGGCCGGTCTCGGGCTTGCCGAGCGCCGCGCGCGCCGCCGGCGCCTCGATGCCGTGCGCAAGCGAGTTGCGCAGCATGTGCTCGAGCGGCGCGGCGATGCGCTCGAGGACGCTGCGGTCGAGCTCGACCTGCGCGCCGTCGATGACGAGCTCCGCCTTCTTGCCCACCTCGCGCGCCGTCTGGCGCACGACGCGGTAGAGCCGCTCGTTGAGGTTGGAGAAGGGCACGGCGCGCATGCGCATGAGCGCCTGCTGCACGTCGCGCGTGGTGCGGGCCTGCTGCAGGAGCGCCGCGTCGGTCTCGTGCAGGCTCTTCATCAGGCCCTGCTGGATCGAGACGACGTCGTGGAGGCTCTCGGCCATGAGGCGCGTGAGCTCCTGCAGGCGGGTGTAGCGGTCGAACTCGAGCGGATCGAACTCGGACTTGCGCTCCTCGAGCTCGGACTTGCGCGACTGCAGCTGGCTGTCGGCCTGCAGCTCCACCTCGCGCAGCTGGCTGCGCAGGCGCACGATGCTCTCGTTCAGGTCGCCGAGCGCGTGCTTCACCGAGCGAAGCTCCGCCTCGACCCGCGAGCGCGCGATGCTCACTTCGCCCGCCTCGTTGATCAGGTAGTCGAGCGTATCGGCATTGATCCGCAGCAAGGCCGCTGCGCCGGGCAGCGCTGCCCCTCCCTGGCGGGCGCGCTTGGACGGCGCCGCCGGCGCGGGGGCTGGCGTCGTGGGCGCGGGAGCGGGCGCCGCGGGGCTATCGGCAACCCCCGCGGCGACCCCAACGGCAACGCTAGCGGCGACGACCGGTGCGGAAGGTGCTGGGGTTGCGGGCGGCTCAGGCTCTTCTTTCTTCGGCGAAGCGGGCTTCGCTTCCACGGCCGGCGCGGCCGGCGCATGGAGGCCCGCCTGCATGCGCTCGATGTCGAGGCTCAGGCGGTCCATCTTCTCTTCCAGCTCGACGAACATCACCGGGCCCGGGGCGCCGGCTTCCAGCGCCGCCTCGACCAGGCTCTCCATGAGGTGCGTGAGCTCGCCCAGGCGGATCGCGCCCGCCATGCGCGCGCTTCCTTTCAGCGTGTGCAGCGCCCGCTGCAGCGACTGCACGACGTTGTGGTCGCCCGGGTTGGCCTTCCAGTCGCGGATGTCGGCGCCGATCTGCGGCACGAGCTCCTGCGCCTCCTCGAGGAAGATCGGCAGGAGCTGCTCGTCGATGTCGTCGCGCATCCGGCGCTGCTCCGGCTGCGGCGGGCTCAGGTTGAGCGAGAGCGTCTGCTCCGCGGTTGCATCGACCGGCGGCGGCGCGGCCTGGAGCTCGGCGGTCAGCGCCTCGAGCGAGCGGGCCTGGGCCTCGCCGGAGCCCGGATCCTCGGCGCGCGCGAGCGCCTCCACCATCTCTCCCAGCCGGCGCACGGCGGCTTCGACCGGCCCGGCCCGCGCCGCCTGCGTGACCTGCCGCGCGAACGGGAGCCACTGCTCGAGCGCCCCTGCCAGCTCGGCGATCGCGGTGAACCCCGCCGTGCGCGAGCTGCTCGCGAGGGTATGCGCCGCGCGCAGGAATTCGGGCGACGGCTCGCTACCCAGCGCGCCGAGCCAGCGGTCGCACTGCTCGCGAAGCGCCGCCGCGTGGCCCTGCGCCTCGCTGCGATAGACCTCGAACATCGCGCGCCCGACCCGCACGCTCCCGATGACGAGCTCGTCGGCCTCGGGCGCCTGCGCCGGCGGCTCCGTGATGTCGCCGCTCTTCAGCCGGCGGGCGAGCCCGACGATCGCGCTCGCCTCGATCTCGCCCTGGAGGTTGCCTTCCCGAAGCTTCTCCACCCAGCCCGCGAACGCGGCGGTCGCCATGGCGATCAGCTCGAGGAGCTTCGCGGTGGCGGGACGCTGCTGCTCGAGCCACCGGTTCATGACCTGCTCGAGTTCCCAGGCCACCTCGCCGAGATCCATGAGCCCGACCATCCGGCCGCTGCCCTTCAGCGTATGGAAGCCCCGGCGGATGGTCGTAAGGGCGTCGCGGTTCTGCGGCTGCGCGCGGCATTCCGGAATGGAGGCGTTGATTGTCTCGAGCACTTCGCCCGCCTCGTCGAGGTAGATTTCGAGGAGCTCCTGGTTCACCGCGGGCCGCTGGGGCGCGGCCTGCGGCTCGACCGGCTCGGGGACGATCGGCTTTTGCAGCACGATCGTCTTGTCCGCGGCGGGGTCGGGGGCGACGTCCGTGCCGGGATCCGGGGCGAGCTCGAGGACGAGGTCGGGGACGAGCGGCGCCGCGTCGGTGCCGGCGGCGCTTCCCGCCTGTTCATCGCGAGCGTTGTAGCGCCGGAAGAAGAGCTCGATCGCCTGCTCCACCGGCTCCCCGCCCTGCAGGCAGGGCGCGAGGAAGAAGCCGAGGCTGCTCAGGCCTTCGGCGATCCAGTCCATGTCCTCGGCGGCGCGAGCGTGGTCGGCGGTGCTCTGCGCCTCGATCATGCGCTCGCAGATCGCGAGCGCCTCCACCGCCGGCTCGAAGCCGAGCTTGCCGAGCGCGCCGTGGATCTGGCGCAGGTACGGCTGCAGGCCGGCGAGCGTGTCGCGCTTTCCGCTGTCGCGGGCGAAGGCGTCGAGCACCTGCTCGACATGATGCAGGTTGGCGACGATCTCCTTGGCGACCTGCGCCCGGAGCTGCAGGATGCCGATCCGCCGGGCGAGGTCCGGGCGCAGGCCCTGGGGCATGGCCGAGGGCTTTCCGGCGGCGGCCTCGACGAGCCAGGTCCCCAGGATCGCGACCTGCTCCGCGAGATCGCCCGCCGGCTCGGCGAGCGACTCGAGCGCGCCCTCGGCGAGCAGGAACGCCGCCGCCATCTCGATCACGAGGTAGGGCTGGCGCTGCGGGTGCGCCTCGGGCAGCTGCGCGCCCGCCTTCGCCACGGCGTCGAGCAGGCGCGCGAGCTCGGCGCTGCCGAGCGCCTGCAGCTTTTCGCGCAGCGACGCGGCGAGCTCGCGGAAGCGGGCGACGCTCTTCGGCTCGCCCGCCACGTACTGCTGCCAGACGCTGCGCAGCGCCTCCAGCCTCGAGCGCACGTCGGCGACGACGGGGGCAAGCGGCGCCGCCTGCTCGTCCGCCGCATCGCCCGCCGCGGGAAAGATGCCCTCGAGCCCATAGAGCTGGCGCACGTCCTTGACCCGCGCCGCGGACGAGCCGCTCTTCGCCAGCGCGAAGAGCACCTCGCGAAGGAGCACGTCGTTGCCCTTCTGTCCGCCGGCGGCGAGGTCCCGCATCTGGAAGTCGAGCCTGTTGCACAGCGGCCTCGCGGCGGCCGCCCACTCGGAGTCGGCGCCTTCGAGCAGCGCGTCGAAGAGCGCGGTGGCCACCCACCACAGCGCGCGCGGCTCGGGGAGCTGCGCCGCCACGCGATGCAGCGCATCGACGGCGGCGCGCATCTCCTCGAGGCCCCCTGGCTGGCTTCGCAGCCATGCGAGCATGCCGCGCTGGAAGCGGCTGCGCTGCGCGGAAAGGTAGGCGGCAAGCTCGGCCTGCGGCACGCTCACCGCGTCCGGGTGGGCGGGGACCGGTCCGGCGGCCTCCGGGAAGAAAAGGTCCTTCTCCGAAGCGTCGGGGTTGCCCTGCAGCTCCGCCACCTCGCGGTAGGCCGGATAGAGGCGAAGCGGGACGTTGGCCTTGCCGTGCGCGAGATCGTCCACGAACTGCTTGAGCGCGAGCACGGCGCGATCGATGGTGGCCACGGCGGCGGCGCGATCGACCGCGTCGAGGTTGCGCAGCGCCCCCTCGATCGCCTCGCAGAACCGCGTCGCGCCGGCGAGCCCCACCATGCGCAGCGCCCCGCTCACCTGGTGCAGGTGCTCGGGGCACGGCGCGAGCAGCGCCTCGTCGGGCGGTCCGGCGGTGTACCGCGCGATGCGCTCCCGGACCAGGTTGAGCGCCTGGTCGACCTCGGTGCTGATCCAGGAGAGCAGGGTCGTGTCGGCCATCGCCGCGCGTGCCTTTCCCGTTGCCTCAGGCGAGCTTGAAGCCCGACACCGAGCTCTTCAGGCCGTCGGCGAGCGCCGTCAGCCTGGCCGCCGAGGCGGCCGTCTGCTTGGTGCCCTCGGTCGTGAGCTGCGTGATGGCGAGGATCGCCTTCATGTTCGTCGCCACCTTGGCGGCGGACTCGGCCTGCTGCTGCGTCGCGTTCGAGATGGAGCCGATCAGCTCGGCGAGGCGGTTGGACACTTGGCCGATCTCGCGCAGCGCCCGGTCGGCCTCGTCGGCGGTCTTCGTTCCCTCCACGACGCCCTGCGTGCTGCGCTCCATGGCCTCCACCGCGTCCTGCGTGTCGCGCTGAATCGACCTCACGATGGCGCTGATGTGCTTGGTCGCCTCGGCCGAGCGCTCGGCGAGGCGCTGCACCTCCTCCGCGACCACCGTGAAGCCGCGGCCCGCCTCGCCGGCGGAGGCCGCCTGGATGGCGGCGTTCAGCGCGAGGACGTTGGTCTGCTCGGTAATGTCGGAGATGAGCTGCACGATCTCGCCGATCTCCTGCGAGCTCTCGCCCAGGCGCTTGATCCGCTTCGAGGTCTCCTGGATCTGCTCGCGGATGTCGTTCATGCCGCGGATCGCGTTCTGCACCGCCTCGGCGCCCTTCTCCGCGGCGTTCAGCGAAACCTCCGCCACCTTGGCCGACTCGGCCGCGCTCTTCGACACCTGCGCCATGGTCTGCGTCATCTGCGCCACGGCGCGGCCCGTGCCCTGGATCTCGGCCGACTGCTTCTGCGCCGCCTGCAGGAGCTGGCCGGCGACCGACTGCGCCTGCTGCGTGGCGGTCGTCACCTCGGCCGCGGCGTTGGTGATGCCCATGACGAGGCGGCGAAGCTCGTCGATCGTGTAGTTGATGGAGTCGGCGATGGCGCCGGTCACCTCCTCGGTGACCCTCGCGCGCACCGTCAGGTCGCCGCTCGCGAGGTTGCCGATCTCGTCGAGGAGCCGCAGGATCGCGTCCTGGTTCGCCCGGCTCTGCCGCTCGCTCTCCTCCGCGCGGCGGCGGCTGTCGTCGAGGTACACCTTGCCGACGAGCAGCAGCACGAGAAAGGCGAGGACCGAGACCACGCCGAGCAGCAGGAAGTTGATCTGCCGGCCGGCGAGCGCCTCCTGGTAGGCCGCGTCCAGCTGCTCGGTCCGCGCGAGCAGCGTCTCGCTGTCGTTGAAGAGCTCGCGCGTCGCGCGCTTGGCGTTCACGAGGCGCTGCTGGCTGCCGAGGATGCTCGCCACCGCGGTCTCGTAGTCCTTGAAGGCGGCCTGCAGCTCGGCGAGCTTGCCGCGAAGCTCCGGGTCCGCCGCCCGCTCGATGCGCAGCGCCGGGTTGCCCTCGAGCAGGCCGCGCAGCGTGTCGCGGTAGGTGTTCGTGTCCTTGCCGAGCAGGAACGCGACCTCCGCGTCCACCACGTCCTCGGAGAGCATCGCGTTGGCGTTCTTCGAGATGCGCTGGGTGAGCATCATGAGCTGCGCGGTGATGGCGTTCTGCCGGCTCGAGCCGCCCGCCTGGGCGCTGAGCGCGGCGATCTCGTCGGCGAGCTCCTGCACCGCCGGGGTGCGGGCGTTGATGTTGCGCACGGCCTGCCCGAGGCTGACGAGGTTCTTCTCCTCGCCGACGACGACGGAGGCGTTGCGCTCGCTCTTTCGCCATTCGCGCTCGAGCGCCTCGAGGGCCGGGCGCGCCGTGCCCGCCGTGGCGGGCAGCGCGACGCCGCCGGGCGCCGTGCCGCCATCGGCGAGGACCTTCATCAGCGTCGCGAACTCGTCGCGGCTCTGGCGCAGCTGCTTGAAGGCGTCGCGGTTGCCCTGCGAGGCCTGCTGCGCGGCCTTGGCGATGCGCTGGGAGAGCATGCGCAGCTTTCCGACCGTGGCGATGTAGGCGGTGCCGAAGGTCGCCTGGCGCGCGTCGAGCGCGACGATGCCCGCATCGACGAGCAGCAGCGCGACGAGCGCCGCGGTGAGGATCTGCAGCTGCGTCGCGACCTTCAGCTTGCCCAGGATGGGCAGCGGCCGCGCGAGCAGCGAAGTCCCGGCGCGCTTCTTCGCCTCGGCCGCCACGGCCGCGGCCGACTTGAGCGCCTTCGTCTTGAGTGCCATGGTTCCCCCCGATTCCTTTCGTCTCTTCCCTAACGCAGAAACTTGCCGTCCCTTGCGATGATCGTCATGTCGACGAACCGGGATCCCGCCCGGCTCTTCGGCGAATAGCTGATGTAGAAACCGCCGAGATCGACGTCGTTCATCTTCTCCATCGCATCGACGAGGCCCTCGCGCGTGAGGTTGCGCCCCGCGCGCCGCAGGCCCTCGACGAACACCTTGGCGACCAGGAAGCCCTCCATGGCGCTGAAGTTGTAGTCGGTGTTGCCGGCCTTCGCCGAGAGCGCCTGGTACTCCCGCACGACGGGCACCGCGCCGCCCCAGGGGAAGGGCACCACCTGCGAGATCGCCACGCCGACGCCGTCCTTGCCGAGCGCGTCCGCGAGCGCCTTCGAGCCGACGAAGGAGACGTTGTAGAAGGTCGCCGCGCTGCCGGCGCGGCGCATCTGGCGGATGAACTCGGCGCAGGCGGCATAGGCGCCGATCATGACCACCGCGTCCGGGCTCGAGGCGCCGATGCCCTTCACCGCGTCCTCCACCTTGACGGCGTTGCGCTCGACGGTGCCCAGGGCGCCGGGCTTGAGGCCGCGCTTCGCCAGGGCGATCTCCACGCCCTTCAGGCCCGCCTGCCCGTACGCGTCGTTCTGGTAGAACACCGCGATGTTCCGGCCTCCGAGCGCGACGATGTGCTCGACGATCCGGTCGGTCTCGTCGTAGTAGCTCGCCCGCACGTTGAACACGTACCGGTTGAACGGCTCGCGCAGCAGCTCGGCGCCGGTGAAGGGGCCGATGAACGGCACCTTCGCCTCGGTGAAGATCGGCAGCGCGGCTGCCGAGGTCGGCGTGCCGACGTAGCCGATGAGGGCGAAGACGCGCTCCTTCTCGATCAGCCGCCGGGTGTTCGGGACGGTGCGCGAGGGCTCGTAGCCGTCGTCGAGCGTGAGGAGCTCGAGCTTGCGCCCGTGCACGCCGCCCTGGGCGTTGACGAAGTCGAAGTACGCCTTGAGGCCGGCGCGCATCTGGATGCCGAGCTGCGCGGCCGGGCCGCTCAGCGCGACCGACTGGCCAAGGAGGATCCGGTCGCCGGTCACCCCGGGGGTGCCCTGTGCGGCCGCCACGGCCGGCAGCAGCGCGCCGGTCGCCGCGATCAGCAGGCGCCTCAGGGCCGGCCTCATGCGCTCACCGTCAGGAAGTCCGGATGCTGCGCGAGCGCGCCCACGTCGAGCTCCTTCCAGCTGCGGCCCTCGTCGTCCGCGTGCTCGGCCCGCACCCACGCCGGCGCATCCTCGCGCGGCGCCTTCTGCTTGAGCTGGGCCGGATTTCGAAGGCCGAGCGAGCGATCGACGAGGAGCGCGCTCCCCAGCCGGAACCGCTCGCCCAGCAGGAGAAGGCGCGACTGCTCGCCGGGCACGGTCGGCGCCCCGCCCAGGAACGCGGAGAAGTCGACCACGCTGTAGAGGTTGCCGCGGATGTTCGTCATGCCCTTGAACCAGGCCTTGGTGAGCGGCACGGGCGTGATGGCCGGGACCGGGATCACCTCGCCCGCTTCGGTCAGGTCGACGAGCCATCCCTCGGCGCCCGCCTGCAGGGCGAGCAGCGACGCGATGCGGGTGCTCGCGGCGGCGCGCAGCCGCTCCGCGAGGTCGAGCTGATAGTCGCGAAGGGAGAGCTTCTCCGCCATCAGCCGAGCGCCGAGATCTTCTTCAGGAGCTCGCTGCCGTTGACCGGCTTGACGATGTAGTCGCGGGCGCCCTGGCGCATGCCCCAGACCTTGTCCGTCTCCTGCCCCTTGCTCGTGCAGAGGATGACCGGGATGTCCCGCGTCGCCTCGTCGCGGGTGAGCTCGCGCGTGGCCTGGTAGCCGTTGTACCCGGGCAGGACGACGTCCATGAGGACGAGGTCCGGACGGGACTCCCGCACCTTGGCGATGCCCTCTTCGGCGCTCGCCGCGGTCGTCACGTTGTAGCCGCTCTTCGCGAGAATGTCCGTGAGGTGCTGGCGGTCGGTGGGCGAGTCGTCGACGACGAGGACGTTCTTGATGGGCATGGGTGGCTCCTGCGTGTATCGGCTGCTGGTATCGGGATGAGCTCGAATCGAATCCGGGGGTCAGCTCGCGGGGTCGGTAGCGGGCGAGCCGTCGGCGGCACGCCCGGCATGCTCGCGGACCGCCTCGAGCAGCGCTTCTCGGGTAAACGGCTTGGTGAGGTAGCGGTCGGACCCGGCGAGGCGGCCGCGTGCGCGGTCGAACACCCCGTCCTTGCTGGAGAGCATGATCACGGGCGTCGACTTGAGCGCCGGGTTCTGCTTGATGAGCGCGCAGGTCTGGTAGCCGTCCAGGCGCGGCATCATGATGTCGACGAAGATGACCTGCGGCGCGTGGTCGGTGATCTTGGCCAGCGCGTCGAACCCGTCCTCGGCCAGGATCACCTCGTAGCCCGCCTGGCGCAGGAACATCTCCGCGCTGCGGCGGATGGTGTTGCTGTCGTCGATGACGAGCACCTTGATGGCGCCCGCTGCATCGCTCATTGCGGCATCGCTCACTGCGTCGCCTCCGCTGCCCTCTGTTCTTGGTACCGGTGGGCCTGCCAGCCGCGCGCCTTGCTGTCCGCGCCGGGGGCCGGGCGGGCCCGCCGGTGTGACAAATTTCTTTTATTGTCCGAGCGTTAGTGCGACTTGCTAACGTGGAATCATACATGCCCTGCGCGCGAAAGCAATGCGCGCGGGCGACGCCTCGCCCGGCAGGGTCGAATCCTGACGTTCTTTCAGGAAGTTAAGGGGCGCGCTAGAGCGGCCGGTTGAGCAGCCGGCCGAGCTCCCCCACGATGCCCCGCCGGAAGGTCAGCACGCAGACCACGAAGACGGCGCCCTGGACGATCGTCACCCAGGCGCCCAGCTGCGCGAGGTAGTTCTGCATCGAGATGATGACGAGCGCGCCCACCACCGGCCCGAACACGGTGCCGAGGCCGCCGACGAGGGTCATGAGCACGACCTCCCCCGACATCGTCCAGTACACGTCGGTGAGCGAGGCGAGCTGGAACACCAGCGACTTCGTCGCGCCGGCGAGCCCGGAGAGCGTGCCGGAGAGGATGTAGGCGATCAGCTTGTAGCGGGTGGTGTCGTAGCCGAGCGAGACCGCCCGCGGCTCGTTCTCGCGGATCGCCTTCAGGACCTGGCCGAAGGGCGAGTGGATCGTCCGGTAGATGAGCAGGAAGCCGCCGAAGAAGACCGCCAGGACAACGGCGTACATCGCCCAGATGTTGGAGAGGTCGACCAGGCCGAACAGGCGCCCGCGCGGCACGGCCTGGATGCCGTCCTCGCCGCCCGTGAACTCGGCCTGCAGGTAGAAGAAGAACATCATCTGCGCGAGCGCGAGGGTGATCATGGCGAAGTAGATGCCCTGCCGCCGGATGGCGAGCAGGCCCGTGAGCAGCGCGAGGAACGCCGAGCAGCCGGTGCCGAAGAGGATCGCAGCCTCGGGCGTGAACCCCCACACCTTCGCCGAGTGGGCGGCGGCGTAGCCGGCCGTGCCGAGGAACATGGCGTGGCCGAACGAGAGCAGCCCGCCGTAGCCGATGAGCAGGTTGAACGCGCAGGCGAAGAGCGCGAAGCACATCACCTTCATCAGGAAGACCGGGTACAGGACCACCGGCGCGAGGAGGAAGAACGCCGCCATGACGGCGAAGGCCACCACCTGGTGGCGCGGATGCCCGGCCGTCAGCGGCACGGTGCCGGTCACAGGGTGCGTAGCGCTCATGCTGGCGTCCCGCTCATTTCTGCGTTCCAAAGAGGCCGGCGGGCTTGATGAGCAGCACGATGGCCATGATGATGAAGATGACGGTATTGGACGCTTCCGGGTAGAAGACCTTGGTGAGGCCTTCGATGAGGCCCAGCCCGAAGCCGGTGACGATGGACCCCATGATGGAGCCCATGCCGCCGATGACGACCACGGCGAACACGACGATGATGATGTTCGCGCCCATCTGCGGGCTCACCTGGTAGATCGGCCCCGCCATCACGCCGGCGAAGGCGGCGAGCGCCACGCCGAAGCCGTAGGTGAGCGTGATCATGCGCGGCACGTTGATGCCGAAGGCCTGCACGAGCTGCGGGTTCTCCGTCGCGGCGCGCAGGTACGCGCCGAGCCGCGTCTTCTCGATCAGGAACCAGGTGCCGAGGCAGACCGCCAGGGAGGCGAAGATGACCCAGCCGCGGTACACCGGCAGGAACATGAAGCCGAGGTTCTTGCCGCCGGCGAGCTCCGCGGGAATGGGATACGGCTGCCCCGAGGAGCCGAACTCGTTACGGAACAGCCCCTCGATGATGAGGGCGAGGCCGAAGGTGAGCAGCAGCCCGTACAGGTGATCGAGCTTGTAGAGCTGCTTGAGCATCGTGCGCTCGATGACGAGGCCCGTGATGCCGACGATGATGGGCGCGAGCAGCAGCGACCACCAGTAGCCGATGCCGGCCTTCTCGAGCAGCAGGTAGGCGCAGAAGGCGCCCAGCATGTACTGGGCGCCGTGCGCGAAGTTGATGATGTTGAGCAGGCCGAAGATGACCGCGAGGCCGAGCGACAGCAGCGCGTAGAACGAGCCGTTGATCAGGCCGATCAGCAGCTGGCCGAACAGCGCTACGGTCGGAATCCCGAATATCTCGGTCATCTTCGGAGCCCGGGCGGGGCGACTTCGCCCTTACTTGACCAGCGGGCAGCCGCCGTCCTTCATCGGACGGAACGCCTGCTCGGCGGGGATGGTGGCCCGCACCTTGTAGTAGTCGTAGGGCCCCTTCGACTCCGACGGCTTCTTCACCTCGAAGAGGTAGACGGGATGGATCTTGCGCCCGTCCTGGCGGATGCTGCCCTTGCCGAAGAGCGGATCGTCGGTCGGCGTCGCCTTCATCTTGGCGATGACCTTCGTGCCGTCGTCGGTCTTGAGGGCCTCCACCGTCTTCAGGTAGTGGATGACGGCCGAGTAGACGCCCGCGTGGTCCATCGACGGGTACTTGCCGCCGTGCTGCTTCGCGAAGCGCTTGGCCCAGGCGCGGGTCGAGTCGTTGAGGTCCCAGTACCAGGCTTCGGTGAGGATCAGCCCTTGCGCGGTCTTCAGCCCCAGGCCGTGCACGTCGGTGAGGAACACGAGCAGGCCCGCGAGGTTCTGCCCCGCCTGCACGATGCCGAACTCGGCCGCCTGCTTGATCGAGTTGATCGTGTCGCCGCCGGCGTTGGCGAGGCCGATGATCTTGGCCTTCGAGGCCTGCGCCTGGAGCAGGAACGAGGAGAAGTCCTGCGTGGAGAGCGGATGGCGCACCGCGCCGAGGACCTTGCCGCCGTTCTTCTTCACCACTTCCGCCGTGTCGCGCTCGAGCGCATGCCCGAACGCGTAGTCGGCGGTCAGGAAGAACCACGAGTCCCCGCCGGTCTTCACGATGGCGCTGCCCGTGCCGTTCGCGAGCATCCAGGTGTCGTAGAGCCAGTGGATGGTGTTGGGCGAGCAGGCCTTGCCGGTGAGGTCCGAGGTGGCCGCGCCCGTGACGAGGAACGCCTTGCCCTTGTCGCGCGTCACCTGGTTCACGGCGAGCGCGACCGACGAGGTCGGCACGTCGACGATCACGTCGACGCCCTCCACGTCGTACCACTGGCGCGCGAGCGTGGAGCCGACGTCGGGCTTGTTCTGGTGGTCGGCGGCGAGCACCTCGACCTTCATGCCCTTCTTCGCGGCGCCGAAGTCCTCCACGGCCATCTTGGCGGCGATCACGGAGCCCGGCCCGCCGATGTCGGCGTAGAGGCCGGACATGTCGTTCATGACGCCGATCTTGATCACGTCCCCCGATATCTGCGCCTGCGCACCGGTGGCGGCGAACGCGAAGGCCACTGCAGCAGTCATCTTGCGTAGTACGGCCATGCCACTTCTCCTTCCTGTGGTTGAGATCAAACGCCGAGAAACGCCTGCACTCGGTCCATGGTCGCCTCGAGCCTGTCGTTCGGCACGAGGTCGGCGACCCGCCCGTGCTCGACGATGTAGTGACGGTCGGCGACCGTCTGCGCGAAGCGGAAATTCTGCTCGACGAGCAGGATCGTGAAGCCCTCCTGCTTCAGGCGGGCGATGGTGCGCCCGATCTGCTGGACGATCACCGGCGCGAGGCCCTCGGTGGGCTCGTCGAGGAGCAGCAGCCGCGCCCCGGTGCGCAGGATGCGCGCGATGGCGAGCATCTGCTGCTCGCCGCCGGAGAGCTTGGTGCCCTGGCTGCGCCGGCGCTCCCGAAGGTTGGGGAAGAGCTGGTAGATCTGCTCGATCGAAAGCCCGCCCGGGAGCACCTGGGGCGGCAGCATCAGGTTCTCCTCGACGTCGAGGCTCGCGAAGATGCCCCGCTCTTCCGGGCAGAAGGCGATGCCGAGCCGCGCGACCTTGTTGGACGGCAGCCGGATCGTCTCGTAGCCGCGGAAGCGCACCGAGCCCTCGCGGCGCTGCACCATCCCCATGATGGACTTCAGCGTGGTGGTCTTGCCCGCGCCATTCCTGCCGAGGAGCGTGACCACCTCGCCTTCGTGCACGTCGAAGTCCATCCCGTGGAGGATGTGCGACTCGCCGTACCAGGCGTTCAGGCCACGGACCTGCAGGAGCGGCTCAGTCATTGCCGGACCCGAGGTAGGCTTCGACGACCTGCGGATTCTTCGACACGGAGGCGTAGTCGCCCTCGGCGAGGATCTCGCCGCGCTGGAGCACGGTAATGGTGTGCGAGAGCGTGGACACGACGGACAGGTTGTGCTCGACCATGAGGACGGTGCGGTCGGCCGCGACGCGCTTGATGAGGGCGGTAATGCGCTCGACGTCCGCATGCGTCATGCCCGCCGTCGGCTCGTCGAGCAGCATCATCTCGGGGTCGAGGGCGAGCGTGGTGGCGATCTCGAGGGCGCGCTTGCGCCCGTACGGCAGCTCCACGGCGACGGTGGAGGCGAATTCGGAGAGGCCGACCGCCTCGATCAGGCTCCGCGCCGAGTCGTTGAGCGACTCGAGCACGCGCTCGGAGCGCCAGAAATCGAACGATCCGCCGCGCCTGCGCTGCAGCGCCACGCGGACGTTCTCGAGCACCGTGAGGTGCGGAAACACGGCCGAGATCTGGAAGGAGCGCACGAGCCCCATGCGCGCGATGCGGGCGGGCGGCGAGCCGGTGATCTCGCGCCCGTTGAAGAAGATCTGGCCGCGCGTGGGCTCGAGGAAGTGCGTGAGCAGGTTGAAGCACGTCGTCTTGCCGGCGCCGTTGGGACCGATGAGGGCGTGGATCGTCCCACGACGGATCCTCAGGGAGACGTCCTTGACGGCGACGAAACCCTTGAACTCCTTCGTGAGACCGCGCGTCTCTAGAATGACGTCCTGGTCCAACGCAGCACTCCTCCTCGGTTCCCCTCCCTGCTGCAGCGCCGCATGATGCCGTGAACTCGCCGTGGCGCGCAACCGGCCACGGCAGCGTTTCGCCTGTTCGCTAGAGCGCCGATCCGGTCAGCAGCTGGAGGTCGCCGCCCACGGCGGCAGTGTTCACAGTGTAAACGCGTTCGGTGGCGAAGCGTGGCAGGTAGTGCGGACCGCCCGCCTTCGGCCCCGTGCCGGAGAGCCCTTCGCCACCGAATGGCTGCATACCCACGACGGCACCAATGATGTTGCGATTGACGTAGAGGTTACCCACGGCCGCGCGCCGGCGTACCGCTTCGGCCCGCTCGTGCAGGCGGGTATGGACGCCCATGGTGAGCCCGTAGCCGCGCCCTTGATGTCGTCGAGGACGCGATCGAGGGCCGGACTGGTTGTCGTTCGCGCAAGCGGGAACCCGGTTCCGTCTGGCTGTCGTTCCCGCGCAAGCGGGAACCCAGTTCCGTCTGGCTGTCGTTCCCGCGCAAGCGGGAACCCAGTTTCCCAAAAAAGCAAATTGGCCCCCGCCTTCGCGGGGGCGACTGCGCGCTGCTTACCTGGAGCGATTCAGCGTCGCTTGCCTGGCGGGTCGCGTTTCTCGATGAAGGCGGCCATGCCCTCGCGGCCCTCGGGAAGCGCAAAGCTCTGCGCGATCACCGTGGAGGCGAGCTCGTAGGCCTTCTCGACGCCGAGGTCCATTTGCCGATAGAAGGCGCGCTTGCCGGCGGCGACGGTGCCGGGGGGCTTGTCGGCGATCCTGGACGCGAGCTTGAGCACTTCCGCGTCGAGCGCCTCGGGCGGCACCACGGCGTTCACGAGGCCCCATTCGAGCGCCTTGCGGGCGTCGATGGCCTCGCCGGTCAGGAGCATCTCCATGGCGTGCTTGCGCAGCAGGTTGCGCCCGACCGCCACGCCGGGCGTGGAGCAGAAGAAGCCCCACGTGACGCCGGGGGTGGCGAACCGGGCCGCCTCGGAGGCGACGGCGAGGTCGCACTGGGCGACGAGCTGGCAGCCGGCGGCGGCGGCCGCCCCGTGCACGCGGGCAATGACCGGCTGGGGAAGCGCCGTGATGGACTGCATCATCCGGCTGCACTGCGCGAAGAGCGCCTCGATGCGCGCCTGCCCCTCGAAGGCGCGGATCTCCTTCAGGTCGTGCCCGGCGCAGAAGCCCTTGCCCGCGCCGGCGAGCACCACGACGCGCACCGCCGGATCGTCCTTGACGGCGTCGAGCTCCTGCTGCAGCGCGCCGAGCATCCCGGTCGTAAGCAGGTTCATCTGCTGCGGGCGGTTGAGCGTGAGCGTGCGGATGCCTTCGCGATCCTCGCGCAGGACGAAGGGCTCGGCGGCTTGCGGAACGGCGCTCATTCGCCTCCTACGTGTCGATCGCCGCGGCCGACTTCGCCTTCTCGCGCAGCGCGAACTTCTGGATCTTGCCCGTCGAGGTCTTGGGCAGCTCGCCGAAGACCACGGCGCGCGGCGCCTTGAAGCGCGCCAGGTGCCGGCGGCAGAAGTCGATGAGCTCCGCCTCGGTCGCGGTCGCGCCGGGCTTCAGCTCCACGAAGGCGCAGGGCGTCTCGCCCCAGCGCTCGTCGGGCATCGCGACCACCGCCGCGGCGAGCACCGCCGGATGCCGGTAGAGCACGTCCTCCACTTCGATCGAGGAGATGTTCTCGCCGCCGGAGATGATGACGTCCTTGGAGCGGTCCTTGATCTTCACGTAGCCGTCGGGATGCACCACCGCGAGGTCGCCCGAGTGGAACCAGCCGCCGCGGAAGGCTTCCTTCGTCGCGCCCGGATTCTTCAGGTAGCCCTTCATGGTGATGTTGCCGCGGAACATGATCTCGCCCATGGTCTCGCCGTCGGCGGGCACCGGCTTCATGGTCTGCGGATCCATCACGCTCAGGCCCTCCTCCATCAGGTAGCGCACGCCCTGGCGTGCATTGAGGCGGGTGCGCTCCGCGATGTCGAGCGAGTCCCATTCGCGGTGCTTGGCGCACACCGTCGCGGGCCCGTAGACCTCGGTCAGGCCGTACACGTGCGTGATGTCGAAGCCCATGCGCTCCATGCCCTCGATCATCGCCGCCGGCGGCGCCGCGGCGGCGACCATGCCGTGGACCTTGTGCGAGATGCCGCGCTTCATCTCCTCCGGAGCGTTGATGAGCGTCGAGTGCACGATGGGCGCGCCGCAGTAGTGCGTGACCTTGTGCTGGCGGATGAGATCGAAGATCGCCCCGGCCTCGACCTTGCGCAGGCACACGTTGGTGCCGGCGTTCGCCGCCATGGTCCAGGGGAACGTCCAGCCGTTGCAGTGGAACATGGGCAGCGTCCACAGGTAGACCGAGTGGTGCGGCATGCCCCAGGTGACGATGTTGCAGACGGCGTTGAGGTAGGCGCCGCGATGGTGGTAGACGACCCCCTTGGGGTTGCCCGTCGTGCCGGAGGTGTAGTTGAGGGCGATGGCGTCCCACTCGTCGGCGGGCCAGCGCCATTCGAAGGCCGGGTCGCCCTCGGCGAGGAGCTCCTCGTAGGTCTTCTCGCCGACCCGCTCGCCGCCGGCGGCCTGCGGGTCTTCGACGTCGACGACGGGGATCCTGCGCTTCAGGAGGCCGAGCGCGCGCTTGACGACCGGCGAGAACTCGCGGTCGCTGATGAGGAGCTTGGCCTCGCCGTGCTCGAGCATGAAGGCGATGGCCTCGGCGTCGAGCCGGGTGTTGAGCGCGTTGAGGACCGCGCCGCACATGGGCACGCCGAAGTGCGCCTCGTACATCGCCGGGATGTTGGGCAGCATGACGGCGACCGTGTCGCCCACGCCGATGCCGCGGCGGGAAAGCGCCGAGGCGAGGCGCCGGCAGCGGGCGTATGTCTCGGCCCACGTGGCGCGGTAGTCGCCGTACACCACGGCGATCTGCCGGGGATAGACGGCGGCGGCCCGCTCGATGAACGAGAGCGGCGTGAGCGGGACGTGGTTCGCCGGGTTGCGGTCGAGGTCGCGAGCGTAGGGATGGGTCACGGCAAAAGTATAGTCCTTCGTTACTCGCGCGTTAACCGGGCGCCGCCCTCCCGTAGGCCGTTTGTCTCGCCGGGTTGACGCTGGCGCGCCGGAAGCGCTGCAATGGGCCGATGACCCTCGAATGGCTGTCGCTCGGCCTGTCGGTTCTCGCGCTCCTGCTCGCTGTCATCGCCATCCTGAAGCTTCGCGCGTTCCAGTTCCGCCCCGACGTCCTCGCCGGCGACGTCATCCTCCCCCGCCAGTCGTCCTCCCGCGGCATGCGGCTCCTGCTGCCGCTGCAGTTCAGCAACGCCGGGAACGCCGACGGCATCGTGGAGTGGCTCGCCGTGCGCCTCACGCCCGACGGCGACCTGCAGCGCTCGGTGCTCCTCAGCCCGGTGGGCGAAGTGGACATGCAGCGCTTCATCCAGGCCCGCCGGCGGCTGACCGACGACAACACGCTCGAGCCCTTCACCGCCTTCCCGCTCGAGGGGCGCCGCTCGCTCGCCAAGTTCGTGCTGTTCGACGTGGCGGAGCGGCCGCGCGCCGCGCCCCTGCGCCTCGAGCCCGCGCGCTACGCCTTCGAGCTCTTCATCAAGGCGAGCAACTCGAGGCATCCGAAGCTCGAGCGCACGTTCGAGCACGTCGTCGAGCAGAAGCACCTCGACGACTTCAACGACGACCTTGCCGTCTACCTCATCAGCTACCAGATCACCCTGCCCACCGTGCGCCGCGCGCTCGCGCAGCAGGAGTGGCTCCCCCGCGCCCGCGAGGCGGAGGCGGTGCATTAGGGGCAAGAAAATGGGTTCCCGCCTTCGCGGGAACGACAATGCGAGCGCCTTCGCGGGAACGACGGCGGCGGGTGC
>CAYWSG010000027.1:0-37347 GCA_964461055.1 uncultured Enterobacteriaceae bacterium | reverse complement strand
CGCGCCAGGTCTGCGCCCGGATGCTGTCGAGGCAGCGCGGCAGCGTGGCGGCGGCGTTACGGGTGGCAATGATGATGCTGATGAGCATGGCGCCGGGCGATCCGCGGTTCGGGTGCTGATTCGCGGTACTATAGCGCCTCGGCGCAGCGGATCCCGTCTCGAGCCCAGCGGCCAGAACAACAAGCATGAGCTCCCGCATCTACAGCACCCGCAGGCGAGTCCTCGTCACCGGCGGCGCGGGATTCATCGGCTCGCATCTCTGCGAGCGCCTGCTCGCCGAAGGGTGCGACGTCCTTTGCGTCGACAACTTCTACACCGGCAGCAAGGACAACATCGCGCACCTCCTCGGCGATCCGCACTTCGAGCTGATGCGCCACGACGTCACCTTCCCGCTCTACGTGGAAGTCGACGAGATCTACAACCTCGCCTGTCCTGCCGCGCCGATCCACTACCAGTTCGACCCCGTCCAGACCACCAAGACGAGCGTGCACGGCGCGATCAACATGCTCGGGCTGGCGAAGCGGGTGAAGGCGAAGATCCTGCAGGCCTCCACGAGCGAGGTGTACGGCGACCCGGAGGTCCACCCTCAGACCGAAAGCTACTGGGGGCGCGTGAACCCGATCGGCGTGCGCGCCTGCTACGACGAAGGCAAGCGCTGCGCCGAGACGCTTTTCTTCGACTACTACCGCCAGCACCGGCTGCGCATCAAGGTGGCGCGCATCTTCAATACCTACGGCCCGCGCATGCACTTCAACGACGGTCGCGTGGTCTCGGACTTCATCGTGCGTGCCCTGAAGGGCGAGCCCCTTCGAGTGAACGGCCGCGGCACGCAGACCCGCTCGTTCTGCTACGTGGACGACCTGGTGGACGCGCTCGTGCGCCTCATGGCGAGCGCGGACGAGCTGACCGGGCCGGTCAACCTGGGCAACCCGGAGGAGTTCAGCATCCTGGAGCTCGCCAAGCTCGTCCTCGAGCTCACCGGCTCGAGCTCGCCGATCGAATTCGCACCACTGCCCGAGGACGATCCCAAGCAGCGCCGTCCGGACATCACGCTCGCCACCAGCACGCTCGGCTGGCGCCCGCGCACGCCCGTAGAGGCGGGGCTACGCCGCACGATCGAGTACTACGCGCAGGCACTGGGAGGATCCGGCGGCGCGCAGGCCGGTGCGCACCTTGGCGCAGACTGAGGCGCCGGGCGCCGTTTCTCCCGGACACTCGCTTTGCATGGAGGCCCTGCGGGAAGGATGAAAGTCCTGATTGCCGCGCCCTTCGCCATCAATACGCCGCACTTCGAGACGGCGCTCGAGCTCGCCCAGCGGCACCTCGACGAGGGCGACGAGGTGATCATGCTCGAGTGCGACGCACACCTCTTCAGCTGCGACGCGAACCCGAATCACGGCTTGCACGGCTGCGGTCCCTGCATCGCCCGCCGCCGCGCCGGCCTGCGGCTGCTCTCGGCGCCCATCCGCACCGCGCCCGTCTATCGGCTCGGAAGCGAGGACCGCCAGAGACTCGCCGGGCTGAAGGTAGACTTCACCAGCGCCGAATCGCTCAAGGCCTGCGTCGTGGATGGCTTCGACATCGGCTATGCGGCGCTCTCCTCGCTCATTTCCGTCCGGCGCTCCTCGACGCCCGAGCTCGCGGAGCGGCGCAACGCCCGACTCTTGCGCCGCATCCTCGTGACGGCCTACGCCGTATTTCTTTCGACGCACAACTACCTGCGCGCCGAGAATCCCGACCGCGTCTACGTGTACAACGGGCGCTACGCGCCTACGCGCGCAGTCCTGCGCGCCTGCCAGCAGGCGGGCGTCGAGTGCATGCTGCACGAGGTTGGCAGCACGCTTCAACACTACGCGCTTTTTCGCAACCGGATGCCTTTCGAGCTCGCCCACATCGAGGCGCTGATGCGCGAGACCTGGGCGCAGGCTCCGGACTCCGTGGAGCGCGAGCGCGTCGCACGCGGCTTCTTCGAGAATCAGGCGCGCGGCATCGTCGAGTCGTGGTTCTCCTACACCGCCGACCAGCAAGCCGATCGCCTGCCCGAAGGCTGGCGCCCGGACCGGCACAACGTCGCCATCTTCAACTCCTCCGAGGACGAGTTCGCCGCCTACTCCGACGAGTGGCGTTCGCCTCTGTACGAGTCGCAGCTCGATGGATTGCAGCGGCTGCTGAAGGATCTTGGCGGCGAAGCCGGCCTGCACCTTTACCTGCGCGTGCACCCGAACCTCCGGAACGTCAAGGACGGCTTCACCGCCGGGCTCGAGCGGCTCTCCGCGCCCAACTTCACGCTCATCCCGGCCGCGAGCAAGGTGAGCTCCTATGCCCTTCTGCAGGCGTCGGACACCGTGCTCACGTTCGGATCGCAGATGGGCATCGAAGCGACGTACTGGGGAAAGCCTTCCGTCCTCGCGGGCGTATCCCTGTACCGCAATCTCGGCGCGACGTACAACCCTGCCTCCCACGCCGAGCTCGTCGAGCTGCTACGGGCGAAGCTCGCCCCGAAACCGGTCGACGGTGCGCTGGTTTACGGCTATTTCCGACGTGCCTTCGGCATCCCTTTCAAGTACTTCCATGCCGATGGCGTGTTCGACGGCACCTTCAAGAACCAGCGGCTTCGACCGGGGCTTCACGTGCGCGCGGGCGCGCTCTGCGGCCAGGCGCTCGGCGTCGGGCACGCCTTGCTCAGGTGGCACGCGCGGCGTCTCGGCATCCCGATGCGGATTCTGAAGTGAAGGTCGCTCACTTCAACACCTACCTCACCGGCGGCGCCGCCACCGCAGCCCGCCGTCTGCACGACACGCTCGTCGCGGAGGGCGTCGAAAGCGTCTTCTGCTACGCCACAGGCGCCGCGCCTTCGCGCCACTACCGGCCGTACTTCGAGGGCGCCATGGCTTCCGCGCGGCAGCTCTGGGGATATGCGCGGCGCGCCCGGGTGGCCCCCTTCCTCGTCGGACGAGAGCGGTACTTCGAGTACACGGACAACGGCTGGCTGCTGCCCGTATTCCCGCGAGCACGCGGGCTGGATCCGGACATCGTGCATCTCCACTGGATCGCCGATTTCATCGACTACGAGGCGTTTTTTCGTGCCGCCGCAGGGACGCCCGTCGTCTGGACGCTGCACGACATGCATCCCTTCACCGGCGGCTGCCACTACAGCTACGACTGCGAGCGCTTCGCCGCGCCGGCCGGGTGCGGTCCCTGCCCCCAGCTGAACGGCCTGCGCTCGCCGCGCGACCTGTCTCACGATAATTTCGAGCGCAAGCGGCGGGCAATTGAAGGTGCGGAAGTGCACGTCGTCGCCGACAGCCGCTGGCTCGAGGCTGAGGCCCGGCGCAGCGCGATCCTGGCCGGTGCGCGCTCGTTCCGGACCATTCACTACGGCCTGGACACCGATGCCTTTGCGCCGCAGGACAAGATCCTCTGCCGCCGCGCCCTCGGCATTGCCGACGATGCCTTCGTAGTGTGCTTCGGCGCCGAGTCGCTCGACCATCCCCGAAAGGGATTGCACGAGCTGCTGCGCTCGCTGAGGGCCGCAAAGGAAGTAGCGCACCTGACAGGGCTCATGTTCGGCGCGGGCGCCATCGCGCGGGATGACGCTTTGCCACCGCTCGTCTCCACCGGGTACCTCAGCACGCCGCAGGCGCAGGCGACCGCGTATTCCGCGGCGGATGTCTTCGTCATCCCGTCCCTCGCCGAGGCCTTCGGGCAGACCGCCCTCGAGGCGATGGCCTGCGGCACGCCGGTCATCGGCTTCGAAACCGGCGGCATCCCGGACATGGTCCGTCCCGGCGACACGGGGCTCCTCGTGCCTGTCGGCGACGTCGGCGCCCTCGCCTCGGCGATCCGCTGGGCGGCCGCGCATCGAGCCGAGCTCGCCGGGATGGGGCGCAACGCGCGCGCCCTCGTGCTCGGGCATTTCACCCTGCGGCACCAGTCGAGCGAGTACCGGGCGCTGTACGAGGCGCTCGCCCGGCCGCGTCAGGCAGCCGCGGCGGCAAGCGCGCGAAACCGCTCGCTCGAAGCCAGCAGCTCGTCGTAGCGGCCGCTCTCCACGACCCGGCCTGCCTCGACGACGAAGATGCGGTCGCAGGTCCGCACGGACGAGAGGCGGTGCGCGACCATGACGACCGTCTTCTTTCCGGAAAGCGTCTGCAGCGTATCGAGCACGGCGTTCTCGGTGACGTTGTCGAGGGCGCTCGTCGCCTCGTCGAGCACGACAAGGGCGGGATCATGGTAGAGGGCTCGCGCGATGGCGATGCGCTGGCGCTGCCCTCCGCTCAGGCGCACGCCCCGCTCGCCCACGAGCGTGGCGTAGCCTTGCGGCAGCGTAGTCACGAAATCGTGCAGCCGCGCCTGACGTGCCGCGCGCTCGACGGCCAGCAGGTCGATGTGCTGATCCGGAATGCCGAATGCGATGTTGCGTACGATGCTGTCGTCGGAGAGAACGATCTGCTGCGGCACGTGGCCGATCAGCTTCTGCCACTGCCGCGCGTTCTCGTCCGTGAGGGGCAAGCCGTCGATCGCCACCCGGCCCGACAGCGGTGGCAGCAGGCCCATGAGAATGTCGATGGCCGTCGTCTTGCCGCATCCCGTCGGGCCAACGAAGGCTACCGTGGTGTTCTTCCGGATCGCGCAGGAAAAGCCGTGCAGCACCGTTCGTTCGGAGCCGGGATACCGGTAGCTCACCTCCTCGAACGCGATCTCGCGCTCGAAGCGCATGGGCGACGTTGCTGGCCGCGAGGGCGGGCGAGGAACGTCCGCCGCCGCGAGGTCTGCCGCAACGATCTCCAGGGAGCCGCGACCGTAGCGAAGCGCCGCCCAGTCGGCGAATATCTGATGCAGCGCCGGCATCAGCCGGTAGCCCGCGAAGGCGTACAGGCCGAGAATCGGCAACACCTGCTCGAGCACGCCGCGCGTGGCAAGGAGGTACACCGTGACGAGCAGGACAAAGCCGAATGCCACTGTCTCGATCGCATACCTCGGCAATGCGCCGAAGGCTTGCGACACTGCCTGCGCCCCTGCCCAGCGCAACGACGCCACAGAGAACCGCGAGAGCACCTCGTCCTCGCGGCCGAGAAGCCTCAGATCCTTCGTCATTGAAAGCGATTCCTGCGTGACCCGCGCCCGTCCGGCGCCCGACTCGACCGAATGCCGCCCGGCCGTCGAGAGGATTGCGCGCACCCGGCGGAAGAGCGCGAAGTAGGCAATGCTGATCAGCGCGCAGGCGAATGTCGCGAGCACTGCATCGGCCACGAAAAGCAGCACAACGAGGAAGAAGGCAATGAATGCCTTGGCAATGAGATCGACGCCGGGCACCAGGATGCTGAGCGTGACGCGATGGACTTCCTGCAACACATTCTTTTGCAGCTCGGCGCTGTGCCGATGCAGGTGGAAGGCGTACGGCCGGTGCAGGTACGCACCGAGCAGACGCACCGCGAGGAGATGCCCCTGGCGATGCGCGAATCGCAACATGACGAATGCCGTCGCCGCGGAGAATGCGTTCGTCGCAATCAGCACTGCGAGGACCGCGATGCCGAGGGCAGCCACGGCGCCGACCGGGCTCGAGACGCCGATGGCCGAGAGGAGGGGCGCGAGACGCGGATCGGCGAAAGCCGCCGTCGGGTCGGCGAGCACGCGCATGAACGGCATGACCGCCGCGACGCCCGCCATCTCGAGCAACCCTGCCAGGGCAGCGAACACGCAAAGCCACGCAAACGTTCGCCGCGCCTTCGGCGGAAGAACGTCTCTCAGCATTCGCAGAATGTCGCTCATCCGGCCGTCAACGCATTGCGCCAGGCGGAATAACGCGCCTCGACGAGGGCCTCGAACGCCTCCCGGAACCGCGCGGGCGAAAAGTCCTCCGCGCGCCGGCGGCACGCCTGCGCCGTGATGCGCGAGGCGTTCGCCTCGAAGGCCTCGATCGCGGCCTCGAGCGCTTCGGGACTCTGCTCGTCGAAAAAGACGCCCGTTGGCGCCTCGGCCTCGAGGCCGAGGACCGTCTCGGCCGCGCCGCCGCGGCGCAGGGCGATCACCGGCGTGCCGCAGGCGAGCGCCTCCACCGGCGCGATGCCGAAGTCCTCGACCACGGGAAAGATGAACGCCCGCGCGTGCTGCAGGCGCTCGCGCAAGGCTTCGGCGGAGAGCGCGCCCACGAGCTCCACGTTGGAAGGAGCCTCGCTGCGCAGGCGGGCGAGGAGCGGCCCGGTGCCGACGATGAGCAGCCGCCGCTGCGGCATGCGCGAGAAGGCCTCGAGAAGAAGGTCCGTGCGCTTGTAGTGCATCAGGCGGCCCACGGCGACGTAGTAATCCTCGCGCGTGCCGTCCTCCGGTGGCTTGAAGAACGCCACATCGACCGGCGGATAGATGACCTCGGCCTCGCGCCGGTACGACTTGAGGATGCGCCGCGCGACGAACCGCGAGTTCGCGACGAAGTGATCCACGCCGGCGGCGGAGCGGTGGTCCCAGATGCGCAGCCGGTGCAGCAGGCCGCGGAGCAGCGCGCCCCTGAGTCCGCGCTCCATGCGCGCACCCTGGAGGTAGGCGAACTGCATGTCCCAAGCATAGCGCATCGGCGAGTGCACGTAGCTCACGTGCAGCGCGTCGGGCGGGACGATGACGCCCTTCGCCACCGCATGGCTGCTCGAGACGACGAGGTCGTAGCCCGTCAGGTCGATCTGCTCGATGGCGAGCGGCATGAGCGGCAGGTAGTACTCGAGGCGCTTCGCCACGAACGGCATGCGCTGGAGGAAAGTCGTGCTCGCCGTGCGCCCGCCGAGCGACGCGCGATCGCCCGGCCCCATGTGATCGACGAGCGCGAAGAGATGCGCCTGCGGGAAAATGCGCAGGATCTCCGCGAGCACGCGCTCGGAGCCGGCGTAGTCGAGCAGCCAGTCGTGGACTACTGCAATGCGTGCAGGCGGCGCAGCGCTCATGCGGGACGCTTTTATCGGGGCCGAGGCGACCGTATACACTGTTGCCATGATTTCCTCAAATGGAGCCGCGGCGCGGCTGCTCGTGCGCTGCACGGTGCTCGCTGCGCTCGTGCAGCTGCTCCTCTGGCGACAGCAGGACGGAAATCCCGATCGCTTCAGCCCGATCTTCTGGTACCTGCTGCGCGCCTTCGACACGCACGGCAACGTCCTTCTCTTCGCCGCGGTGGTCCTCGCCTTCGCCCTGCGCCGGAGCGACGAGGCGCTCGGGGTCGTGCGCTTCGCCGCCCGTCGGCCGTGGCTTCTTGCGGCGGCCGCGTTCGCCCTGCTCTGTGCCGGCGCGCGCTTCGCCTACCACGCGCACCCCCTGTCGATGGACGAGTACTCGGCCCTCTTCCAGGCCGAGGCCTTTGCCACCGGACGGCTCGCCGGCGAGCTTCCGGTGGCCTGGCTCGACCGCCTGATCCCGCCTTTCTTCCAGAGCTATTTCTTTCGCATGGACGGGTCGAGCGGCGCCGTCTCGAGCGCGTACTGGCCCGGCTTCGCGCTGCTGCTCGCACCTTTCGCCTGGCTCGGCGTTCCCTGGGTCGCCAACCCTCTGCTCGGAGCGCTCGCCATCCCGGCCGTCCATCGCCTCGCGAGCGCAGCGGGGGGCGCGACGGACGCCTCCACGGAAGCGGGCGGGTGGGCGGTCCTGCTGCTCCTCGCCTCGCCGGTCTTCGTCATCAGCTCGATCTCCTTCTATTCGCTGCCGGCGCACCTGCTGCTGAATGCCACCTTTGCGGTCCTCCTCCTCAAGCCCACGCCGAGCCGTGCGGCGCTCGCCGGACTCGTCGGCTCGCTCGCGCTCACGCTCCACAATCCGGTGCCTCACGCGCTCTTCAGCCTGGCGTTCCTCGCCTGGCTGGCGGCGCGCCGCTCGTTCGGAGCGCTCGCCGCCCTTCTCGCGGGATACGTGCCGCTCTGTGCGCTTCTGGGCCTCGGCTGGCATTTTTACCTGCTCGATCTCGTGCGACCCCTCGCCGAGCCGGGCGCGGGCGCAGCCGGCCAGGCCGCCGCATCGAGCTCGACCACGGCCCTCGGCGCTGCCGCTTCCGCGGTGGTGCAGGCAATCGACGGCGCGATCCGCGGCGCGCTTCCAAGCTTCACGATGGAGTTCGTTCAAGCGCGCCTTGCCGGGCTGTCGAAGCTCTGGACCTGGAGCACCGCAGGGCTCGTCGTTCTCGCGGCATACGGACTACGCAGCCGACACAGGCCAGGGGTGGAGGCGAAGCTCCTCGCCGCTGCGTTCGCCGTCACCATCGTGGGCTACTTCTTCGTCCGCTTCGACCAGGGCCACGGCTGGGGCTACCGCTACGCCTATCCGGCGTTCTTCGCGCTACCGGTGCTCGCCGCGGTGGCCCTGTGCCGCCCTGGCGAGGACGAGGCGCGACTGCCGGCGATGGCCGCCTGGGCGGCGCTGCTGTCCATACCGCTCGCGGTCGGGCTGCGGCTCGTGCAGGTCGAGAGCTTCGTCGACCGGCACCTCGGCCAGGTACCGCCGCTCGCCACGCCGGCCTCCGAGGCACGGCGCGAGGTCGTGTTCGTGAACTTCCGCACGGGCTTCTATAGCCAGGACCTCGTGCAGAACGACCCGTTCCTGCGCTCGCCGCGCATTATCATGGTGCACGACGAAGGCACCGAGACCTTCATGAAGCAGCACTTCCCCCGCTACGAGAAGGCGGCGGAAGGGCCCTGGGGAGAACAGTGGATAGAAGCACGGCCAACGAAGCAGCGCTGAGCCCGCAGGCCTGCGAGCTCACGATCCTCATGCCCTGCCTGGACGAGATCGAGACCGTCGGCGTTTGCGTGGCGAAAGCGAAGGCGTGGCTCGAGCGCACCGGCACGGCGGGCGAAGTGCTGGTCGTGGACAACGGCAGCACCGACGGCTCGCAGGATGCCGCGCGACGCGCCGGCGCACGCGTCGTCTCCGAGCGCCGCCGCGGCTATGGCAACGCCTTGCGCCGGGGGATCCACGAGGCGCACGGCCTCTACGTCATCATGGGCGACGCGGACGACAGCTACGACTTCTCGGCGCTCGATCCCTTCCTCGCCGCGCTGCGCGAGGGCGCGGACCTCGTCATGGGCAACCGCTTCCTCGGCGGCATCGCGCCGCAGGCGATGCCGGTGCTCAACCGCTACCTCGGCAATCCGGTCTTGAGCGGCATCGGCCGGCTTTTCTATCGCAGTCCCGTGGGCGACTTCCATTGCGGACTGCGCGGCTTCCGCCGCGACGCGATCCGGGCCCTCGGGCTCGCGACCGAAGGCATGGAGTTCGCGAGCGAGATGGTCGTGCGGGCCACGGTGGAGCGCCTGCGCGTCACGGAAGTGCCGGCAACGCTGTCTCCGGCGGGCCGCACGCGCGCGCCGCACCTGCGGCCGTGGCGCGACGGCTGGCGACACCTGCGCTTTCTGCTCCTCTTCAGCCCGCGGTGGCTGTTCCTGTACCCCGGGATCGTGCTCATGCTCGCCGGGCTCCTCTCGATGCTGTGGCTCCTGCCCGGCCCGCGGCGCATCGTCGGCACCGTCGGCGTCGACGTCAACACGCTCGTCTACAGCGTGGCGGCCATCGTCTGCGGCTTCCAGGCCATCTCGTTCGCCGTGCTGGCGAAGGTGTTCGCGATCAACGCCCGCCTGCTGCCGGAGGATCCGCGCATTCGCCGCCTCACATCGGTGGTCACCATCGAGGCGGGCATGGCCGCGGGACTGGTGCTCGTCCTTGCCGGGCTGGCGGCGAGCGCCTACGCCGTCGGCCTCTGGGGTCGCGCCTCGTTCGGAGCGCTGGAGCCCGAGTCGACGCTGCGCATCGTGGCGCCCGCGGTAACCGCGCTCATCCTCGGCGTCCAGCTCGTCTTTTCCAGCTTCTTTCTGGGCGTGCTGCGCCTGCGGCGCGGCTGAGGGCGTCGTCGTAGACGCGCGCCGTGCTCGCGAGCATGCCTTCCAGGGAATAGCTCGTGACGACACGCGCGCGTGCCGCGGCGCCGAGCGTCGCACGGCGACTCGAATCTGTGGCGAGGAGGCGAAACGCCTCTGCGAACTGCTCGACGCTGCCCCTGCGCACGACAATGCCCGACTCGCCTACCGCCTCGACATTGCCCGGCGCGTCGGAGACGACCGGCGCCAGCCCTGCGTGCATGGCTTCGAGAAGAGCGAACGCCAGGCCTTCGCGAAGCGACGGCAGAACGAAGAAATCGGCAGCCGACAGAACGTCCGTCACGTCGGAGCGATGGCCGAGGAGCCGAAGCCCGTCCGGGGCGGCAGCGCTCAGGCGCGAAAGCTCTGAGCGTAGCGAGCCCTCGCCCGCCAGCAGCAGGACGAGCGGAATGCCTTCGCGGCGAACCTGCAGGGCGGCGCGCACCGCGGTCGCCGGGTCCTTGTACGCTTCCAGAGCACCCACAAACACGCCCACCGTCGCCTCCTCCCCAATGCCGAGCGCGGCCCTTCCGCGCCGACGTTCGACGGCGGACGGCGGATCGCCGACCGGTACGCCATTGGGGATGTACGCCAGTCGGGAGCGCGCGCTAGGGCCCAAAAGCGCGCTCGCCTCGGCCAGCTCTTCCAACGACACGCAAATCATCCGGCGTGCCAAGCAGGCCGTGGCGCGCAGGCCAGCGGTTGCCGCCAGTCGTTGTGCCCCGATGGAACGTCGCAGGAGATGAAGACCGTGCAAGGTGACGACCGCGGGCCGCGCGAGCATGGCCGGCAGGCAAAGGGCCGCGACCACTTCTCCGTGCAGGTGAACGAGGTCATACCGTCGCGCATGCCAGGAAGCGCGCAGCGCAGCGCCCGCGACCGCAAGCCGGCGCTCGTCGGGCGTCTCGGCGAGAAACACCCTGTCCATGCGATAGCCGCGCAGGCCGGCCAGGCGCTCGACGTAGGCCTCGCCGCCCCCGCCGGGATGCGGAAGCACGTGCAGGACCCTCGCCGATGCGGCCGCGCTCACGCGGACGATTCCTCGTGGTACTCGTCGTCGATATTGACGTCCCAGATCGGCGACTTGTCGGTGCTGCCGGCGAGGATGGCCTCCACCGCCCGCTTGGCCGAGAGCATCGAGTGGTCCTGGTTGTTGTAGCGGTGCATGCCGTTGCGGCCGACGAGAAAGAGGTTCTCGAATCCGTCCACATAGCGCCGCACTTCGCCGAACGACGCGTAGCTGCCGAAATAGCCGGGGTACGCCTTCGGCATGCGGATCACGACCGCGTCCAGATGGTCCGCCGCGTCGGCGAGGCGCAGTGCGCCGAGCTCGTCCACGGCGAGGCGCTTCAGCGCTTCGTCGGTCATGCTCCAGAGCTCGTCGCCCTCGTTGCAGAAGTACTCCATCCCCACCCACACGGTGTCCGGCTCGCTCACGAGGTAAGGGCTCCAGTTGTTGAAGACCTGCAGCCGGCCCACCTTGACGCCCGGCTCCTGGATGTAGATCCAGTTGTCGGGCACGAGGTTGAGCGGGCCGCGGCCGGCCGCGGTGGGCCGCAGTCTCCGGTAGAGCAGGCCGACGATGAGGAAGTCCCGGTACTGGAGCCCTGCGGCGACCTCGCGGACGCGCTCGGGCGCGGCCGGCTCGAGCCCGGCGATGAGCTCGCGCACCGGCATGGTGGAGATGAACGTGTCGGCCTCGTAGCGCGCGGTCGACCCGTCGGGCCGCTGCACGCGCAGCGCGCGCACGCGCCTGCCGTCGTGCTCCAGCGCTCGCACGGGCGAGTGGAACTCGATGCGTGCGCCGGCCGCCTGCACCTTCCTCGCGGTTGCCTCCCACATGTGCCCCGGCCCGTACTTCGGGTAGAGGAAGCGCTCGATGAGCGAGGTCTGCTCCGCGCCGCCGACCCCTCCGCCCGCGCTTCGGAAGGGCTTGAGCAGCGCGTGGCGAAGGGCCTTCCCGATGGAGAGGCTCTTCACCCGCTGCGCGCCCCACTCCGCGCTGATGTGCTCGCAGGGCGTGCCCCAGACCTTTTCCGTGTACTCCTTGAAGAAGCGCCGGTACAGGCGATCGCCGAACCGGTTGATGAAGAAGTCCTCCAGGCTGCGCTCCGGGCGGCGAGGGAAGAGCCGCGCGTAGGCGTAGCTCGCGGCGAACGCCATGCAGTCGCGCAGGCCGAGCTTGAGCGCCGTGTCGAGGTTGGCCTTGAGCGGATAGTCGAAGAACTTGCCGCCGAAGTAGATGCGCGAGAGCCGCCGGCGAAGGAGCATGACGTCCGGGTCCGACTCGCATGCCGTCCCGGCGTCGTAGAGCTCGCGCCACTTGCCCTGGAAGGCGAGCCGGGTGGCGCCCTCTTCCGCCTTGGACGGCGCGGCAAGGGGCAGCATCCGCAGCCACCATTGCATCACCCAGTCGGACTTCGAGAAGAAGCGGTGGCCGCCGATGTCGATGCGGTTGCCCTTGTAGTTCACCGACTGCGCGAGGCCGCCGATCTCGCCGGTCGCTTCCAGCACGACGAGGTCTTGCACGCCGGCCTCGACGAGCTCGTGGGCGGCGGTCAGCCCGGCGGGGCCGGCCCCGATGATGACAGCGCGTGCCCGGTCAGCCGTCATGCCCGCGGAGTGAAAAGAAGAAGCTTGCGCGCGCCGAAGTTGAAGCAGAACACGATCCCGGCGGACACGAACTTGGCAGCCTCGTACGACAGGCGCAGCCACTCGACGCCCACGAAGAGCGCGCCCTGGTTGAGCGCCATGCCGGCGAGGCCGATGAGCGCGAAGATCGTGAACTCGAGGCGCGCGCTCGCAAGCCGCCGGTCCTGGAAGACCCAGCGCACGCTCAGCGTGTAGACCGCCGCAAGGCCGACGGCGAAGCCGACGGGAGCGGCCAGGAGGTACGAGACTTCGGCGAGACGGATGAGGGACACGTACACGCCAAAGTCGAGGGCAAGCGCCACCGCGGAAGCCGCGGTGTAGCGTGAGCCCTCGCGGACGAGAACGCCGAGGGGACGGCCGGACGCGAGCAGCCGCATCACGGGCGCCGCGCCGCCCGCGGTGCCGGCAAGGTCGGCTTCAGCAGCACGGAGGAGTAGGCGCCGTCCGTACCGCGGCGGGCGTGGACGACCTCGCTTCCCTCGAACGCCGCGACCCCCGCCTGCCAGGCGGCGTCGCTGCGCGTGTCCCGGGGATGGAAGACGCTCAGAAACACGTAGTCCGGATGCGCTGCAACGAGCCGCTCGTGGTACTGCGCCGCCGGCAGCCACGCCTCCGGCGCGCGCACGGCCCGGCGGTCGGCGAGCAGGGAGATGTACGCCGGCACGTACCACATGACGCGGTCATCCTTTGCCGTCACTTCGCGGATGACCTCCATGTCCGCAAGCAGATCGAGGTGGACCTGCGCCTTGCGCCGCGCTTCATCGAGGTCGGGCGTGCGGTACCAGACGGCGCTCCGCGCGAGCTGCTCGTCCTGCTGCGCCCGGCCGTGCATGAACGCGAGGCCGGGAATGCCGAGGCTCGCGACAAGCAGCGCGAGCACCGCATGGCCGAGCGCCGCCGGGCGCGCGGCACGGCGCAGCAGCGCGCCGGCTGCCTCGAACGCGTACACGAGGAGCACGGGAAGCGCCGGCAGCAGAAAGCGCGTCACCTGGTCGTTGAAAGGCCAGAGGAGGAACGTGACGAGGTAAGCAACCAGGATCCAGCCGTCCGGGGCTGCGGCACGAAGCCGCCTCGCCAGGCCGACGAGCGCGAGGACGCCGACGAGGCAGGCGAGCGTGACGCGCAGCGCCCGTCCCTCGACCCAGAAGAGCATCAGGCTCCCGACCCACGCTTCGCCGATCGCGTTCGCCTGCCGCGCGAGGCTCGCAAGGAGGACGGCCGCCGGGTTATCCGCCGCGAGAAGCGACTGGATGAGGCCCCCGATGATGCGAGCGTAGTTGTCGGACGTGTCCTCGGGGCGGACGACGAGCCAGGCGGCATACGCGAGGACAGCGGCGGCCGCCGGTACGGCGAGCATGACGCGCTCCCGCACGGAACGCTCTCTCCGCGCGAGCGCCCAAAGGGCGTAACCGGCAACGAGGACAAGTCCTGCCGTTCTCGTCAGCACCAGGGCCGCCAGCAGGACCGCCAGCAGTGCGCCGGACAGCCACGGCCGGCCGCGATCTGCTTCACTTCGCCCCGAAGGCAAGGCGAGCAGCACGCCGAGGAGGAGAAGGGAGAAGAGCGGCTCGCTCAGGATGCCTTTCGCGTGGACCCACAACGAAGGCAGCAGCGCCACCGATATGGTCGCCGCCACCGCGCTCCAGCGCGCGCCGAGCAGGCGAACCGCGAGGAGGTACACGAGCGGCAGGCATGCCGCCTGGATGAGCGCGGTGACCGTGTAGGCGAGCGCGATGTCGTGCGCCGCGCCCGTCGCCGCGAGAATCAGGGGAAAGAGCGGCGGATAGAAGGCCTCGCGCGGAAACGCATCGAGCACGGCGGCCGAGGCGGGCTGCCATGGTGAGAACACCTGTGCCATGACGAGATAGCTCACGCCGTCGTCGGCAAAGGAAGCGAGCATCGGCTGGCGAGCGAACGCCGCGCACGCCCAGGCGAAGGCAAGCGTGACGAGAGCTGCCGCGCACTCAGGCGCGCCAGGCGATCGGGCTGAAAAAGAATGACTCAAGGTAGGCGGCCGGTTCTTTTCTTGTATCGACTGAGCCCGGTTCGAGGCTGCGTGCATTGTGCCATGCCTGTCCTCGGAGGAATCCGAGGCGTAGTTCCGGGGGCTCGATTGCCTCGTGTGCTAGCCTCCCCCGCATGAAAGCCCTTGCGCCGGCGCTCGCCGCCTTCGTGCTCCTCCTCGTGTGCGGCCCTGCCGGAGCGCAGGACAGCGTGCCCGTGAGCCGCATCGACCAGATCTACGGACCTTACGCCTGGGTGGTGCGCGACTATGCCCGCACGCTGCTGAACGTAGGCGTCGTTCTGCTTGTCGCACTCCCGTTCCAGTGGCTACTTCCCGCGGTGCGGCGCCGGGCGAAGTTCCGCAGCTACGAATTCTGGCTCGACATCGTGTACGCGAGCCAGGGCGTATGGCTGTCGCTGCTTTCGATGGGCGCGCTCATCACCTGGATGGTGAGCGCCATCTACGGTACCGAGCGCGCCTGGTTTCCGATGCTGTCGACCCTGCCGTTCTGGGCGCAGGTCCTGCTCGGAATCTGGGCGTTCGACTTCCTCGTGTACTGGCGCCATCGCCTCGAGCACGTCGTTCCGGCGCTGTGGTCGTTTCATGCCGTACACCACACGGCGGAGAAGGTCGACGTGCTCACAACCACGCGGCTTCATCCGCTCGAGGTCGTCTTCGGGGCGCTCTTCAATGCGATCGTGATCCGGATGGGCTTTGCGCCGGCGGCGGTGGGGCTCGCATTCGCGATCTATCTCTACCACAACTACTACATCCACACGAACGTCCGCATTCGCTATCCCGGCTTTCTCAAGTATCTTTTCGTGAGCCCATTCATGCACCAGTGGCACCATGCGAAGGACGCCGCGGCGGCCGGCAAGAACCTCGGCGTCGTGTTCGCCTTCCACGAATGGCTCTTCGGCACGGCCTACCACCCCGGTCACTGGCCCAGCGAGTTCGGGCTTTCAGGGCCGGCGGCGGAGCGCGTGCCCCAGTCGTACATCCGCCAGACGCTCTACCCTCTGCAATACCTCTTTGCGAAGGTAGTGGCCTGGCGTGAGCAGCGCGCGGCCAAGGCCGCCGCGACGATCTAGCGCACACGATCGGCCGGCGCGCGCATGCGGTGGTTCCGTCTTCCCGGAAAACGCGTCGATGAGTTCGCGGGCGAGCTTGCGCAGCAATTCGCCCGCAGTTGCCCGCTGGACCAGATGGGCCGCAAGACGCTGCCGCCGCGACGCATCGCCGCGGAGGCCCGCGTGCTGTGCGAGCGCGCCGCTCGCTTCAGCGACGAGCAAAGGCTCGGGGTCTACAGCAAGGCGCGCCTCGGAAATGCATTTCGCTGGAAGCTGACCGACCTCGGCTACGCGCCCGAGCTCGTGGAAGAGCTCACCCGCGAGCTCGTCTTCCACATCTCCCGGAAGTGACGAAAATTGGCCATCCCGGCCGCAAAGTGTCAGGGTCGGAGGCCGGAAATGCGTGAAAAAATACCGCTTTAGCGGGTTTTGGGACCCCCATCTGGCCGATCCACGCTCCTCGCGGCATTGGCACGGTTCGTGCAGGTAAGACGGCGCAGGCAATCCGCCTGGAACGAAGTCGAAACGCATAAACGTGGAGGGAGTCACATGAAGCATCTTCAGAAGGGTTTCACGCTGATCGAACTGATGATCGTGGTGGCGATCATCGGCATTCTGGCGGCGGTCGCCATCCCGGCGTACCAGGACTACATCGCCCGCTCGCAGGTTTCCGAGGCCGTGTCACTGACGGCCGGCGGCAAGACGCCGCTCGCCGAGTACTACGCTGACCAGGGTATCTGGCCCTCCTCGGCCGCGGCCGTCATGGGCAACACGAGCGGCAAGTACGTCGATAACATCGAGATCACGACCGGCCAAGGGACGACCGGCACGCTCGTGCTGACCGCGACGATGAAGTCGACCGGCGTCAACTCGGCGATTGCCAGCGGCACGCTCGAGCTCAGCACGACCGATGGCGGCAAGAACTGGGACTGCCGCGGCGGCGACATCCAGCCGAAGTACCGCCCGGCTTCCTGCCGTTAAGGCGATCAGTATCGGTGCAGACGAGCGGGGGCCTGCGGGCCCCCGCTTTCTGCCCGGCATAGGAAAAAGCGACGGCACCGGGGGAGGGAGGCCGCAAACCATGCATACGCGATTCAGGGAGCAAAGGGGATTCACGCTGATCGAGCTGATGATCGTGGTGGCGATCATCGGCATCCTGGCGGCGGTTGCCATGCCGGCCTACCAGGACTACCTGGCACGCGCCCAGGTTAACGAGGCGGTATATCTCACGCAGGCAGGCAAGACGCCATTGGCGGAGTACTACTCGGACCAGGGCATCTGGCCCTCGTCGGCCGCGGCGGTCATGGGCAGCACGTCAGGCAAGTACGTCGCCAACATCGAGATCACCACAGGCGCCGGCACCACAGGCACCCTGGTGCTCACGGCGACCATGAAGTCCGTCGGCGTGAACACCGCCATCGCCAACGGCACCCTGCAGCTCACTACGGCCGACGGCACCGGCTGGGACTGCAGCGGCGGCAGCATCCCGGCGAAGTTCCGTCCCGCATCCTGCCGCTAGTCCGCGGCGACTGCATCAAGAAGGGCCGGGGCTAACCGCCCCGGCCTGGCAAGGCCCCCTGATCCATGCTCCAAGACCTCAAGATCGCGCTCATCGTGGCGGCCGGCATGCTCCTGCTGGTGCAGCTGCTCGCCCTCACGGGCATCGTGCATCCGCCACTCGAGCTTCTCATCGGCATCGTCGAGTCGCCGCATTGGGTGTTCAACGCCGGCTCGACGTTCCTGCACGCGTTCGTGCTGTACGCCGTGTACCACCTCCCGAACTGGCGGCGCGGGCTCTGGGTGCTCCTCGCGGGCGCGGCGCTCGACATCGTCCTCCTGTACTACGTACCGTCGGATACGCTCAACCGGCTCGTGTACTGGATCGGCACGCTGAGCGCGGGCCCGGGACTCGTGGGCTTAGCGCTGCTTCTATGGGGATTCTTCCTCGGCCGGCGGGAGCAGCGCCTTGACTACGGGCTGCTTCTTGGCGCGCTGGTCGTCCTGAAGGTTTATGGACTCAGCATCGGTCCATACCTCAACCTTACGGCAGCGTTTCACCCGGCAACGTTCGACGGCGCGGCCTACCGGATCGACGCTTCGTACGGCATCGAGCCGGCAGTCGTCGTCTCTCAGCTGGTCAACACCTATTATTACTTCGACCGGCTGCTGCTCACCGCGTACCACATGCTTCCTTACGCGTTCTCGGTCTTCTACGCGTTGCAGATCCGCAGCCACCTGCGCTGGCCCGCGAGCGCGTTCATGCTCACCACGGTGAGCGGCGGCATCGCCATGGCGCTCTACCAGATCTGCCCCATTTCCGGACCGGGCTACGCATTCTCGAGCATGTTCCCTTTCGCCATGCCGCCGGCCGAGCACATCTCCTACGCGGCTCAGATCATCGACGCGGCGCCGCGCAACGGCATCCCTTCGATGCACTTCGGCTGGGCGCTGCTCCTGTGGTTCAACGGGTGGTTCCTCGGCCGCTGGGTCCGCAAGGGCTTCGCCGTGCTGCTCACTCTTACCGCTCTCGCCACGATCGGGCTCGGCGAGCACTACCTGATCGACCTCGTGGCGGGCGTGCCGGCAGCGCTCGCGATGCAGGCGCTCTGCACCCGCCCGCTCGCATGGGACCATCCCGTCCGCCGCGGCGCCATCTTCGTAGGCACGGCGCTCACGATGCTGTGGCTCCTCGGGGTGCGCTTCGCGCCGCAGGCGTTCATCGAGGTGCCCGGGCTCACCTGGGTCGTCTCGATCGCGACGGTGTGGATCAGCATGGTCCACTTCCGCCGGCTCGCCGCCGCATGGGTGCCGCAGGTCGTGGCGGACCATGCGGAAGCGCCGCCGGCCGCGGCGCGGGCGGCTGGCGCCAGCCGGCAGGCCCGGGCCGTGGCGGCGATGTTCGTGGTCTCCGGCTTCGCCGGCCTCGTCTACCAGGTGCTGTTTTCCAAGTCCCTCGCCCTCACCTTCGGCAGCACGTCGACGGCGATGTACACCGTCCTTGCCACCTACATGGGCGGCATGGCGCTCGGCGCATGGCTCGGCGGCCTGCTCGCCGAAAAGCGCGGCGACGCGCTCACGCTCTACGGGTTCTGCGAGCTCGGCATCGGCGTGTTCTGCCTCTCCACGCCGCTCGTCTTCGCCGGGATCCAGGGTCTCTACACCGCCGTGGCGACCGGGATTGCGCCCGAAGCAGGGATCCTGACCGTCTTCCGCCTCGCGCTCGGGGCGCTTGCGCTGCTCGTTCCCACGATCCTGATGGGAATGACGCTTCCGCTGCTCGCCCGGTTCCTCGGGTCCCGCGCGAGCTCGCTCGGCCTCTCCGTGGCGCTTCTCTACGGCGCGAACACGCTCGGCGCCGCCTTCGGCGCCCTGCTCGCCGGCTACCTCATCATTCCGGCCCTCGGGCTGCTCAAGACCACGCTCCTCGCCGCCGCCGCCAACCTTGCCGTCGCATTCATCGCCTTTCGGCTGCGGACGCAATGGGCCGCGGGCGACAACGCGCCGGCCTCCCGTGGGGAGGCCGGCGCGGGTACCGCAAGCCTCGCCCCGGTCGCCGGCCCCGTTCGGGCGCTTGGCGTGGTTGCGCTTGTGCTGCTCACCGTCGGTGGCTTCGTCACGCTTGCGCTGGAAGTGAACTACGTGCACTTGCTCGCCGTCGTGGCGGGCAACAGCGTCTACGCATTCGCCCTCATGCTGTTCGCGTTCCTGCTTGGGCTCGGCGCCGGCGCGGAGGTCGGCCGCCGCCTCCTTCGGACAGCGCTCACCCTGCCGGTCCTGCTCGCGTCGCTCGAATTCGGCCTGGCGGCGACGGTCCTGCTGAGCGCTTTCATGTGGGATGCACTCCCCGAGTACTTTGCCTCCTTTGCCGGCTGGCCTTTCATGGGGCAGTTCGGCGCCCGCGAGCTCGTCCGCGGCGCGGTGTGCTGGCTCGTCATGTTCCCGGCCGCCACGTTCATCGGAGCGCTCTACCCCGTCGCCATGGAGTGCATCGGGCGCGCCTTCCCGCAGCGCCGCTTCGCCGCGCTCGGGCATGCCGCGGCGCTCAACACGCTCGGCAACATCGCCGGGGTGCTCGTGGCCGGCTTCGTCCTGATCCCGACCATCGGCGCCCTGCGCTCGGTGCAGATTGTCGCCGCGATGTCGCTCGCCCTCGGCGTCCTGGTGGTGGCGCTCTCGCCCCTGCGGCGCAGCGCGTTCGCGTGGCTTCCGGCCGCCGGCCTGGTCGGCCTCCTCGTCGCGCAGCCGGCAACGCTGGATTACACCGCGTTATCGACCGGCTCCAATGTCTACTTCGCCAAGCAGGCGTGGGGTGACGTCATCGACCACGCCGAAAGCGCCGATGGCGGGCTCACCACCGTGACCGTCCGCACCGACAAGGACGGCAAGCGGACGCTTACGCTCCTGACCAACGGCAAGTTCCAGGGCAATGACGATGTCACCGGCGAGATGCCGGCGCAGGTGGGCTTTGCCGTTGCGCCCCTGCTCCACACCGATGCGCGCGACAACGCGCTCGTCATCGGCTACGGCACCGGCGTCTCGGCGCGCACGCTCCACGAGGCAGGCTTCCGCAACGTGGAGATCGTCGAGCTGAGCGCCGACATCGTTCGCATGACCGACAAGCATTTCAGGAGCGTCAACGCCGGGGTAACCGGGCGCGAAGGCGTCGAGGTCCATATTACGGACGGGCGCAATTTCCTGATGCTTCAGCAGCGCTCCTACGATCTCATCAGCATGGAGATCTCGTCCATCTGGTTCGCCGGCGCCGCCTCGCTCTACAACCGGGAGTTCTACCAGCTCGCGAAGCGGCGGCTGCGCCCCGACGGGGTGCTGCAGCAGTGGATCCAGCTGCATCACGTCGAGCCGGTCGACATCCTCTACATCCTGGGCTCCGTGCGCTCCGAGTTCCGCTACGTCTGGCTTTATTTCATCGGCAACCAGGGCATCATCGTCGCCTCGAACGACCCGACGCGCGAGCCGACCGCCGAGCGCATGACGGCGCTGAAGCGCACGCCGACCTTCGCCTCGCTGCTCGCCATCCTCGGCGAGCATGCCGATAACGTGCGCGAGGCGCTGATCCTCGACCCGGCGGACCTGGACGCCTTCCTCAATGCTTTCGGCGTGCCCGCCACGCACTGGATTTCGACCGACGACAATTCCTTCCTCGAGTACCACACGCCCAAGGGCAACGTACTCGACGGCCACGGCTCGCTGAAGGCGAATCTGGAGCTGCTGCTCAGGCACCGGGGCGGTGCGGCGGGAGTTCCCGCCGAAGCAGCGAAGCTGCCCTAGAGGGCGCCTCAGCCCGCGTAGCCCGGAATGCGGGACTCGTCGACCTCGTCGATCTGGTCCTCGTCCAGGAACATGTGCGCGTAGCGCAGGTAGACCTTGCGGCGCACGAAGATGTCGAAGAGGTCCGGGTCGATGTGGTTGTTGAGCTTCATGCGCCCGAGGATCTCGAGCGACTCGGAGAGGGTCTTGCCCTTCTTGTAGGGCCGGTCCTTGGCGGTAAGGGCCTCGAAGATGTCGGCGATCCCCATGCAGCGGGCCGGCACCGACATCTGCTCGCGCGTGAGCCCCTTGGGATAGCCCTTGCCGTCCATGCGCTCGTGGTGGCCGCCGGCGTACTCGGGCACCTTGGCGAGGTGCTTGGGCCAGGGCAGCGCCTCGAGCATGCGGATCGTCGCCACGATGTGATGGTTGATGATCTGCCGCTCCTCCTCGGTGAGCGTTCCCGAGCGGATGGTGAGGTTCTTCACCTCGTCCGCGGTGAGGAAGTCGGCCTCGTGGCCCGCCACGTCGCGCCAGCGGTAGCGCGCGATGCGGCGAACGCGCGCGATGTCCTCGTCCCGCATGCGCTCGCCGCCGATGTTGCAGGCGCGCAGGAACCGGCAGTCGTCGTCCAGCTCGCGCAGCCGCTCGCGCAGGCGCCGCTCCTCGTCGGCGGCGTCGAGCGTCCTGCCGGCCTCGAGGAGCGCGAGGCGCTTGCGCAGCGACAGGATCTCCGCGTCGCGCTTGAGCACCTCGAAGCGCGTGTCGATGAGGTGGATGCGGTCGAAGATCGTCTCGAGCTTCGTCGCCTTGTCGACGACGTGGACCGGGGTCGTGACCTTGCCGCAGTCGTGCAGCATGCCCGCGATCTTGAGCTCGTAGCGGTCCTTCTCCGTCATCGAGAAGTCGCTCAGCGGGCCCTCCGCCGTATCGCTCACCGCCTCGGCGAGCATCATCGTGAGCACGGGCACGCGCTGGCAGTGGCCGCCCGTGTACGGCGACTTCTCGTCGATGGCGCCGTTGATGAGGTTGATGAACGACTCGAAGAGATGCTCGAGCTGGTTGATGAGCATCCGGTTGGTGAGCGCGATCGCCGCCTGGGAGGCGAGGGATTCGGCAAGACGCTGGTCGGAGGCGGAAAACGCGACGATTTCCCCGGTGGCCGGGTCCGTCGCGTTGATGAGCTGCAGCACGCCGATGATCTCGTTCTCGTGGTTGCGCATCGGCACGGTGAGGAAGGACTTCGACCGGTAGCCGGTCTTCGCGTCGAAGGCCCGGGTGCCGCTGAAGTCGAAGCCTTCGGCGGTGTAGGCGTCGGCGATGTTGGTCGTCTTCCCCGTCAGCGCCACATGCGCGGCGATCATGCCGTTGTTCGGGCGGCCGTCCTTGTAGAGCTGGATGGGATAGAAGGGCACCGGGTTGCCGGTCGTCCCGCCGAGGTAGTACCGCAGCGAGGTGGTCCTGACGATCTCGAAGCGAAGCGTCCGCTCCTCGGTGACGCGGTAGAGCGTTCCGCCGTCGGCCCGCGTGATCGTCTTGGCGGCCACGAGGATGGACTCGAGCAGGCGGTCGATGTCGCGCTCGGCGGAAAGCGAGGCGCCCACCGCGTTCAGCTGCTCGAGCCGGTGCATGAGGTCGGCCACCGGATCGGCAGCGGCGGCGAGGCTGGGCTGCGAGCTGTCGAGCAGGGTGCTCACCGGGGCGCTACTTGATGCAGACCGAGCGGACTTCCTTGATATGCGTGATGCCGGACAGGCACTTCTCCATGCCGTCCTGCTTCAGCGTGCGCATGCCGTCTTCCAGGCACTGGGCGAGCATCTCGGCGACGCGCGCATGCTCCTGGATCAGCTTCTTCAGCTTGTCCGTGGCGATGAGCAGCTCGTGCAGGCCGCAGCGGCCCTTGAAGCCGCTGCCGCCGCACTTGTCGCAGCCGACCGGCTTGTAGAAGGTGAGCTGGCCCTTGTCGTTGCCGTAGAGCTTCACCCACTCCTTGTAGACCGCCTCCATGGCGCCCTTGGGATCGGCCTTGAAGCGCGGCGTATTCATGAGCTCCTCGCAATACTCCTTGAGGAAGGCCGTGAGCTCGGCCGGCTCGGGCGTGTACGCCTGCTTGCAGCTGCACAGGCGCTTCGCGAGGCGCTGTGCCAGGATCCCGAGGAGCGCGTCGGAGAAGTTGAACGGGTCCATCCCCATGTCGAGCAGGCGGATGATGGATTCCGGCGCGGAGTTGGTGTGCAGCGTGGCGAACACCAGGTGGCCGGTGAGCGAAGCCTCGATGCCGGTCGAGGTGGTCTCCTTGTCGCGCATCTCCCCGACCATGATGATGTCCGGGTCGGCGCGCAGGAACGCCTTCATGACGGCGGCAAAGTCGAGACCCGCCTTCTTGTTCACCTGCACCTGGCGCAGGCCCTTCTGCGTGATCTCGACCGGGTCTTCGGCCGTCCAGATCTTCGTGTCCGGCGTGTTGAGGTACTTGAGGATCGAGTGCAGGGTCGTCGTCTTGCCCGAGCCCGTCGGGCCGCAGACGAAGAACAGGCCATAGGGCTTCGAGACCGCGGCCTGCAGCTGCTCGAGGTTCCTCGGCGAGAAGCCCATCTTGTCGAGCGGGATCGGCTCCCCGGCGGCGAGGATACGCATGACGATGTCCTCGACGCCGCCGGCGGTCGGGATGGTGGCCACGCGAAGCTCGATGTCGAGCGGGCCGAACTTCTTGAACTTGATCTTGCCGTCCTGGGGCTTGCGCTTCTCGGAGATGTCCAGGTCGCACATGATCTTGATGCGAGCTGCGATCGCCGCGCGGTAGCTCGCCGGCACCTCGATGTAGGGAGCAAGCGAGCCGTCCTTGCGGAAGCGGATCTCGGTCTTCGCCTTGCCCGGATAGGGCTCGATGTGGATGTCGGACGCGCCCTGGTGGTAGGCGTCGATGATGACCTTGTTCACGAGCTTGACGAGCTCGTTGTCGGCCGCCGCGGAAACGTCATCCGCGCCGCCGTCGATGTCCGGGGTTTCGTCGTCCATCCCGGACAGGATGTCGCCGATGTCGCCGGTGTCGACCGTCTCAACGCCGTAGAACTGGTTGACGGTATCCCGGAAGTCCTTCTGCGTGGTGACGCGAAAGACGATGCGGGACTTCGGGAACACGTTGGAGGCGATGCGCGAGGAGCGGATGCGCTCCGGATCGAGGCACAGCACGACGAGCCCTTCCTTGCTGTCGTCGATCGGGAGCCACTGGTTCTCCTCGACGTAGTCGCGCTTGAGGTTCTTGAGGAGCTCCATCGGCTTTACCCGGTCGGGCTTGAAGGGCTCGTACGGCACGCCGAAGAACTTCGACAGCGCCGCGCCGATGGCGGAGAGCTTCACCTGGAACTCCTCGGTGAGCACCTGCTCGATGTCGATCGCCTTCTTGCGGGCCTGGCGCGAGGCGAGGTCGAATTCGCCGGCGGAAAGCACCGCGTCGGAGATGAGGTAGTCGTACTTGGTCTTGACGAGCTGCGGCTTCTGGCGCTGCTTGAACGCGATGGCGAGCGTCTGGGAGAGCTCGGCGACGCCGTCCTCGGTGAGGCTGCCGAAAGGCACGCCCGCCTTGTTGTTGATGATCTGGATGACGCCGATCAGCTCGCCGCCGCTCTGGTCCACGATGGGCGCGACGAGCATCTGCTTGGTGCGATAGCCCGTGCGCTTGTCCACCTCCTGGAGGAAGCGCAGGCTGGGGTGGAGGGCGCGCAGCTCCGCCTCGTCGTAGACGTCCTTGATGTTCGCCGTCTTCTTCGTGAGCGCGACCCATCCCGCGATCGAGTGCTCCGCGATCGGCAGCTTCAGGTCCTTGAACGAGTTGAGGCCCGTCTTCACCTTGGAGACGATCGACTGCCGGTCCTCGCCGACGGAGTAGATGGTGAGGCGGTCGGCGTTGAAGAGCGCGCAGATGTCGGCGCTCACCTCGAGCATGATCTCGTCGATGTTGTTGGTCGCGTGGATCTTGTTCGTGACCGCCTGCAGCTGCTTCTGGAACGCCAGGCGTGCACCGACGTCCGTCTGCGCTGCCGCGTGCGGGCTGAGAACTGCGCTCATCGACTGCCTCCCTTGTCGCGCTCTTGATGCGATCGCCGGGGTGGGTCCGGCGGATTGTTGCTTAGACCTTGGATGCTAGCCCTAGAACCCATGATTTACAACGATTTTCCGGCACGCCAAGGGCCCTGGCGGGCAGCGCGGGGACGCATTTCTTGCAATTGTTCACGCGCTCGCGCGCTTCACGCCCGCTCGGCGCTCTTCAGGCCGCCCTCGAGCACCCAGACCTTGAAGCCGCGCTGGGCAAAGAGGAACGCTGCGGCGGCGCTGCGCCGGCCGGTCTGGCAATAGGCGACGTACTCCTTGTTCCGGTCGAGCACGGCGAACATGTGCCGCACCTCGGCGAGCGGCACGTTGATCGCGCCGGGCAGCTTGTCGTACTGGTACTCGGAGGGATAGCGCACGTCGAGCCACAGCGCGCCTTCGCGCACGCGCTCGGTTGCGTCCTCGAAGCCGATGCGCCGCAGGAGCGGCTTTCTCAGCAGCTCGTCGAAATCCTCGCGCGAAAGGCGCAGGAGCACGCCGTCGGTCTCGGCCGTCACGGTGGCGTTGCGCTTCGCCTCGGAAACGAGCGCCTCCTCTCCGAAGGCGTCGCCGCCCTTCAGCTCGGCGAGCAGCACCATCGCGCCGCCGACCAGGCGCTCCACCTGGAAGCGGCCGGACTCGATGACGTAGTAGAAGTCGCCCTCGTCGCCTTCGCGGATCACCACCTCGCCGCGCGCCACCTTCACACGCTCGAAGCGCTTGAGGAGCTCCTCGATATGCGCGGGCGAGAGCTGGGCAAAGGCGCCGTTGCGCAGCGTGCTGAGCGCAAACGCGCCGGTGAGCATGCGGGCATCGGTGTCGCCCTCCTCGCCACCCGCGGCCTGGTCCCAGCTCGAGAGGATGTCGAGAACCTCGTCGTCGAGCGCGACGAGGTCGACGTCGGTGATGGCCTTGGTGCGCGCGAGCGGGCGCTCCTGGCGGTTCAGCGCCTGGCGCGTCTCCTCCGTGCCGCCCACCAGGACGAGGGTGCCGCCGCCCTCGTAGGCGACGAGAAGCTCGCCGCTCAGGAGAAAGACCGACTGGGCGGCTTTCGCCTTCGCCTTCAGGGGATCGGTGCCGCGCGCCGCGCGCTCCAGCACGGCCACCTCGGTGAGCTCGGCGAGCCGCTCGGACGACAGGCCCGCCAGCGGCGCGAGGCCGGCGAGCTGCTCGGCGGTCGGGCGCTGGACCGGGGCGCCCATGGCTAGAACTCGAGCACCAGGTTGTTCTGCAGCAGGCGCGGCCGGAACGCCCCCGCGCACTCCTCGATCTCGAGCATCGTCGGCTCGATTTCGCCCGGCTTCAGGTGGGTGATGTAGATCTCGGCGTTGCGCTCGAGGTTCTTCAGCTCCTCGGCGAGCGTGTTCGGGCAGAGGTGGCGCGAGATCTCGGCGAGCCGCTGCTCCTTGTTGGAAAAGGCCGTCTCGATGATGAGGTACTTCAGGTTGCCGATCGCGTTGACGACCTTCCACAGCGCCTCGTTGGGCCCGGTGTCCCCCGTGAAGACGAGGCTCCCGGCGCCGCTGTCGAGGTGATAGCCGACGGCCGGCACCGTATGCCGGGCCGGAATGGCGGTAATGGTGCGCCCGCCGAGCTCCACCGAGCCGCCCACCTCGAGGTCCTCGTAGCGCAGGAACGGCGCCTCGGGGCTGGGGATCTCGGTGAAGTCGGGCCAGATCGCCCAGTTGAAGAGGTGGTTGCGCATGATCTCGATGGTCGCGCGCGTGGCGTAGACCGTGATCGGCCGGGCGCGCATGCCGCCCACCGTGTCGACGAGGAACGGGATCGAGGTGACGTGGTCGAGATGCGAGTGCGTGATGAAGACGTGGTCGATCTGCGAGAGCTCGGCGATCGTCAGGTCGCCGACGCCCGTGCCGGCGTCGATCAGCACGTCGCTGTCGAGCAGGAACGAGGTCGTCCTGAGGTGGCGCCCGCCGATTCCGCCGGAACAACCCAGGACGCGAAGCTTCATTCGGCCAGCCCTATTTCTCGTCGAAAGCGGTCACGCCGTCCCAGCCCTCCGGCGGGGGGCTTCGCCGCAGCGCGGCGATCCGGTCGGCGTAGACCTGATAGAGCCCGCAGCCGGGGTTCATCCGCTGCAGGTTGAGAAGCCCCACTTCCGCCTGGTCCCACTGCTGCGCGCGGTACGCGCGCAGGGTCTGGTTCCAGAGCTTCAGCTCGTCCTGCAGCGTCTTGCCGAGCTCCGATTCGAGCCCCAGCGGCTCGTAGATGGTGACCGCCTCCTCCTTCCCCTTCACCTTGATGCGGTCGACCTCCCGGAAGATCACGTCGCGCACGGCATTGCGCGTGCTCTCGCCGACGAGGATGCCTACGCCGTAGCCCTTGGTGCGGCCCTCGAGGCGCGAGGCGACGTTGACCGGATCGCCCATCGCCGTGTAGGCGCGGCGCACCTGCGAGCCCATGTCGCCCACGCGCACCATGCCGGAATTGAGGCCGACGCCGATCTTGCAGGTCGGCCATCCCCGCTCGGCGAACTTCCGGTTCAGGGCTTCGCATGCGCGCTGCATCTCGATGGCGGCGAGCACGCCGTTCCTCGCGTGCTGCGGGTCGTCGACCGGCGCGCCCCAGAACGCCATGATCGCGTCGCCGATGTACTTGTCGAGCGTGCCGCGGTACTTGCCGCGGATGATGTTCGACATGTCGGTGAGGTACTCGTTGATGTACTCGCGCAGCTCCTCGGGCTTGAGCGCCTCGGAGATGCTCGTGAAGCCGCGCACGTCGGAGAAGAGGATGGTGAGCTCCGCGCTCTTCGGCTCCATGTTGTACTTCTCGGGATCCTCGGCCATCTTGTTCACGAGCTCGGGGGGAACGTACTGGCCGAAGAGCTCGGTGAACTGCCGCTTGGACCGCGACTCAACGAAGTACCCGTACGCCATGTTCACCGTGTAGAGCGCCGCGATCATGAGGACCGACGCCGCGAGCGGCAGCACCATGTTGGCCTGCGTCCACACGGCGAGGTTGAGCGCCACGATGAGCGCAAGCCCGCCGAGCGCGGCCGCCGTGGCCCACAGCGCCGAGAGCATGGGTATGAGGACGGCGAGCGCCACGCCGCCGATGGCGAGCAGGATGACTTCTGCGCCGACGACGAAGGGCGGCTTCTGCTTGACCTTCTCGTCCAGGATGCCGGCGATCAGGTTGGCGTGGATCTCCACGCCCGGATAGACGCTGTCCACCGGCGTGGAGCGCAGGTCCTGCAGGCCCGGGGCGCTCGCGCCCACGAGGGCCACCTTGCCCGCCAGCAGCGCCGGGTCGACGCGGTCCTTCAGCACGTCGGCGAGCGGGATGTAGGGGAAGCTCAGCTTGTTGCCGCGATAGGGAATGAGGGCGCTCGCGCTCTCGTCCACCGGGATCCGGATGCTTCCGACCTTCAGCCACTCGAGGCCCGAATAGCCCTTGGCGAGGAACTGCTCGGGCGGGTAGCCCGGCTCCACCGGGGGGACCTTGCCGCCGTGCTGGAGCGCCCAGAGCGTCCTCACCACCGCGAGCGACAGCGACTCGTAGTAGGCGCCCTCGTACTCGAGGATCATCGGCACGCGCCGCGATACGCCGTCGAAGTCGACGAGCGGATTGAAGTGCCCGGCGGCGGCGGCGCTTTCCTGGTAGATGGGCAGGTTGCCCGTGTACCCGCGCCACTCGTGGAACTGGATGTTGCGCCCGGCAAACGTGCCCTTGGGCAGGACCGGCTCGGGGATGGCGTTCGCCTTGACCGCCCGCTCCTCGCTGTTGAAGTAGTAGCCCAGCACCACGGGCCGCCCCTTCATGGCTTTCGCAAACAGGCCGTCGTAGTCGAGTTGCGGGCGCAGCGCCTCGTAGGACCGCAGGAAGGCAGGCACCTCCTTGAGGTCCTCGCGGGCCATGGCATCGAGGGCTTCGATGCCCGAGCTCGTATCCCGCTCGGCCCAGACGACGTCGAAGGCGAGGACCGCCACGCCGTACTGGTCGAAGAGCTTGTCGATGAGCTCGGCCATGATGTTGCGGCTCCACGGCCAGCGGCCGATCTCGCCGAGGCTGCGCTCGTCGATGTCGAGGATGACGATGCGGTTGTCCACGCCGCGCGGCATGGTGAGCTTGAGCCGCGCGTCGTAGACGATGTTGTCGAGCTGGGTGATGAAGCCGACCTGGTAGAAGCGCGCCGCATGCCCGATGAAGAAGAGCATGATGGCCACGCCGATCGCGATGCGCACGACGTGCTGCTTCAAGGCGCCTCCGGAGAATCGGCAGCGCCGAAGGTCATCGAGTGGGCGCGCAAGCGGCGTCCGGCTCCGGGCCTGCCCGGGGCCTAACCCTTAAGGAAGAACTCCATCTTCACGCCCGCGAGCTCGATCACGTCGTGATCCTTGAGGGCGGTCGGGGCCGCGCCGATCTGCTGCCCGTTGACCACGGGGCGGTTGGCGCCCTCCACGTGCGTGATGAAGTAGCCCTGCGGGCGCCGGGTGAGGACGGCGACCTGCACGCCCGGCTTGCCGAGCGTGGTGAGCGGCTTGGTGAGCTCGAGCTCCTTGCCTGCGTTGGCGCCCGAGAGAAGCTGGATCGCGCCGAGCGGCTGCGCCGGTCGAGGCGGCGCAGCCGGCGCCGCCGCGGGCGCGGCGGCCGGGGCCTTGGCGTCCTTGTCGGCGACGCCGGCGGCGGCCGCGCCGGCGCCTGCGGCCTGCGCGGCCGCGGCGCGCTGCGCGCTCGCCGCGCCCTGCCCGCCGCCCGCCGCTGCCATGGCCCGGGCCTGCTCGGCGGCGGCCCGCATGGCGGAGGGGCGCAGGACCATGGTCTTCTCGAAATCGGCCTTCTCGGCGCCGGCGGCCGGGGCGGCCTCGCCGACGAACTTGAGCTTGTACTTGCCGAGCTCGATGACGTCGTTGTTCTGCAGGAAGTGCTTCTTGATCGGGTTGCCGTTGACGACCGTGCCGTTCGTGCTGCCGAGGTCCTCGAGGAACGAGTCGTTCAGGATCGTGACGATGACGGCGTGCTCGCCGCTCACGGCGAGGTTGTCGATCTGGATGTCGTTGTGGGGCTTGCGGCCGATGGTGGTGCGCTCTTTCGTCAAGGGGATCTCCTTGAGAACGAGCCCATCCATGCTGAGTATCAGTTTCGCCATAGCGGTCCCCCCGGGGAGGTTATTTTAACCACGCAAACATTCTGGCCATCATGCCACGCGCGGCCGGGTACTCCCTCAGGACGCGCACGAGTATAACTGAAACGTTGTCCCTCCCCCCGTTGTCGTTGGCCATCTGCACGAGCTGCTGGGCGGCGAGGGGAAGGTTCGCGCCGAGCGTCTCCACGGCCATGCCGATGTCCTCGTCCTCGACCATATCGTTCAGGCCGTCGGAGCAGAGGAGGTAGATGTCGCCCGGCCGGGTCGGGTACTCGCGCATCTCGGGATCGACGCTCGGGTCGATGCCGAGCGCGCGCGTGACCAGGTTCTTGTGCTGCGCGTGCTTCGCCTGCTCGGCCGTGATGAGGCCGGAGTCGATCTGCTCCTGCAGGAGCGAGTGGTCGCGGGTCACCTGGGTGAAGCTTCCGTCGCGCAGCCGGTAGAGCCGCGAGTCGCCCAGGTGCGCGACCAGGACGCGGTTGTCGTAGAAGAGGCACACGACGAGCGTGGTGCCCATGCCGGCGTACTGCGGCTGGCTCTGCGCCGCCTGGTAGATGGAAGTGTTCGCCTTCAGCACCTGCTCGCGCACCAGACGCGCGGCGACGGGCTGGCTCGTCTTCGGGTCGAGGTCGTAGGGCCGCGCGCGCGAAAGCGCCTGCTGCATCTCGGTGACGATGACGGTCGTCGCCATCCCGCTCGCCACTTCGCCGGCGTTGTAGCCGCCCATGCCGTCGGCGAGCACCACGAGCCCGTTCGCCGGATCCGCGGCGACCGAGTCCTCGTTGTGCGAGCGCACCATGCCGGGGTCCGTGGCGCTGGCGATCTCGAGGGCTTGCGTGAGGTCCATGCGTCCGGCCGCCCTCAGAGCTCGATGTCCAGGCTGCCCGGCCGCGCGGGCGGCGGCGTGGCAGGCGTCGAGGGCGTTGCCGGCGCCGCGGGCGCCGATGCGCCGGCGAGCGACTGGCGCAGCGCGAAGGCGAAGGTCTCGCCGCTCGGAAAGCGCTGCGCCGGCTCCTTCGCGAGCGCGCGGGCGAGGAACGCGGCGAGCGCCGGCGGCACCGTCGGGTTCACGCTCCGGATGTCGGGCGCCGGCTCGTTGGCGATGCGGAACATGAGCTGCGCCATCGAGTCGCCCTCGAAGGGCAGCTTCCCGCAGAGCAGCTGGTAGAGGCTCACGGCGAGCGAGAAGAGATCGGACGGCCCCTCGATGCGCTTGCCGGCGAGCTGCTCGGGGGACATGTAGGAAGGCGTGCCGAGCACCATGCCGGTCTTGGTCTTGGAGCTGTCGGTGAGCCGCGCGATGCCGAAGTCGGTGAGCTTGAGCGTGTCGGTCTCGGGGTGGTACATCATGTTCGCCGGCTTGACGTCCCGGTGCACCACGCCCTGCCGGTGCGCGTAGCCGAGCGCCTCGGCGGCGCGCGCGATGATGGACACGACCTTGTCCATCGGCAGCAGGTTGCCGGGCTTGCTGAACGGCACGAGGTCGCCGCCCTTGAGGAGCTCCATCGCGATGTAGCAGAGGTCGTGCTCCTCGCCCGCATCGTAGATGGTCACGATGTTCGGGTGCGAGAGCCGCCCGGCGGTCTCGGCCTCGCGGAAAAAGCGCTCCTTGACCTCGGCCAGCTCCTCGGGCTCGAACTCCTGCGAGAGCGCCATCGTCTTGATGGCCACCACGCGCCCGATCTTCGGGTCCTTGCCGAGGTAGACGACCCCCATGGCGCCCTTGCCGAGCTCCTTCTCGACCTGGTAGCGCCCGAGCATCGGCTTCTCCACCGCGCCCTCGGCGCCAAGGATGCTCGTGTTGGTGCGGCCGCCGCCCGCGCCGCCGCCGAGGATCACCGTCTCGGCGAGCTGCTTGGCGCGGGAGAGGCGCGCCTCGAGGTCGCGGAACTTCGGGTTGAACTCGTGCATGTAGCGGAAGACCGCCTCGGCCTTGTTGAACTGGCGCTTCCTCTCGAAGTCGAGCGCGAGGTTGTAGAGGTTGTCGAGCAGCCCTTCGGAGAGCGGCACCTGCCGGAACTTGTCCCAGGCGAGGTCGAGCTGGCCCTGGCCCTGGTAGGCGAGGCCGAGCATCCGGTTCGACTCCGCGGAGCTCTCGTCCGACTTCTGCTTGCCGCGCTCGGTGGCGATGAAGCGCTTCGAGACGAGCGCGGCGTGGCCGACGAGGAGCAGCGTCGCCGGCAGCATGAGCTGCATCCACATGCCGGCGGAGGTCATGAGGGCGAAGTGGGTGGCGAGGAGCGCGACGAAGATGGCCCCGGAGACCGCCGCCGCCGGCGCCGCCTTCAGGCGCGGAAGCAGCGCGATGAGGTAGAGCGCGACGAGCAGGAAGATGCCGATCTCGGTCCAGTAGGCCCAGAGCGGCGCCGTGAAGAAGTGCTCCTGAAGGATCGACGAGACCGCGTGCGCCAGGGTGAGCACGGGCGGCATCGCGGCCGACACCGGCGTGACGGTCGTGGTGCCCACGCCGGTCGCGGTCGCGCCGATGAGGACGATCTTGTCGGCGTACTTCGAGGCCGGGATCTTGCCGCTGTAGACGTCGTAGAAGGAGTCGACCGGGAAGGCCGGCGCGCCGTCGCGGTCCTTGTAGAAATACGTGTACATCTTCAGCTCGGGATCGGTGCCGATGCGAAGCCGCCCGAGGGTGACCGCCTCGGCCTGCACGCCGATGTCGGCAGCGCCGAGGTTCAGGCTCTTCGCCGCGATCATGAGTGAGAGCGACGGAAAGTAGTGCTCGAAATACTGCAGCACGAGCGGCTCGGTCCGGATGCCGCCGTCCACGTCGGGACGCGCGGTGAGGTGCCCGAGGGCGCCGGCGCTGCGGCCGATCTCCTCGATCGGCAGCTGGATCTGCGAGGTGGGCAGCGCCCCGAAGGGCGCCGTGGCCGGCACGGTGTGGCGCAGCACGTAGTCGGGCAGCGCGCGGTCGGGCTTGCCGCGCGGAATGTCGATCGTGAGGAAAAGCGGCAGCACGACGTTGCCCGCCGCGCTGTAGCTCCGCGCGAGCTTGCGGTCGGTGTTGAGGTCCTGCTCGGCCTGGCGCAGCAGGCTCACGATGGGCGCGAGCTGCGCGGGCGTCTCGGCCGTCCCCGGCGCCGCGCCTTCGACGGGCCGCTCGGCGCTCTCGAGCAGCTTCGTGATGTACTGGTAGCCCGGATCGATCTGCGGCTCGCTGAAGAAGACGGTGTTGGCGATGACCTTGGCCTTGGCGCCCGCGAGAAGGTCGGTCATGCGCGCGTGCACGTCGCGCGACCAGGGCCAGCGGCCGATGTTCGCGATGCTGGTGTCGTCGATCGCGATCACCGCGATGCGGTCCGAAGGCAGGCGCGAGGTCGCCTGCACGCCGAGGTCGTAGGCCTTCTGCTCCAGGTTGGCGATGAGGTCGCTCGCCCGATGGAACACGAGCACGGCGATGACGACGACCAGACCGAAGAACCAGTCGGTCTTCCAGAACGCGGATCTCATGCTCGCCCCCTCATGCTGCACCGCACCGGCAGAACCCGGCTCGGACGGCGCAAACCTCCCCTAAAACAGGACCCTAAGCCGCATTTTTGCAGCTAAATATAAGGGGGGTCAAATATTTACGAGGGCCGCCGGCCCGTCGACCGACCGCTTTTGCCGGCAAGAGCCGCAGGGCGGCCGGGCGCCACCGTCCGGCGGCTGCTCAGGTCCCGAGCATCATGCCGGCCTTGATGGCGCCGGAGGCGAGCAGGTCGGCCGCGGGCATCTTCTTGCCGTCGCCGAGCTTCGCGCGCAGGACCTCGATGCGCCCGCCCTGCGCGCTCACCTGGAAGCTCTTGTCGGTCACTTCGACGACCTCGCCGATCTTGCCCTTCACCGCGCCGAACGTGCGCACGGGGTGCTTGCGCGCATCGAAGATCTGCAGCTCCTTGCCCTCGAGCGTGGTCCAGGCGCCGGGCGCCGGGTTGCATCCGCGGATGGTGTTGTAGACGAAGTCGGCGTGGTTCGCCCAGTTGAGCTTCGCCTCGGCCTTGCGGCACCAGCCCTCGTAGGTGGCCCTGGACTCGTCCTGCTTCACTTCCTTGTGCTTGCCGGCCACGACGAGATCGGCCGCTTCGAGCATGGCCTGGACCCCCATCGGGAAGAGGCGGTCGAAATACACCGTGCCGAGGGTGTCGTCCGGGCCGATCTCGGTCTCCTTCTGCAGGATGATCGGGCCTTCGTCGAGGCCGTCGGTGGGCCGGAAGATGGTGAGCCCGGTGCGCGTGTCGCCGCGGATGATCGGCCAGTTGATGGACGAGGGGCCGCGGTAGAGCGGCAGAAGCGAAGGGTGGTACTGGATCGTGCCGTGCCGCGGAATGTTGACGAACTCCTGCGGCGCGAACTGCAGCACGTACGCCATGACGCCGATCTCGGCGTTCAGGGCCTTCATCTGCGCGATCGCCTCGGCGCTCTTCAGCGAGGGAAACTGGAAGACGCTCACGCCCTTTTCCTGGGCCGCGGTCTTGAGGACGTCGGCCTTTCCGCCGGGCTTCTCCGGCGCGCAGAACACGCCCGCCACCTCGTCGCCGCGCGCGAGGAAGGCCTCGAGCACGGCCTTGCCGAAGTCCTGCTGGCCGATGATGGCGATTCTCATTGGGCCACCGCCTTCTTGGGCGCCTTGGACGCCTTGGGCGGGGCCGAGAAGGCCCCGGCCTGCTTCAAGGCCTCGATTCTCGACTTGTCATAGCCGAGCACCTCGGAGAGGACTTCCTCGGTGTGCTCCCCGAGCAGGGGCGAGCGCTTGATGAGCGCCGGCGAGCCGTGGAGCTTGATCGGCATGCCGACGTTGAACCACTTGCCGCGCTGCGGGTGGTCGAGCTCGACCCACATCTGGCGGCCGCGAACGTGCTCGTCGTTGGCGAGGTCCTCGGTGCTCATGATGGGGCCGCAGGGCACGTCGAGCTCGTTGAGGATCTTCATCAGCTCCCGCTTGGTGTAGTTCTCCGCGAACTTGTTGATGAGGGTCCACATGAGCTGCTGGTTCTTGCGCCGCTCGCCGATGGTCGCGAAGCGCGCGTCGGTAGCGAGCTCCGGCATGCCGAGGTCCGGCCCGATGCGCCGGGCGAGCGGCTCCCACACGGCCTCCTGCACCACGATGTAGAGCCAGTCGTTGGCCCCGTGCGGCTTGCAGTGGATGGCGTTGCCGAGCTGCCCGCCGCCCGAGTCGTTCCCGGCGCGCGGCGTCTCCTTCATCCCCTTGTACGTCGGCACCGAGTACTCCGGCAGGTCCCCGCGCATGAGGCGCTGGTGATCGCGGAACTTGACCCGGCAGAGGTTCATGACGCCGTCCATCATCGCCACCTCGACGTACTGCCCCTTGCCGGTGTGCTCGGCCTGGCGCAGCGCCGCGAGCAGGCCGATCGCGAGATGCAGGCCCGTGCCGCTGTCGCCGATCTGCGCGCCGGTGACGTAGGGAGGGCCGTCGGGCACGCCGGTCGTGCTCATTGCGCCGCCCATCGCCTGCGCGACGTTCTCGTAGGCCTTGAAGTCGGCGTACGGGCCGGTCGAGCCGAAGCCCTTGATCGATCCCATCACGATCCTCGGATTGATCTCGTGGATCTTCTCCCACGGGAAGCCGAAGCGGTCGAGCACCCCGGGGCCGAAGTTCTCCATGATGATGTGGCACTTCTTCAGCAGATCGACGAACACCTGCTTGCCCTCGGCGGTCTTCATGTTGACCGTGATCGAGCGCTTGTTGCAGTTGAGCATGGTGAAGTAGAGCGAATCGGCGTCCGGGATGTCGCGCAGCTGCCCGCGGGTGGCGTCGCCCTGGGGGTTCTCGAACTTGATGACATCGGCGCCCATCCAGGCGAGGAGCTGCGAGCAGGTGGGGCCCGCCTGCACGTGCGTCATGTCGAGGATGCGTACGCCTTTCAGTGCTTCCATTCTCTCTTCTCCCGGTTTTCCGTTTCCGTGACTGCTGCCTGCTTCCAGGCTACTTCTTCTTCGCCGTGGGGTTGAGCGCGGTGATGCGGCCGCTCTCCGTGCCGGCGCTCTCGTCGATGGCGGCATTGATGAGGGTCGGCCTGCGCGAGCGCAGCGCCTCCTCCATCGCCGCGCGCAGCTCCGCCGGCGTCGAGACGTGCACGCCGACGCCGCCGAAGGCCTCCATGAGCTTCTCGTAGCGCGCGTCCTTGACGAATACGAGCGGCGCGGGGTCGCTGCCGCCGGTCGGGTTGACCTCGTCGCCGCGGTAGACGCCGTTGTTGTTCAGGATGACCACGCACACCGGCAGGTTGTAGCGGCAGATCGTCTCGACCTCCATGCCCGAGAAGCCGAAAGCGCTGTCGCCCTCGATGGCGATCACCTGCTCGCCGCCCACCGCCGCGGCCGCCACGGCGAAGCCCATGCCGATGCCCATCACGCCCCAGGTGCCCACGTCGAGGCGCTTCCTCGGCTTGTACATGTCGACGATGCTGCGCGTGAAGTCGAGCGCGTTGGCGCCCTCGTTCACCAGGTAGGCGTCGGGATTGGCTTTCACGATGTCGCGCACGACGTTGAGCGCGCTGTGGAAGTTCATCGGCGTCGGATTCCGGGCGAGCGTCTCGGCCATCTTGGCGATGTTGCCCTTCTTCTTCTCCGCCACCGCGCCCAGCCATTCCGCGGGCGGCTTCGGGAAGTCCGGGCCGATGCGGGAAAGCAGCGCGGAAACGCACGAGCCGATGTCGCCCACCACCGGCGCGTCGATGCGCACGTTGCTGTCGGCCTCCTGCGGCGAGATGTCGATCTGGATGAAGCGCTGGCCGCCCCAGTCCTTCGGGTGCTTGCCGCCCCAGGTCTTGCCCTTGCCGTGCGAGAGCAGCCAGTTGAGCCGCGCGCCGATCAGCATGACCACGTCGGCCTGCGGCAGGACGAAGGAGCGCGCTGCGGCCGCCGACTGCTCGTGCGTGTCGGGCAGCAGGCCCTTCGCCATCGACATCGGCAGGTACGGGATGCCCGTCTTCTCGACGAGCGCCCGGATCTCGGCGTCGGCCTGCGCGTACGCGGCGCCCTTGCCGAGGATGATGAGCGGCTTCCTGGCGCTCTTCAGCAGGTCTGCCGCGCGCTGCACGGCCTCGGGCGCCGGGATCTGGCGCGGCGCCGGATCCACCACCTTGATGAGCGAGCGCTTTCCCGTCTCCGCGTCCACGGTCTGCGGAAAGAGCTTCGCGGGCAGGTCGAGGTACACGCCGCCCGGCCGGCCGGAGACGGCGGCGCGGATGGCGCGCGCGACGCCGACGCCGATGTCCTCGGCGTGCAGCACGCGGAAGGCCGCCTTGGCGAGCGGCTTCG
>CAYWSG010000026.1:25962-39139 GCA_964461055.1 uncultured Enterobacteriaceae bacterium | reverse complement strand
GGGAACCCATGTTCCGAGGAGAACAACAAATGGGCCCCCGCCTTCGCGGGGGCGACGTGTTTGGGACTTAGCCCAACCGGCTAGTACTTGCGCCCAACCGGCTACTTAGAGCCCAATCGGCTACTTAGAGCCCCATCGGCTACTTAGAGCCCAATCGGCTACTTAGAGTCCAATCGGCTACTTAGCCCAACCGGCTGACGACGTCGCGGTAGATCTCTTGCAGCGGGCGGCGCCAGCGCTCGGGCGGGAGCCCGGCAAGCACTTCGCGCAGCCGCCGGTGCAAGAGCGACTCGACCCGAAAGCGCTGGTATGCAGCGTCGCGTGCCGCCCGGCTTTCCGCGCCGGAGCGCGCTTCGAGCAGGCGATCGAGCGTTTCGCTCAACTGGGCGATGCCGCGCTCGTCCCCGGCGGCGACCCGGACGACCGGCGCACGCACGGCGCGGTGCTGCAGCACGCCGGCGAGCTCCGCTTCCAGACGCTCGGCGCCGGGCAGGTCGGCCTTGTTGACGACGTAGAGGTCGGCGGTCTCCATGATGCCGGCCTTCATCGCCTGCAGGGCGTCGCCCGCGCCGGGCATGAGGACGAGCATCTCCACCTCGGCGAGCGCGCGCACGCCGTGCTGCGCCTGCCCGACGCCCACCGTCTCGACCAGCACCTCGCGGAAGCCGAAGGCGTCCAGCGCGGCGAGGATCTCGGGCACGTTGTCGGTCAGCCCGTCCCCGGCGCCGGCGCTCGGCAGCGAGCGGATGTAGACGCGCGGGTCGGCGCTCACCGCGTCCATGCGCACGCGGTCGCCGAGGATCGAGCCGCCGCTCCTGGGGCTCGTGGGATCGATGGCGAGCACCGCCATGGGCCGCGCGTCGCTCACCCGGTGCGCGACCAGGCGCCCGATCAGCGTGCTCTTGCCGGCGCCGGGGGCGCCGGTGACGCCGATCCTTCGCGCGCCCGAGTCCGCGGGGACAACGGCCGGCGCGGCGAGGACCTCGCGGACGCTCGCGCGCGCCGCGCGGCTGACGGCGGCGCTGAGCGCGCGCCGGTCGAGGGGCGGCCCGCGGAGCTCGCTCACGCGGGCTCGCGCTCCACGAGGCGCTGGTCCGCGCCGAGCACAGGCGGCGGCTCCAGCCGCTCGGCCACGCCCGGGATCCGGATCGGGTTCCCCACGACGCGCAGCGGTCCCTCCGGCGTCGGGATCTCGGCCACCATGCCGCGGGCGCGGGCCTGCTCGCTCGCGAGCGCCTGCTCCAGCGTCTGGACGCCCGACACGACGATGCCGAGGGGCGCGAGGCGGGCAACCCAGGCGGCCGAGGTCTCGGGGGCGAGCGCTTCGGCGAGCGCGGCGAGGACCTCGGCGCGGTTCTCCCGCCGCGCGGCCATGGTGGCGAAGCGCTTGTCGGCGATCCATTCCGCATGACCGGCTGCGTTGGCGAACCGCCGCCAGAACTCGTCGTGGGTAATGAAGAGCGCGAGCCAGCCGTCGCGCGTGCGGAAAAGCTGCGCCGGCACGATGTAGGGATGCGCGGACAGGGGCTGCCGCGCCGCCGGCTCGGCCGCGTTGAGCCATGCGGCCGCAAGATAGTTGAGCTGCGAGAGCATGACGTCGTACATCGCGATGTCCACCTGGCCGCCCTGGCCCTGCACGAGCTTCGCGAGCAGGCCCACGGCGCCCATGATGCCGGCCGAGTTGTCGACGGCCGAGTAGCCCGCCTTCGTCGGCGGGCTGTCCGGATCGCCCGTGAGCGCCATGACGCCGGTGAGCGCCTGGATGACGTAGTCGTAGGCGGGCTGCTCGGCGAGCGGGCTTTCGAGCCCGTAGCCCGTGAGCGCGACGCAGACAAGGCGCGGGTTGAAGCGCTTGAGCGAGTCGTAGGTGAGGCCGAGCTTGCGGATGGCCGAGGGCCGCAGGTTGGTGACCAGTGCGTGCGCGTCGCGCGCGAGCGCCCCCAGGGCTTCCTGCCCGGGCTCCGAGGCGAGGTCGAGCACGACGCTCTTCTTGTTGCGGTTCAGGCTCGCGAAGTAGGCGTTGTGCGGGCCGACCCGGTGCGGGCTGATGGAGCGGCCGATGTCGCCGGCGGCCGGCTCGATCTTGATCACCTCGGCGCCGAGGTCGGCGAGCAGCAGCCCGCAGTAGGGGCCCATGAGCATGTGCCCGACTTCGAGCACGCGGATGCCCTCGAGCGGGCGGCTCACCCGGCCCCCTCGGGGGCCCGCTCCCGGGTCTCGTCGGCAAGCGCACGCGCCACCGAAGCGACCACGTCCGCGAGCCGCATGTCGCTCGTGAACACGCCTCGCACGCCCAGCGCCTTCAGCGCCTCGTGGTCGCTCGCGGGGATGGTGCCGCCGACGAAGAGCGCCATGTGGTCCGCGCCGCGCGCGGCGAGCTCGTCTCTTGTCTGCGAGACGAGCTCGAGGTGGCTGCCGGAGAGGATCGAGAGACCCAGCGCGTCCACGTCCTCGTCCACCGCCACCTGGGCGATGTAGGCGGGGCTCTTGCGAAGGCCCGTGTAGATGACGTCGGCGCCGGCGTCGCGAAGCGCGAGCGCGACCACCTTGGCGCCCACGTCGTGGCCGTCGAGGCCCGGCTTGGCGAGGAGGATCCTCTTTCCCTTGAGTGCAGCGCTCATAGCCGTATCGGCTCCCGGAACTCGCCCCACTCGCGCTTCAGGCACTGCACCATCTCGCCCACGGTGGCGTAGGCGTGGCAGCAGTCCACGAGGTAGGGCATCAGGTTCTCGTCGTCCTTCGCGGCCGCGGCCTGCAGGCGCGCGAGCTGCCGCTCGACCGCGCCGTTGTCGCGGCGCTCGCGCACGGCGGCGTATTTCTCGAGGACGCGCGCGGCAGCGCCCGGATCGAGGCGGAAGGCCTCGACCGGCGCGGGTGCCTCGTCCTCGCGCGCGTAGCAGTTGAGCCCGACGACCGGCAGCTCGCCCGAGTCGATCTGCTGCTTTCGCAGGTGCGCGCGCTCGGCGACCTTGAGCTGCAGCCAGCCTTCCTCGATCGCCTTGACGGCGCCGCCGTAGTCCTCGATCGCCTTCATGGCCGCGGCGATCTCCTCCTCCATGCGGTCGGTGAGCCACTCGACGTAGTAGCTGCCGCCGAGCGGATCGACCGTGCGCGCGACGCCGCTCTCGTGCGCGACGATCTGCTGCGTGCGCAGCGCGAGCTCCGCCGAGGACTCGGTCGGGATCTGGAACGGCTCGTCGTAGGCGCAGGTGAAGATGGACTGCGCGCCCGCCATGACGGCGGCGAGCGTCTCGATGGCGACGCGGATCGCGTTGTTGTAGGGCTGCGGCGCGACGAGGGAGGAGCCGCCGCAGACCACGCCGAAGCGGAACATCTGCGCCTGCGGGTCGGCGACGCCGTAGCGCTCCTTCATGATGCGCGCCCAGAGGCGGCGGCCGGCGCGGAACTTCGCCACCTCCTCGAAGAGGTCCATGTGGACGTAGAAGAAGAACGACAGGCGCCTCGCGAAGCGCTCGGCCTCGCCGCCGCGCCGGCTGAGCTCGTCCACGTAGGCGAGGCCGTTCGCCAGGGTGTAGGCCATCTCCTCGGCCGCCGTGCAGCCGGCGTCGCGCACGTGGGCGCCGGCGATGGAGATCGGGTTGAAGCGCGGCGCCTCCCCGTTGGCGAAGAGCACCGAGTCCGCGATGAGCCGCATGGAGGGCCGCACCGGCCAGATCCAGGTGCCGCGCGCGACGTACTCCTTCAGGATGTCGTTCTGGATGGTGCCCGTCAGCTTCGAGCGGGCGACGCCGCGCTTGTCGGCGCAGGCCATGTACATGGCGAGGATGATGGCCGCCGTGCCGTTGACGGTGAACGAGGTGGAGATGCGCGAGAGGTCGATGCCGTCGAACAGGATCTCCATCTCGGAGAGGTTCGAAAGCGACACGCCGACCTTGCCGATCTCCGGGCGCGCCATCGGGTCGACCGGATCGAAGCCGCACTGCGTGGGCAGGTCGAGCGCCACGGAGAGCCCGGTCTGGCCCTGCTCGAGGAGGAACCGGTAGCGGCGGTTCGTGTCCTCGGCCGTGCCGAAGCCGGCGTATTGGCGGACCGTCCAGAGCCGGCCGCGGAAGCCGTCGGGAAAGATGCCGCGCGTGAACGGATAGCGGCCGGGCGGCTCGGGCGGCTCCGGCCGGCACTCGCCCGGCCCGACGACGACCGGCACCTCGATGCCGGAGGGAATGCTCGTTCTCATGCGCGAGCTTCCTTCCTCAGCACCGCGTCGGCCGCGGCCCAGTGGTCGGGATGGACCCACGTGCGCACGAACCCCTCGAGCTCGACCGCGCGTGCCGCCTCGGCCGCGGCCCGCTCACGCTCGGCGAGCGCCATCGCCTTGTAGGAGCGGATGACCTGCGGCGCCTGGCGAAGGAGCGGCGCGAGAAAGCGCTCCACGCACGCTTCGAGCGGCTCCCCGGGCTGCGCCACCTCGTCGACCAGGCCGGCTGCACGGGCCGCCTCGGCGGAGAGGACGTCGGCCCTCAGGGCGAACAGCAGCCCGCGCGAGGGACCGAGGAGCCGCATGAGGTCCGTGCCGCCGCCGAAGCCGGTCGAAATGTTGAGCCGGCCCTGCACGTAGCCGATCGACGCGTGCGCCGCGGCCACGCGGAAGTCGCAGGCGAGCGCGAGCTCCGCGCCGCCGCCCACGGCCAGGCCGTTCAGCGCGGCCACCACCGGAACCGGGAACCGGCGCACCTCGTCCAGCGCGTCGCGTGCGCCGCGAAAGAGCGCGTCGGCCTCGTCGGCGCTGCGAAGCGCGGCGAATTCGCGCAGGTCGCCGCCCGCGGCGAACGCTTTCTCGCCCGCGCCGGTGAGGACGGCGGCCTTGAGCTCCGGATCGGACGCATGCGCGGCGAACGCGGCTCCCAGCGCCGCCAGGCAGGCGCGGCTCAGCGCGTTGCGCTTCTCGGGACGGTCGATCCGCACGCGGAGCACGCCCGCGGCGCTGCGCTCCACCGCCACCGGCTCCCGCATCGTCCGCCGCTCGCTCCTCGCTTCCATGCCGGCCAGCATGGCCGCGCGCGACGGCGGTGGTCAACCGGTTTCCGCGTTTCAGCCTCCAAGCCGTTCAAGAAAAGGAATGGATGTTCAGGATATGGAAGAATGCGAACGCCGCGAGAGGCCACGGTTGTTAAAAACGCGGTGCTGCAGTGGCTGCCCGAATGATCAGAATACGGAAATACCTTTCATGAATGCGAAGAAACCCCTCGTGCGGGACATGGCGGCAGGGCGCAGCTCGCTGCGCGGGCTGGCGGTGCTGGAGACCTTCCGCGCGGCGCGCCGGCCGCTTTCGATCTCCGAGCTCGCGCGGCTCGGCCGCATGCCGGTGTCCACGTGCCACGGCGTCGTGCGGGCGCTCGAGCGGCGCGGCTTTCTCTACTTCCTGTCGAGCCGCGAGTGCTATCCGACCCGTCGCCTGGGCGAGCTCGCCGCGGCGCTCGACGCCAACGACCCGGTCATCGCCCGCGTCGCGCCCGCGCTCGCGGCGCTGCGCGACGAGACGGGCGAGACGGCGATTCTCGGCGTGCGGCAGCTCGACGAGGTTCTCTACCTCCTCGTGGTCGAGAGCCCCCAGGCCATCCGGTACTCGGCTCACGCGGGCGACCGCAAGCCGCTGCACTCGAGCGCGATCGGCAAGGTGATGCTCGCGGCGATGCCCGAGGCCGAGCTCGCGGGGTGGCTGAAGACGCATCCGCTCGTGCGCGTGACCGAGCGCACGCTCACCTCGGCGCGGCGCCTGCGCGCCGATCTTTCGGCGGCGCTGCGCAACGGCTACGCGGTGACGCGCGGCGAGAACGTGACCGACGTGATGGCGCTGGCGGCGCCCCTTCGCCTCGCCGGCCGCACCTTCGGCGTCGCGGTGGCGGGGCCGCTGCACCGGATGGAGCCGAACGAGGCGCGGATGGCGGCGCGGCTGCGCCAGTGCATCCGCTCGCTCGCCTGGGAGAGTCCCTAGAGGGTGGGCGTCGAGGGGCTCGCGTGCGTCTTCTCGTACTGGCGCTGGCACACGATGCAGCGGATAGCCGTGGGCGAGGCCTTCAGGCGCTCGTAGCCGATGTCGCTGCCGCATTCCTCGCAACGGCCGTACGCTCCTTCGTCGATGCGCCGCAGCGCCGCGTCGATGGCGCGCAGCTCGCCCACGTCGCGCGAAGCGTCGAACTGGTCGAGGTGGGCGAGGAGCTCGGCCACCGACTCGTCGCCGGCGTCGCCGGCGGGCGCGGACTGGTTCGCCAGGTTGTCCTCGCGCGAGCGCTCGATGTCGTCGTGAAGCTCGGCCATCAGCTCGCGCTTGCGGGCCTCCAGCAAGCGGCGCAGCGCCTCGTCCTGCTTGCGATCGAGCGGCATGCGGTCCTCCGATGCATCTTCGGGTCGGCGATGGGGCACAGCCGATGCAAAGGCTGTGCCGGCGGGGCGCCGTTTTCAGCGCCGGAAGCGCGCGCGAGGGTCGAACTTCGAGGCCGCCCGCAGGGCCTCGTAGAGACGCTTTTCCTCTTCCGTGAGCGACGCGGGCACCACGATGGAGACGACGGCATAGAGGTCGCCCGCGCCGCCGCCGGGGCGCGGCAGCCCCTTGCCCGCGAGCCTGAGCCGCTGCCCGTCCTGCGTGCCGGGAGGCACCTTGAGCGCCACCCGGCCCTCGAGCGTCGGCAGCTCGATCGCCGCGCCGAGCGCCGCCTCCCAGGGCGCGAGCGGAAGCTCGATGTCGAGGTCGCGCCCGCTCGGCCGGAACAGCGGGTGCGGCGCGAGGCTGATGTCGAGGTAGAGATCGCCGGCCGGCCCTCCGCCGAAGCCGGGGCCGCCCTTCCCGGCGAGGCGCAGCCGCTCGCCGTCGGTCGCGCCGCGCGGAATGCGCACGCGGATGCGCTTCTCGCCGATCTGCAGCTCGCGCTCGGCGCCGCGGAAGGCCTCCTCGAGCGTGAGGCGCACGTTGACCGCGTAGTCCTCGCCGCGCATGGCGGTGCGGCGGCGCGACTGGAAGCCGCGCGAGCGGCGAACGCCGAGCGACTCGAAGAGGTCGGCGAGATCGATGTCGTCGAACGCCGCGCCGCCGGCCGCCCCGCCCGCGCCGAAGCGCTCGCCGAAGGTGCGGAACCAGTCCTGCGAGGGACGGAAGTCCTCGCCGGGGCTGAAGCGGCCGAGATTGTCGTAGGCGGCGCGCTTCTCCTTGTCGCGCAGCGTCTCGTAGGCCTCGGAGACCTCCTGGAAACGCTCCTTCGCGTTCGGCTCCTTGGAGACGTCCGGGTGGTACTTGCGGGCGAGGCGGCGGTAGGCCTTCTTGATCTCGTCCTCGGAGGCGCCGCGCTCGACGCCGAGGATCTTGTAGTAGTCCTTGTACTTCATTTCAGGTGGCTGACGACGGTGACCTCGTTGCCGTCGCGCCCGGCCTCGACGAAGCCCAGGCGCCGGGCGAGCTCGAGCATCTCGTGGTTGGCCTCCAGGATGTGCCCGTAGAGCGCGCGGTAGCCGGCCTTGCGCGCCTCCTCGCGCAGCCGCTCGAGGAGAAGCCGGCCGAGCCCGCGGCCCTGCCAGGCGTCGGCGACCACGAGCGCGAACTCGGCCGTGTCGCCGTCGGCGTTGGGCGCGTAGCGCCCCACGGCGATGAACTCGCCCTCGTGCAGCGCGACGAGGGCGAGCTCGCGATCGTAGTCGAGCTGCGTGAAGCGCGCAAGCATGTGCGGCGGCAGCTTCGGCAGGTACTGCATGAAGCGCTGGAACCGCGAGCGCGCGGAGAGCCCGTCGAAGAAGCGCTTCTCGAGCGCCACGTCCTCCGGACGGATCGGCCGCACCGGCACGCGCGTGCCGTCGCGCAGGACAAGCTCGTGCTCGAGCTCGACCGGATACGGATGGATCGCCATGTGCGCGTAGCGCGGTGGCGTCCGCGGGCGGTGCGGATCGATGGCCACCCGGGCGTCGGCGATGATGGCGCCGCCGGGGTGGGCAAGGACCGGATTCAGGTCCATCTCCCGGATCCACGCGAGCCGGCTCGTCATGCGCGAGACGCCGCAGATGACGCCGGCGAGCGCGTCGCGGTCGACGGCCGGCACGTCGCGGTAGCCTTCCAGGAGACGGTGCACGCGCGTGCGCTGCATGAGCTCGCGCGCGAGCGGCTCGTTGAGCGGCGGGAGCGCCACTGCTGCGTCGCGCACCGCTTCCACCGAGATGCCGCCGGCGCCGAACGAGATCACCGGGCCGAATACCGGATCGGTCGCCACGCCGACGAGCACCTCGCGCTGATGCGGGTAACGCAGCATGGGCTGGACTGCGACGCCTTCCAGGCGCGCCTGCGGGCGCCGGGCGCGCACCGTGCGCAGCATCTCGTCATAGGCGCTCATCACCATGTCCTCGTCGCGCAGGTTGAGGCGCACGCCGCCCACGTCGGTCTTGTGCGTGATGTCCGGGGAGTGGATCTTGATCACCACCGGGAAGCCGATCTCGTGCGCCGCCGCCACGGCTTCCTCGCGCGAGGCGGCGACGATGTTGCGCGGCACCGGCAGGCCGAAGGCGGCGAGGAGCGACTTCGCCTCGTCCTCGGTCAGCATCTCGCGTCCCTCGGCGATCGCCCGCTCGCGGATCGCCTCGGCGCGCGCGAGATCGTCGGGCGCGCCGCCGCGCGGCGCCGCGGGCACGTCGGGCACCTCCATGAGCTCGGCCTGGTTGCGCCGGTACGCCGCGCAGAACGAGAACGCCTCGACCGCGTTCTCGGGCGTGTAGAAGTTGGCGATCCCCTCGCTCTCGAGGTAATCGCGCGTCTGCGACGGATTGATGTCGCCGAGCCAGGCGGCGAGCACGGGCTTGCGCGCGTGGGCCGCGGACGCGCGCGCGGCCTGCGCCACCGCCTGCGCGGCAGCCTGCGCATCGGTCACCGCCACCGGCGAGTACAGCGCGAGGACGGCGTCGACGCCCGGGTCCTCGAGCGCCGCCTTGGTCGCGTCGCGGAAGCGCTCCGGCGGCGCGTCGCCGATGATGTCGATCGGGTTGCCGCGCGACCATTGCGGCGGCAGTCGCGCATCCAGCGCGGCCACGGTGGCCGCGTCGAGCTGCGCGAGCCGCACGCCGTGCTCGGCGGCGCTGTCGGCGGCGATGACGCCCGGGCCGCCGCCGTTCGTCACGATGGCGAGGCGCTCGCCCTGGGGAAACGGCCGGGTCGCGAGCATTCGCGCGGCGGCAAAGAGCTGCGTGTAGGTGCGAACCCGCACGGTGCCGCTTCGCCGCAGCGCCGCCTCGAAGACCGCGTCGCTGCCGACGAGCGCGCCGGTATGGCTGGACGCCGCCTTCGAGCCGCTCGCGTAGCGCCCGACCTTGAGCACGATTACCGGCTTGGTGCGCGCGGCCGTGCGAAGGGCGGACATGAAGCGGCGCGCGTCGCGGATCCCTTCCACGTAGAGCAGGATCGCGTCGGTGGCGGTGTCGCTCACGAGGAAGTCGAGGATCTCGCCGAAGTCGACGTCGGCGGCGCCGCCCAGCGAGACGACGCTCGTGAAGCCGACCTGCGCGCCCTTGGCCCAGTCGAGGATCGCGCCGCAGATCGCGCCCGATTGCGAGATGAGGGCAAGCCGCCCCGGCAGCGCGGGGTCGCGCGCGAACGTGGCGTTGAGGCCCGTGTCGGTGCGCATGATGCCCAGGCAGTTTGGCCCGAGGATGCGAACGCCACCGCGCGCCGCCGCCTCGAGCATCCGCGCCTGCAGCGCCTTGCCTTCCGGCCCCGCCTCGCCGAAGCCGCTCGTCAGGATGACGGCCGCCTTGATGCCGGCGCGGGCCGCATCCTCGATGATCCCGGGCACGGCGCGCGCGGGCGTGGCGATCACCGCAAGCTCGACGGCCGCCGGAAGATCCGTAAGCCTTGCATAGGCCGGCCGGCCGCCGACCCGCGCATGCCTGGGGTTGACGGGATGGAGCGCTTTCAGCCCGCCCGCGGCGAGGTTGCGCATCACGAGGGCGCCGAGCGAGCCGGGACGGTCGGAGGCGCCGACGAGCGCAGCGCTCCGGGGCGCCAGAAGCGGGGCTAGGTAATGGCGATGCATCAGCCCGATTTTGCACCGCCCGCGGCACTTCCTACAGGCGGCAGGCGCCTTCAGCGGCCGTAGACGGCCGTGAGCTCCCAGCACGCCGAGTCGGGCTCGTAGCGCAGGACGAACCGACGTCCATCGAGATCGCGCACCTGGTAGTAGCGGTGCTCGCTCGCCGTCCACCGGTCGAGGATCGCGACGATCGGTATGCGCCGGCGCCCCAGGTGCAGCAACCGCGGCAGCGCCTCGCCTTGGCGACCGGGGGTGGTCAGGACGCTAATCCTCACCCCGCGGGCTCCGGGTCGAATTCCTGGCAAGAAGCAACGTTCCGGCCAGCTCCGCCGGCCCGATCGGATTCCACCGTTCGGACGAGCGCCCGGACGTGCCCTTGATGCAGGTCAAGAGGCTCGATCTGCGCCCGCCTAGCATCCAGCCACTACTGAAAGCCATGAGATTCCCCTGAGCCTGGATTGCTATCACTGCGGGCTGCCGGTGCCTGCGCAAGTGGCGCAGGCAGGCCGCCATCGCGTCACGATCCTCGGCGCGCCGCGAAGCCTCTGCTGCGCCGGCTGCGAGGCGGTCGCGCGCACCATCGTCGAGGCGGGCCTCGAGGCGTACTACGAGACCCGTACCCGCTGCGCCCTGCCGCCCGGTTCGCCGGCGGGGCTGCCGGCGGAGCTGCCGGTCGCGTCCAATCCGGCCGACGAGGACGCGCCCAACGAGCCTGCGGGCGCGGAAGCGGCGCTCGTGCTCGATCGCGTGCGCTGCTCGGCTTGCCTCTGGCTCATCGAGCAGACGCTGCGGCGCGTTCCGGGCGTCCTGCGCGCCGACGTGAACTACGCGACCCGCCGCGCGCACGTCGCCTGGGATCCCGGCCGCACCAGCCTCGCCGCGCTTCGCGAGGCGGTCCGCGCGGTCGGCTACGAAGCCTGGCCGTACGACGCCGCGCGCCAGGAGGCGCTCGAGCGGCGCGAGCGCCGCAGGGCGCTCTGGCGCCTCTTCGTGGCCGGCTTCGGCGCGATGCAGGTGATGATGTACGCCGTCCCCGCGTACCTGGACGGCGGCGGCGGAAGCCTCTCGCCCGAAGCCTCGCAGCTCATGCGCTGGACGAGCCTGATTCTCACGCTGCCCGTGCTGGCGTTCGCCTGCCGGCCGTTCTTCGATGGCGCGCTGCAGGAGCTGCGCGGACGGCGGATCGGCCTCGACACGCCGATCGCACTCGGCATCGCGGGCGGCTTCGTGGCGAGCGCCTGGGCCACGCTGACCGCGAGCGGCGAGGTGTACTTCGACTCGATCAGCATGCTCGTCTTCCTGCTCCTCGCGGCGCGCTACGCCGAGGGCGAGGCGCGCCGGCGCGCGGCGCGGGCGCTCGATCCGCTGCTGCGGGTGGAAGGCGCCCGCCGTCTCGCGGAAGGCGAGCGCGTGCAGGTCGCTGCGGGCGAGCGCTTTCCCGCCGACGGCGTGGTGCTCGACGGCGCTTCGAGCGCCGACGAGTCGCTCCTCACGGGCGAGTCGCGGCCGGTTCCGAAGCGCGCAGGGGACGAGGTGATCGCCGGCGCGGTGAACCTCGAGCAGCCGCTCGTGCTGCGGGTGACGCGCACGGGCGGGAACACGCGCGCCGCCGCCATCGCCCGGCTCGTCGAGCGGGCCGCCGCGGCCCGGCCGCGGCTCGTGGAAGCGGCCGAGCGCGCCGCGCGAGTGCTGACGGTTGTAGTCATCCTCACCGCCGCCGGGGCGCTCCTGTGGCACGGCGATCCCTGGATCGCCGTCGCGATCCTCGTCGTCACCTGTCCTTGCGCGCTCGCGCTCGCGGCGCCGATCGTGCTCACGCGCGCCGGCACGGCGCTCCTCGGCCAGGGCGTGCTCCTCACCCGGGCGCGGGCGCTCGAGACGCTCGCGCGCGCGACCGATGTCATGCTGGACAAGACCGGCACGCTCACCACCGGGCGCCTCTCGGTCGCCGGCGTCACGCTCCTTGGCCGGGCGAGCGAGGCGCGCTGCCGCGAGCTGGCGGCGCACCTCGAGGCGACGAGCCGCCATCCGATTGCGCACGCCTTCGGCGGCGGCGATCCTTCGCGCGTCGAATCGCCAAGGCTCGCGCCCGGACAGGGCGTGGAAGGGCGCATCGGCGGCCGGCGCCTGCGGATCGGCACCGCCGACTTTTGCCGCGCGGGATTCGGCGGCGAGGCGAAGGGCGAGGAAAACGCAGGACCTGGCGCCACGACGGTCTACCTCGCCGACGAGCAAGGGTGGCTCGCCGCCTTCGAGCTGCACGACGAGCTTCGGCCGGAGGCGGCCGAAGTCGTGCGGGCGCTCCGGGAAGAGGGCCTCACGCTGCATCTTGCGAGCGGCGATGCGCCCTCGGTCGTGGCCGCCATGGCGCGGCGGCTCGGCATCGCCCGCTACGCCGGCGCGATGACGCCGGAGGGAAAGCTCGGCTACGCGGCACGCCTGCAGGCGGAGGGCCGCATCGTGGCGATGATCGGCGACGGCCTGAACGACGCGCCGGTGCTCGCCGGCGCCGACGTGTCGTTCGCCATGGGATGCGGCGCGGACGCGGCGCAGCTCAAGTCCGACCTCGTGCTCCTGAACGGCGCGCTCGGCGCCGTGCTACGCACCCGCGCGCTCGCCCGGCGCGCGATGCGCCTCATCCGCCAGGGCATCGGCTGGGCGCTCGCCTACAACGCCGCGGCCATCCCGCTCGCAGCGATCGGCTGGATCGGCCCGTGGGAAGCGGCGGTGGCGATGGGTGCGAGCTCCCTCACCGTCCTCGTCAATGCGCTGCGGCCGCTCGAGCCCAGGACGCCATGGAAAGCCTCTACCTCCTCGTACCCCTGTCCGTCGCCCTCGTTTTCGTGATCGGCTGGGTCTTCTGGCGCGCGCTGGAGGGCGGCCAGTTCGACGACCTCGAGCGACCGGCGCAGGACATCCTCGCCGACGACGACTAGCGCCCGTCCCGGCCCTGGTAGGCGGCCTCGAGAAGCTCGGCGAGGTCGACGCCCATGAATTTCGTGCCGCGCACGAAGCGCGAGCCGGCGGTGACCTGGATGCGTCCCGAAGGGAGGGTGAGCTCGGCGGGCTCGAGGCAAGCCCACGTGTCGGCGCTCTCGCGCCGGAAGTGCTTGATGAATTCCTGCATCTTCTTGTTCTTGGGCGCGCTGCATGGGAGGCGC
>CAYWSG010000026.1:0-25862 GCA_964461055.1 uncultured Enterobacteriaceae bacterium | reverse complement strand
CGAGTGCGCGGCGGACATGAGGCGATCGGCACGTGGCGGGCAGGTGCTGGTGTGCGGTATTTCACGCGCGCGAGCGACCCGCTCCGTGGCCCTGCCCTGGAACACGGCATATGATTCGCCAAGGCCTTGCTTCACAGCAATAAACGGGGGACCGCATGCGGACGCTTTTCGCTTTAGTGCCTGCTTTCATTCTTGCCTTCGCTGCGGGGGCCGCGTCTGCGGCGCCCGCCCAGCCGCTCAAGGTGAGCATCTCGGCCGAGCCGCGCGACGAGATCAGCACCGCCGCCTTCATGGAGCGGTACCGGACGCTCGCCGACTACGTGGGCGCCGCCTCGGGGGCGAAGATCAAGGTGAGCTTCGGCCGCGATCTCACGCGCGAGCTGCAGCGCACCCGCTCCCGCGGCCATGATCTCCTGATCGGCCCGGCGCACGTGATCGGCAGCGCCATCCGCTACGGCTACGAGCCGGTCGCCCGGTTCACGGGCGAGGAAAGCGCGGTCTTCATCGCCTCGGAGGCGAGCGGGCTGAAGGCGCTCGAGCAGGCGCGCGGCCGGCGCCTCGCCCTGCCGCCGGCGGACTCGCTCGCGACCTACCTCGCGCGCGGCGAGCTCAACGCCCGCGGCGTGCAATGGAAGTCGTTCTTCTCCGACGTGCGCCAATACCGCTACCACGGGGCGGCGCTCCTTGCGCTCGAGTTCGGGCAGGCCGACATCGCGGTAGCCGACCGGCGCCTGGCGGAGGAATGGCTCGCCCGCCACAAGGGGCGCATCCTGCTCGAGACGCGCGGCGCGCCGCTCACCGGCGTCGCGGTGCTGAGCACGCTCGACCGCTCGACCAAGGACCGCATCCGCACCGCGTTCCTTTCGCCCGACGCGAAGCTCGTCGCGGGCGTCGACTTCGAGGGCCTCGACGTGCGCCGCATGCAGCCCATCTCGGCCAAGGAGTACGAGTACGTCTCGACGCTCGGCTACTTCACGCCCCGGGTGCTGAAGGGCGCCACCATCGTGAGCGCCGAGGAGGTGGGGGCGCTGGTGAAGCAGGGCGCCCGGCTCTACGACACGCGCTCGGAGGAGGAATACCGCGAGCACCACATCCGCGGCGCGAAGTGGCTGCCGTACCGCGAAAAGAGCGCCAAGGAGGTCGGGTTCGACGCCACGAAGGACGCCTTCGACACCGCTGCCCTGGGCCCCAACAAGGACGCCCCGCTCGTCTTCGCCTGCAACGGCGCCGAATGCTGGAAGAGCTACAAGGCGAGCGTCGCCGCCATCAAGGCGGGCTATCGCAAGGTCTACTGGTTCCGCGGCGGCTTCCCGGAGTGGGTGGCGCGCGGCTATCCCGTCGACTCGGTTCCGGCCAGCGTGGCGCTCGGCCGCTGACCCCGGCCCGGCGCTCGGAAAATTCCTACAGGGGAGACTTGATACAGGTCAAAAGCGGCTTCTGAGCGGCCCCTAGCATGGGCGCATCCCACGAGGGAAGCGCATGCAAGCCACGGAAACCGTCTACAACTACAAGGTCGTCCGGCAGTTCGCGATCATGACCGTCGTCTGGGGCGTGGTCGGGATGCTGGTCGGCGTCATCATCGCCGCGCAGCTGCTGTGGCCCGAGCTCAACTTCGGGCCGTATCTCTCCTACGGAAGGCTGCGGCCGCTGCATACCAACGCGGTCATCTTCGCCTTCGGCGGCTGCGGCCTCTTCGCCGCCTCCTACTACGTCGTGCAGCGCACCTCGCACGCGCGGCTCTTCTCGGACCGGCTGGCGGCGTTCACGTTCTGGGGCTGGCAGGCGGTGATCGTCGCCGCGGCCATCACGCTGCCCATGGGCATCAACAGCTCCAAGGAGTACGCCGAGCTCGAGTGGCCGATCGACCTGCTGATCGCGGCGGTCTGGATCGCCTACGCCGTCGTCTTCTTCGGCACGCTCTTCAAGCGCAAGATTCCCCACATCTACGTGGCCAACTGGTTCTTCGGCGCGTACATCCTCACGATCGCGCTGCTGCACATCGTGAACAGCGCCGCGATGCCGGCGACCTTCTGGAAGTCCTATTCGGCGTACGCCGGCGCCCAGGACGCGATGGTGCAGTGGTGGTACGGGCACAACGCCGTCGGCTTCTTCCTCACGGCGGGCTTCCTCGGGATGATGTACTACTTCATTCCGAAGCAGGCGGGGCGGCCGATCTACTCCTACCGCCTGTCGGTGGTGCACTTCTGGGCGCTCATCTTCACCTACATGTGGGCGGGCCCCCACCACCTGCACTACACCGCGCTGCCCGAATGGGCGCAGTCGCTCGGCATGGTGTTCTCGCTCATCCTGCTCGCGCCCTCGTGGGGCGGCATGATCAACGGCATCATGACCCTCTCGGGCGCGTGGCACAAGCTGCGCGAGGACCCGATCCTCAAGTTCCTCATCGTCTCGCTCTCGTTCTACGGCATGTCGACGTTCGAGGGCCCGATGATGTCGATCAAGACGGTGAACGCCCTCTCGCACTACACCGACTGGACGGTGGGCCACGTGCACAGCGGCGCGCTCGGCTGGGTGGGGCTCATCACCATGGGGTCGATGTACTACCTCATCCCGCGGCTCTTCGGCCGCACGCAGATGTACAGCGTGGCGGCGATCAGCCTGCATTTCTGGATCGCCACCGTCGGCATCGTGCTCTACATCGCCGCCATGTGGATCGCGGGCGTGATGCAGGGGCTCATGTGGCGCGCCGTCGGCGAGGATGGAATGCTCACCTACACCTTCGTCGAGAGCGTGAAGGCGACCTATCCCTTCTACGCGATTCGCCTCGTGGGCGGGCTGCTCTACCTCGCCGGGATGCTGGTCATGGCGTGGAACACGTACAAGACCGCGGCGTCGTCGAGGCCCGTGGAAGCGCCGATCCCGCTGCCCGCCGCCGTGCCCGCGCACTGATCCAGAGAGCCGAGCCATGAAACTCACGCATGACCTCGTCGAGCGGAACCAGGGACTGCTCATCCTCTTCATCATCCTGGTGGTGGCGGTGGGCGGCCTGGTCGAGATCGTCCCGCTCTCGTTCCAGAAGTCGGTCACCGAGCCGGTCGCCGGCCTGAAGCCCTACACCGCGCTCCAGCTCACGGGGCGCGACATCTACATCCGCGAGGGCTGCGCCAACTGCCATTCCCAGATGGTGCGGCCCTTCCGCGCCGAGGTCGAGCGCTACGGGCCCTACTCGGTCGCGGGCGAGTTCGTCTACGACCGTCCGTTCCAGTGGGGCTCCAAGCGCACCGGGCCGGATCTCCACCGCGTCGGCGGGCGCTACTCCGACGAGTGGCACCGGCTGCACCTCATCAACCCGCGCGACCTCGTGCCGGAGTCGAACATGCCGGCCTACCCGTTCCTCGCCTCCGCGCCGGCGAATGCGCGCGACATCGAGGCGAAGATGCGGGCGCTGCGCGCGCTCGGCGTTCCCTACGGCGAGGAGGAGATCCAGGCGGCTCCCGGCGAGCTGAAGGGCAAGACCGAGATGGACGCGCTCATCGCGTACCTGCAGGTCCTTGGCACCGCGGTGAAGAAAGGGAACTAGGCACTATGGACATCAACCTGCTCCGCAACATCGTGACGGTGGTCGCGTTCATCACGTTCCTCGGCATCGTCTTCTGGGCCTATGCCCCCGGGCGCAAGGCGGAGCTCGAGCGCCGCGGCAGGCTGCCTTATGACCCGTACGAGGACGGCGCGCAGCCTGCGTCCGACGGCGCCGCGGCGACGAACGCGGGGGGGCCGAAATGAGCACGCTCGACAGCCTCTTCGTCTCCGGCTTCTGGGACCTGTACATCGCCGTCGTCTCGGTGGTGTCGATCGTGGCCTGCGCGCTCTTCCTGCGCTCGCAGTCCATCCGCCGCAAGAAAGGCGAGGCCGTCGCCACCACCGGCCACGTCTGGGACGAGGACCTCGCCGAGTACAACAACCCGCTGCCGAGCTGGTGGCGCTGGCTCTTCTACATCACGGTGGCGTTCGCGCTCGTGTACCTCGTCCTCTATCCGGGGCTCGGCAGCTGGCGCGGCACGCTCGGCTGGTCGCAGGTCGGCCAGTTCGAGCGCGAGCTCGAGCGCGCCGAGGCGAGATTCGGCCCGCGCTTCGAGAAGTTCGCCGCGGTGGACATCCCCACCCTCGCGAGGGACCCCGAGGCGCTCGCGATCGGGCAGAAGCTCTTCCTCAACAACTGCGCCCAGTGCCATGCCTCGGACGGCGGCGGCTCGCGCGGCTTTCCCAACCTGACCGACGGCGACTGGCTCTACGGGGGCACCCCCGAGGCGATCCGGGAGAGCATCGCGAAGGGGCGCACGGGCGTCATGCCGCCGCTGGGCGCTGCGCTCGGCGAGCAGAAGACGAAGAACGTCGCCCACTACGTCCTGTCGCTCTCGGGGAGCCCGGCCGATTCGCTGCGCGCCGCCTACGGCAAGGAAATCTTCGCCGGCACCTGCGCCGCCTGCCACGGTGCCGACGGCAAGGGCAACATTGCGCTCGGCGCGCCCAACCTCACCGACCGCATCTGGCTGCACGGCTCGGGCGAGCAGGCCATCGTGGACACCATCACGCGCGGGCGCACGAGCCAGATGCCCGCCCACGAGGGCATCCTGAGCCCGGCCAGGATCCATCTTCTCTCCGCCTACGTTTACTCGCTCGGCAAGCGCCGGGCGCAGCCGTGAAGCTCGACGACGCCCCGGCGGCCCTCGGCAGCCCGGCGGCCGAGCCGTCGCTCTACGAGGTCCGCAAGAAGATCTATCCGCGCGCGGTGACGGGCTGGTTCGCCGCCTGGCGCTGGTTCTTCGTCTGGGCGACGCAGATCGTCTTCTACGGCGGGCCCTGGCTCAGCTGGAACGACCGCCAGGCGGTGCTCTTCGACATCGCGCACCGCAAGTTCTACATCTTCGGCCTGGTGTTCTGGCCGCAGGACATCATCTATCTCACGGTCCTGCTCATCATCTCGGCGCTCTCGCTCTTCCTCTTCACCGCCGTGGCCGGGCGCCTGTGGTGCGGCTATGCCTGCCCGCAGACCGTGTACACCGAGATCTTCCTGTGGATCGAGCGCAGGATCGAAGGCGACCGCAACGCCCGGATGCGCCTCGACCGGGAGAAGAACACCGCCTTGCGCAAGGTCTACCTGAAAGGGATGAAGCACGGCGCCTGGATCGCGCTGTCCCTCTGGACCGGGCTCACCTTCGTGGGCTACTTCACGCCGATCCGCGAGCTCCTCTCGGGCTTCGTCCACCTCAGCGTCGGGCCCTGGGAGGCGTTCTGGACGTTCTTCTACGCCTTCGCGACGTACGGCAATGCCGGCTGGATGCGCGAGCAGGTGTGCAAGTACATGTGCCCCTACGCGCGCTTCCAGAGCGCGATGTTCGACCGGGACACGCTCATCATCACCTACGACCGCGAGCGTGGCGAGCCGAGGGGCAAGCCGAAGTCCATTGCCCTGAAGAAGATCGACGCCGACGCCGCGCAGCCGCGCGGAGACTGCGTGGACTGCGGCATCTGCGTGCAGGTGTGTCCCACCGGCATCGACATCCGCGACGGCCTGCAGTACGAGTGCATCGGCTGCGCCGCCTGCATCGACGGCTGCAACCAGGTGATGGACAAGCTCGGCCGCCCGCGCGGCCTCATCCGCTATTCCACCCAGCACGCGATGGAGAAGAAGCTGAGCCGCGGCCAGATGCTGCGCCGCGCCTTCCGCCCGCGCGTGCTCGTGTACACGGCGATCCTCGGCGCGATCGTCATCGCGGCAGCGGCCAGTCTCTATCTGCGCGTGCCGCTCAAGGTGGACGTGATCCGCGACCGCGCGGCCATCTCCCGGGAGGTCGAAGGGGGCCTGATCGAGAACGTCTATCAGGTGCAGATCATCAACGCCGAGGAGCGCTCGCGCGAGTTCCGCATCGACGTCTCGGGGCTGCCCACCATCCACGTCGCGGGCGAGGGCAGCGCCACGCTGCCCGGCACGGGCACGCTCATGGTGCCGGTCAAGGTGCGGGTGGCGGCGGGCGCCGCGGCGCCCGGCAAGCACCGCGTGCAATTCACGGTCTCCCGCATCGGCCCGGATGCGGTGTCGGTGACCGAAGACGCCATCTTCATCGTCCGGTAGCGCGCGCCATGAAGGCAAACCCCTGGTATCGCGAGCCCTGGCTCTGGTTCATTCTCTCCGGGCCGGCGGCGGTGCTCGTGGCCGGCGCCATTACCACGTGGATTGCCTACGCTACCGCCGATGGCCTGGTCGCGGAGGACTACTACCGGGAAGGGCTGGCGATCAACAAGGTGCTCGCCCGCGAAGCCGTGGCGCGCGAGCGAGGCATCTCGCTCCAGATCTCCCGCTCGGGAAGCACCTTGCGTATCCGGATGCAGGGAGCAGACGAGCCGGCGCTCTTCGCCCATCTCGTGCATGCGACCCGTGAAGGCCACGACGTCAAAATGCGCCTGCCGCGCGTGGCGCCCGGCGTTTACGAGACCGAGATGCCGGCGCTTCCCGCGGGGCGCTGGCGCGTGGCCGTCGAGGATCCGAAAGGCGAATGGCGCATGGTGAAGGAGGGCGCGTGAGAAAAGCGATCTGGATCCTCTGGCCGTCCTTCATCGTGGCGGGCGTCGCAGAGGTGCTCTTCTTCACGGCGTTCGATCCCGCGGTGCTGGAGGGCGTCCTGGGAATCGAAAGCCGGCTCGGCTGGTACACGGTCGGCTTTCTCGCCTTCTGGGTCTTCGCCGCGGCTTCGAGCGCCTTCACCTGCTTCCTGCAGCGTACCGCCGGCGAAATCAACGGCTGCCCGCTCGCGCCGGCCGAGCGGCCGGTCGGCTGCCCGAAGCGAGAGGATCCGCGCGCTGCCTGCTAAAGTAGCGGCATGCGCCGCTACTTGACAGGATGGCTGCTGAAGACCGCAACGCTAGCGCTGCTTTGCGCCGCCACCGCCGTTTCCGCGCAGACCGCTTCGCCGCCGGCCGAGGGCGAGGATGTCTTCAAGGTGGTGTGGCACGTGGACTTCCCGGAGCCGCGGCGCCTGAGCGCCCTCATCCAGAACGTGAACAACATGGTGACGACGCTCCAGGGGACGCTCACCGACTACGACGTGCGCATCGTCTTCCTCGCCGGCGGCGTGCGCTTTCTCACCGAAGACCCGTTGAAGGGCACGCCGTTCGAGGCGGACGAGGCGTTTCTCCGGCAGCGCCCGGAGCTTCTGCAAAGGCTCCAGCAGCTGCGCACGCTCCACGACGTGAAGTTCGAGGTCTGCGAGATCACGCTCGAGCAGCTCGGCCTGCCGAAGGAGAGAATCGTCGAGGGCGTTCCTTCGGTGCGCTCGGGCGTCGTGCGCATCGCCGAGCTGCAGCAGCACGGCTACGCGTACCTGAAAGTCGAATGAACTAGGCCCCCGCCTTCGCGTGGGCGACAATTTCTATTCCTAGACAAGGCGCGGGAGCGTGGGCTGCAGGACGGGGATGCGCTTCTTCGCCCGCAGGTAGCGGCTCACGAGCTCCCAGACGGGCTCGCCGGTCGCGCCTTCGGCCACCGGCGCCCAGCCGGCGACCTTGTAGCGCTTGCTCGCCTCCATCGGCACGCCTTTGATGCGCATGTCGGAGATGCGCGAGCCGATTTCGGCGCCCGGCGCGCAGGCGTACGTCATGCCGCCCACGCGCACCATGTCGCCGCCCTGCTGCAGGTAGGGGTCCGGATTGAAGAGGTTGTCGCCGATGTCCTCGAGGATCGCCTTGATCTGCTCGCCGGTGAGCTCGTTCAGCGTGCTGTAGGGGTACGTGATGGCCGTCTGGTCCATGACGTGCTCGAAGCTGATGGCGTCGCCCGGGAGGAGCGTGGTGCCCCAGCGGAAGCCCGGCGAGAAGGCGATGTCGGCGCCCTTCTCCTCGAGGAGCGCCTGGAGCAAAAGCTCGTCCCAGGTGCCGTTGAACGTGCCGCGCCGGTAGAGCAGGCCCTCGGTCACGGCGAGGCCCTCGGAGAGCTTCTCTTCGAAGGGCTTCCGCGTAGCGGCGATGTAGGCGGCCATCTCCGGGTCCGCGGGCAGCAGCCGCGAGAAGACGGGCAGCAGGCGATAGCGATGGCCCGTGACGCCGCCCGCGCCGACCTCGAGGTCGAGCACGGCGAGGAACTTGCCGTTGGAGCCGGCGTTGGTGACAAGCGTGGTTCCGCCGCCGTTCTTCACGGCGAGCGGCTTCGGCACTCCGTCGTGGGTGTGGCCGCCGAGGATGACGTCGATGCCCTCCACCCGCGAGGCGAGCTTGAGGTCGACGTCCATGCCGTTGTGCGAAAGGAGGACGACGGCTTTCGCGCCCTTGCCGCGCACTTCCTCCACGAGCTCCTGCAGGCGCGACTCCTGGATGCCGAAGGTCCATTCGTTCACCAAGTAGCGCGGGTTGGCGATCGGCGTATAGGGGAAGGCCTGGCCGATGATGGCGAGCGCGACGCCGTTCACCGAGCGCAGGGTGTAGGGCTTGAAGACGGGGTCCTCGAAGTCGAGCGTCTTCACGTTCTGCGCGAGGAACTCGACCGGCGCGAGCTCCTGGGCAATGGCCTGCTGCACCCGCTCGGCGCCGTAGGTGAACTCCCAGTGCGCCGTCATGATGTCGAGGCCGAGCCGCTTCTGCGCGCCGATCATGTCGGCGCCCTTCGTCCAGAGCGACACGGCGGAGCCTTGCCAGGTGTCGCCGCCGTCGAGGAGGAGGGCGTGCGGGCGCGAGGCGCGCAGGCGCTTCACGAGCGTCGCGAGATGGGCGAACCCGCCGACCATGCCGTAGCGGTGCGCAGCCGCCACGAAGTCGAGGTGCGTGAAGGCGTGCGCCGCGGCGGTGTTCGGCGCGATGCCGAAGTGCCTGAGCAGCGCCTCGCCCACGAGATGCGGGGGACGCCCGCGGGCTTCGCCCACGCCGATGTTGACGCTCGGCTCGCGGAAATGCACCGGCAGGAGCTGCGCGTGGGAATCGGTGAAGTGAAGCAGCGAGACGTTGCCGAACGGCGCGGCCTCGTAGAGCTCGTCGGCGGCCTGGGCGTCCGAGAGGCCCGGACGCAGGGTCCCGCCGGCTGCCGCGGCTAGCGCGAGCAGCCGGAGGAATTCCCTTCTTTGCATCCCGTAACGCTACTGGTTGACCGGGGACTGCGGGTCGAGCAGGTAGGCGGTGAGGTCCTTGATCTGCTGTTCGGTGAGGGTGCCGGTATGGCCGAAGCGCGGCATGTGCGAGCAGAGGTTGTACGCCTTGGCGTTGTAGATCTTGCCGTAGACGTAGCGCTGCGTCTCGATGCCGTAGCCGCGGATCTTGCCGAAGCCCCTGAGGCTCGGGCCGATGGTGCCGGCCGACTCGCGCTCGGGCGAGATGATGTGGCAGTTGTAGCAGCCGCCACCGGAGGGCTTCTTCGGATCCTCGTTCCACTGCATGCCGCGGCCGCTCCAGGCGATCTTGGCGCCTTCCTTCCAGTTGCCGAGCAGCTTGCCGTCGGCCGGCCAGACGATGGTCTTCATCTGGTCGCCCTCGAGCACCTTGGCGAGGCCGGAGGGCGGGCGGTCGTTCGAGGCCGTGCAGATGCGCTGCACGACGTCCTGCTCCATGCGGTCCATCTTCGCCTGGCCCTTGGCGTGGAAGTCCCGCTTCATGACGTCCTGCACGTAGCGGTCGGACGGCTCGGCGCCGGCGAGCGGCGCGAGGGCGAGCGCGGCGAGGGCCGCCATCAGCTTGCGATCGAGTCTCATCGTCATCCCTCCTCCTTCAGCGCTTGGTGCCCGGACCGCGGTAGACCGCGCCCTTGGCCGTGACGTGCAGGAACATGTTGAGCGCGTTCACCGTCTCGGAGCCGAAGTCGGGCTCCGGGGTGCGCATCTGCCGATAGCAGTTGTTGATGCGCCACTGCATGGTCTTGAACTGGCTGTTGGAGACGCGGTAGGCGGGCCAGGTGGCGATGAGCGGCCCGGTCGCCTTCGGGTCGAAGAGCACCGGCAGCTCGGACATGCGGATGCGCTTGCCTTCCTCGCCGTGGCAGGAGGCGCAGGAGAAGTCCCACAGCCCGGTGCGCACGAAGAAGAGCTTCTTGCCGAGCTCGTAGGAGGCCTTCTCCTTAGGATGCTTCGTGCCCGGGTTCAGCTTGAAGCCGCGGCTCTGGCCGGCGACGTAGGCCATGAGGTACTCCATCTCGGAGGGCTTGTCGGCGTTGCCGAACGGGCGCTTGAGGGCCTCTTCGCGCGTGCGCCCCTGCAGCGTGATCATGCAGTGCAGGATGCGCGACTCCGTGTCCATGACCTGGTCGGTGTCCTTGAAGTAGCGGGGCAGCGCGGCGTGCGCGCCTTTCAGGACGCCCGGACCCTTGCCGAGGTCGCACTTCTCGAGCGAGACGTTCTTGGGGCCCTGGGGCTTGGTCCAGAGCTCCTCGCCGACGAGCTCGAAGAGCTCCACCGGGCTTCCCTCGGCGGTCATGCGCTGGTACTCGGCGAACTGCGACTCCTGCGCGAATGCCGGCGAGAGCGCGAGCGCCAGGACCGCGCTGCACGTGACGGTGCGTATCATGCTCCTCCTCCTTTGGCTTGCGGGCGAAGCGCGGTCAGGCGACCGCCGTTTCGGTCTGGTTCGTTTCACCCTTGTTGTCGAGCCAGCTCACCTGGATCTTGTCGCCCTTCGCGCCGCCCTTGAGGCGGAACGAGAACACGGGATTGCGCGACACCGCCTGGCTGATCTCGCCCTCGATGACCGTCTTGCCGTTCACTTTCACCGTGACGTTCTGGATGAAGTGGGGCTTGCCCTTGGTCTGCTGCTCGGTCGCCATCGGGTGGGACATCAGCACGCGCACGTCGGTGAAGCCGTTGCCGAGCTTCGCGCGCATCTTCATCGGACCTGCCATGTCGATCTCCTTTCCTCGCTCAGCCGCCGCAGCCGCCGATGGTGACCTTGATTTCCTTGGACGCCGCGTAGTGCTTGCCCCCGGCCGTGGCGACCACGCGCACGTCGGAGGTCTCGCCCATCTTGGCGTTCACCTTGACGTAGGGCAGCGCGCCCTCCGCGAAGTCGAACTTCGCGACGAGCGGGTAGGGGTTCTTCTCGACGAGCACGGCGATGGAGGTGGTGCCCGGGATGTTGCTCGTGATCTCGATGGGCACGACCGCGCCGTTCTCGGCGATCTGGGGCGCCTCGATGACGATGTCCTTGCTCGGCGCCGGATCGGCCGCTCCGAGGCGCTGCAGCGCATCGCCCGCGCTCTTCGCGCCGAACGCGTCCTTGTTCCACGTGGCCGCCCACGCGGCGATCGGATTGAGAAGCCCCGTCGCGAGGCCGGCGGCGATGGCCCCCGCCCGCTGCAACAGGACCCTGCGGAGTCCGTTCATGGGTGATTCTCCTTACGTTGTCCAGGGTCAAATCCTAGACGCCGGGGAGTCCGGATTCGCCCGTTGGATTGATTGAATCTTCTTATCGGCGGATCAGCATAATGGTTCCATGCCCGAGGCTGCAAGTCACGCGGGCTATATGCATAGAACGTGCGGGATCGGCCGGGCGATCGGCGGCGGAAAGCGCGAGGCGCGCGAGCGCTCGTCGCGCGTTTTCAGCTCAGCACTGCTCCCAGGGCAGGTTCTCGTAGCGCCAGCCGGCCACGGTATTTCGCTGGTGCTGCGCATTGAGCGGCCCCTCGAAGCCGTGCAGCACGTTGTACACGCGCCTGAACCCGTGCCGCTCGAGCGCCTCGCCCGCTTCGAGCGAGCGGTTGCCGCTGCGGCAGATGAGCACGATGGGGCGCTCGGCGTGGTCGGTCCCGGCAAGCTTCTTCACCTGGCCGACGAAGTGCGGGTTGATCTCCCAGTCGGGACCATCGTTCCAGGCGACATGCAGCGCGCCGACCGGATGGCCGACGAAGAGGTACTCCATCTCGCTGCGGCAGTCGATGAGCAGCGCATCCGGCGTGGACCGCAGGAACTCGAACGCCTGCCTTGCCTCCAGATGCTCCATGGCGGCGCGATTATAGAGCCGGCTTCGACGGCGCCGGGGGCTTGTGCTACGGTCGCCGGGACGCACGAGACCCCAGAAGCAGAAAGAATTGACACCCCGCGCGAACGGAACCGCGGCCCCCGCCCCGGGGGCCTTGCACCCGTCTGCCTGACCCATGCGCCTCCTTGGCTATGTGCGCAATACGGGGCGCAATACGCCCTCGTTCTGGTCGGGCTGCCTGCTCGTCACCGTCGGCGTGGTGCTGCACCTGCCGATGTACTGGATGGGGCGCGACTCGGGCTTCGTGCTCGCGGGCATGCCGATGGGCGCCGACATGTACTGGGGAATGGCCGCGATCGTCGCGGGCGTGGCGCTCGCCGGCTACGGGCTGCTGCCCAGGGGATTGAAGACGGGATTCGCACCGGGCGCATCGATGCGCGACGGCGTGGTGGAGACGATAGCGCCGCCGGAGGATGCGCCGCTTACGAAGGCGCACATCGGCATGGCGGTACTGCTCGCGGTCGCGCTCGTCATCGACATCATGAAGCCCGCGAGCCTGGGATTCGTCACCCCCGGCATGCGCGCCGAGTACGGCGTGAGCGACGCCGCGGTGGCGTGGCTGCCGTTCTCCGCGCTGCTCGGCACCGCGCTCGGCTCGTTCCTCTGGGGCTGGCTTGCGGACCTCTACGGCCGCCGCGCCTCGATCCTCCTGTCGTCGGTCATGTTCATCGGCACCGCGGTCTGCGGCACGATGCCGAGCTTCTGGTGGAACGTCGGCATGTGCTTCGTGATGGGGGCGGCGGCCGGCGGCATGCTGCCCGTCGCCTACGCGCTGCTCGCCGAGATCATGCCCACGCGGCATCGGGGCTGGAGCCTCGTGCTCGTCGGCGGGGTCGGGGCCGTGGGCGGATTCTTCGCGGCCAGCGCGTTCTCGGCCCTGCTCCAGCCCACCTTCGGCTGGCGCGTCATGTGGCTGCTCAACCTGCCGACCGGGCTCGCGCTGATCCTTCTGAGCCCGCTCCTCCCGGAGTCGGCGCGCTTCCTCCAGCGCGTCGGGCGCATCGAGGAAGCACGGGCAGTGCTCGCGCGCTTCGGCGCGCAGGTGAGGCAGGTGGCGGCTGCGCCGCAGGCGAGCCTCCAGCCGGCCGTGCTGACCGGGCAGCGTCTCGTCGGCGTCGTCACCGCGCTCACCCTCGCCGGTCTCGGCTGGGGGCTCGTCAATTTCGGGCTGCTGCTCTGGTTGCCTTCGCAGCTCGTCGCCGAAGGCCGGAGCGTCGCGGCCGCGAGCGCGCTGATCGCGCAGTCGACGCTCCTCGCGGCGCCCACCATCGCGCTCTGCACGTTTCTGTACAGTCGCTGGAGCACGAAGTGGACGCTCGTGCTCATGACCGCGGTCACGCTCGTGGGGCTGGCCGGGCTCGCCATCCAGGATTCTTCGCCGGGCGGCATGACGCACCCGCTCGTCCCGCTGACCCTCGTGGTCGTGGGCGCCTGCGGCGTGATCTCGATCCTGTTGCCGTATACCGCCGAAAGCTTCCCGATCCGCGTCCGCGGGCGAACGACCGGCTGGGTCGCGGCATGCTCGAAGATCGGCGGACTGCTGGCCCAGGGACTCAACGTGATCGGCATCGTGCCGGCCTTCGCGACGGCCGCGGCGCTCGTCGGCCTGCCGGCCATTGCGTCGCTCGTGCTGCTCGCGGTGTACGGCCGCGAGACCCGGCAGCGCGACCTGCGCGAGCTCGAAGCCGCCGAAAAGCCTGCGGCCTAGCGCGCGAGGTGCCCGCGGATGAAGTCGGCGGCGCGGCGCAGGGAGTCCTGCGCGGCGAGGTCGTCGGCGAGCGTGCGGACCTCGCGCGGCCGGAAGTCGAAGCCGCGCCCCACGCCCGGATAGACGATGACCTGCGCGTCGCGGCGCTTCTCGCGCAGCGACGCGATCCCCGTAAGGATGGGGCGGTAGCGCTGGTACTGCTCCTGCTCGCCGAAGAACACGAGCACGGGCACGGTGAGCGCGTCCACTTCCGGCGCGTACTGGTAGACCTGCATCGGCTCGGGCGCTTCCGGATGCTGCCAGTGCGGGTAGTAAGACACGTAGCACGCCGCGCGAGACTGGCGGCCTTTGGTCACCAGCGCCTTCAGCGCGTAGTAGCCGCCGCGCGTATGGGACACGACGCACGTTTTCGACTGGCCGCGCGCCTGCGGAAGGGCCAGCGCGAAGTCGATGGCGAGCGCCGCATCCTCCTCGAGGGCCGGATCGTGGCGCAGGGGGAACTTGTCGATGAAGCGCCCGCTGAAGAGGTCCGGCGCCACCACGGTGAACCCGCGCGCCGCAAGGCGCAGCGGCACGAGCCGCGTGAGCTCGTCCAGCCCGCGCCGGCCGTGCAGGAAGACGACCACCGGAAAGCGCCCTTGCCCCTCGGGAGTGAAGATCTCCACCGGTACCTCGACTTCGCCGTTGCCGCTTCCGCTTCGATAGGCTGCGCCGCTCGCCTTCACCGGGTGGCTCGCCGGCGCCGGAAGGCGGCCTTCTTCCCACCATTCGCGGTCCCACCAGCGCTTTTCCTCGTCCTGCGGGAACCGCACCGTCGCCCAGGGCTCGAGCGCGGCGCCTGCCGTCCCGGCCGCCGCCGCGAGCGCAAGGAAAACGACGCGCCGCGCGAGGCGGGCAGCGAAGGCGGTCTTCATGCGCCGGCGCGGCCCTCGGCCGCGCGCAGCGCGTCGGCCGCCTGCAGCTCCGAGAGCCGCTGCTTGGAGAACTCGACGAAATGGCTGACCAGGCGCGAGTGGAACTTCTGCTTGGAGTAGACGACGGAGAAGTTGCGCACGAGCCGCGGCGAGAGCGGAATGCCGACGAGAAGCCCGAGGCGCGTCTCCTTGACGACCGAGGCGCGCGACATGATGGCGAAGCCGCGGCCGGTGGCCACCAGCCCTTTCAGCGCCTCGGGGCTGCCGAGCTCCATCGCGGGCGGCAGCGACTCGGGCGCGATGTCGAGGCCGCGCAGGTACCGGTCGGTCACTTCGCGCGTGCCCGAGCCCGGCTCCCGGCTGATGTAGGCGTGCTGTGCGAGCGCGGCCGGCTCGATGCGCGCCAGGCCCGCGAGCGGATGCGAGGGCGCGCAGACGACGAGGAGCTCGTCCTCGCAGGCGACCTCGGTGACGAGCGAGGAGAGCGCCGAGCCGCCCTCGATGAAGCCGACGTCGAGCGTGTGCTCGGCGATCTGGTTCTGCACCTGCTCGGAATTGGCCACGACAAGCCGCGGCACGACGCTCGGAAAGCGCGCGCCGAACTCTCCGAGGATGCGCGGCAGGAGGTACTCCGCGATGGTCATGCTCGCGCCGACGAGGAGCGGCCCGGCGATCTGGCCGGTCATGTCCTTCATGCGCGCCTCGAGCTCGTTCGAGAGGCTGAGGATCCGCTCGGCGTAGTCGAACACGACCTTGCCCGTCTCGGTGAGCGAGATCTGCCCGTGGCCGCGCTCGAAGAGCCGCGTGTTGAAATGCTCCTCGAGCTGCTTGATCTGGAAGGTGACCGCGGGCTGGGTCATGAAGAGCGTCTCCGCCGCGCGGGTGAAGGAAAGGTGCTTCGCGACGGCGTGGAAGACCTGCAGGCGCCGGTCGGCCATAGTACGGATCCGCCAGTCCAACAAGAAGAAGGGAACGGCCTCATATTACACTGGCGCCATCCCGGGCCACGGCCGAGCCGGAATCGGTAATGAGTCGAGCAATGAGCAAAGCACGAAGTCGAGCACTGCATCGAGCAATAGGGGGCGCCGCCGCGCTGCTCCTCGGGCTTGCGGCGCATCAGGCAGCCGCGCAGGACTACGCGCGCGAGGCGCGCTGGAAGGACGAGGTCCTCGGCAATCTCGTGGTCGGCGACGAGGTGGAGCTCGCGCTCGCCTCGGGCCGGCAGTTCCTCGGCCTGTACACGGAAGGCAGGCCGGGCGAGCCTGCCGTGCTGCTGGTGCACGGCATCGGCGTTCATCCGGACCACGGCGTCATCGGCATCCTGCGCGGGGCGCTCGCCGACATGGGCTTCGCGACGCTGTCCATCCAGATGCCGGTGCTCGCCGCCGACGCGCAGGGCCCGGACTATTTTCCGAAGCTCTTCCCGGAGGCGTCCGAGCGCATTGCCGCCGGGCACGCCTGGCTCCGGGGCAAGGGCCACGAGAACGTCGTCCTCGCCTCGCACAGCCTCGGCGCCTGGATGAGCCAGTACCACCTCGAGAACTTGGGCGGTCAGGCTCCGGGCAAGGGCGCGTCCTTCGCGGCATGGGTCGCCATGGGTCGCAGCGGCCCGCTCGGCGAGCCGTCGAAGATCGGCATGCCGGTCCTCGACGTCTACGGCGAGCGCGACCTGCCGGCGGTCCTCGCCTCGGCTGCCGAGCGGCAAAAGACCGTGAAGGCGCTGCCCGGCTCGCGGCAGCAAGTGATCGCCGGCGCCGACCACTTCTATACGAATCAGGAACAGAAGCTCGCCGGCGTCATTCGCGACTTCCTCGGCGCCTTGCCCTCGGGGCGCTGATACTTTCCGTCCCGTTCCGCAAGGCCGTTTCGATAGAGCGGCCGAATCGGGCCATTTGACTTTTCTCAAGCCTCCGGCGGCACCGGGGACTATGCTCGGCGCGTGCTGCCGCGCAATCGCTGGTTCATCGCCGCCGCACTCGCCTATGCGCTGCTCGGCGGGCTGATCGGGCTCGCCTGGCTCGCAAATCCATCCTGGCTCTCCGGGTATGCGTTGCGCGCCCATGCGCATCTCATGCTCGTCGGGTTCGTCGGCATGATGATCTTCGGGGTGGGCCTGCACGTCCTGCCTCGCTTCGTCGGGCGGGCGCTGTTCTCCGAGCGGCTCGCCGATGCGCAGTTCGCCCTCGCCAACGCGGGGCTCGTCGCCATGGTGGCGGGCTGGCTCGCGAGCGTGCAGAGCATCGTGGGCGCCGGAGGCGCGGCGCTGTGGCTCGCCTTCGTCCTCTTTGCCGTGAACATCGTCCTCACCGTCCGCCCGTGGGGCCGGCGCGGCTGAATCGCCCCGGCGCGCCTTCCGCACGACGAGGAGCGAAAGGATTCGGGAGAGAATCGGGCCATGGCGGAATACTGCGGCTGCGAGCTTCCGGAGGATCTCTGGTACGACCTCGACTATCTCTGGGCGCGACCGAACGAGGACGGCACCTTCACCCTCGGCATGACCGACCCGGCGCAGACCATGGCCGGCCGCGTAGTGGCGGCCACCTTCCGCAAGGTCGGCACGCACCGCGCGGCAGGCCGCAACCTCGCGACGCTCGAGTCCGGCAAGTGGGTCGGCGGGGTGCCTGCGCCCTTCGACGGCACGATCGAGGAAGTGAACGCGCGCGTGGCCGAGGACCCGGGCCTCGTGAACGTCGCCCCCTACACCGACGCGTGGCTCGTGCGCCTGCGCCCCGATGACCCTGAGGCGGCCTGGCGGCGGCTGAAGCGGGGGCCGGCGGCCATCGAGGCGCTGAAGGCCTGGGTCGACAAGTACAAGCTGCAGTGCATGCGGTGCACGGAATGAACGCGGCCGCATCGCCATGAAAGTGCAGCTTCTCGTCTCGGAGTGGTGCGTGCCTTGCCGGGCCGCCGAGCAGGTGTGGCTCGAGCTCGCGAAGGAGAAGGCGATCGCGTTCGAGGTCCTGGACGTCGGGCAGCCGGAGGGCCGTTCCGTCGTCGCGCGCCTCGGCGTGCGCACCGTGCCGGCGAGCATCGTCGACGGCGCGCTCGCGCATCTCGGCGTGCCGAGCATGAAGGAGGCGCGCGAGCTCGCCGCCGCCGCGCCGGATCGCGACCGCGACAGCGACCAGCATTACGTGGGCCTCAGCATGGCGCCGACGAGCGCCTGGGCCGTCGCCTCCGCCGTGGTGTACCTCGCGCTTGCGGGCGCGGCGCTCGTGCTGGGCGGCGGCATCGTGGGCGAGCCGCCGTGGCGCGGCGCCGCGCTGCACGCCTTCGGGCTCGGCTTCGCCGCCTTCCTCGCGATGGGGCTTGGCGAGCACATGCTGCCGCGCTTCATCGGCGCTCCGATCCGGGGTGGCGCAATCGCCTGGCTGCAGCTCGCGGCCGCGCATGCCGGCACGCTTCTTCTCGTTGCCGGTCTCGGGCTTGGGCTGCAGGGCGTCGCGCTCGCCGGCGGCGCGGCCGCCTGGGCGGCCTTCGCGCTTTTCGCGGCCCGGCTCGTGCCCGTGCTCCTTTTTCGATGAACGGATAGAGCGGGCTGATCACGCCGGGCCCGCGCGGCCGATAGAATGCGGGCGAGTGAAAAAACGGATGGTCATGAGCGGAGCCGCAACGGCTCTCGCAATCGGGGGGCTCTTTTTCAGCGGCGCCGCGCTCGCGGCCGAGCCCGGCGCGGCCGTGGCATGGTGGTGGTGGCCGGTCGGCCTTTTCCTCGTGAGCTTCGCGCTCGGCGTGCTCGCCGTGCTGGGCGGCATCGGGGGGGGCGTGCTGTTCGTGCCGCTGGTCGGCGGCTTCTTCCCCTTCCACCTCGATTTCGTGCGCGGCGCGGGACTGCTGCTCGCCCTGTCGGGCGCGCTTTCGGCGGCGCCGCGGCTCCTGAGGAGCGGGCTGGCGAGCCTGCGCCTCGCGGCGCCGCTCGCGCTGGTCGGCTCCATCACCTCGATCGTCGGCGCGCTCATCGGCTTTGCGCTGCCGGTCGAGTTCGTGCAGACGGCGCTCGGCTTCACCATCCTCGCCATCGCCGCGCTCATGTGGCTGGGCGGCAAGGACGACCGGCCGCGCGTCGGAAGCCAGGACCCGCTCTCGGCGGCGCTCAAGCTCCATGGGCTCTACGACGATCCGGCGAGCGGACGCGTCGAGTGGCGCGTGCACCGCACGCCCGCCGCGCTTGCCGCCTTCGCCGGCATCGGCGTGCTCGCCGGGATGTTCGGCCTGGGCGCCGGCTGGGCCAACGTCCCGGTGCTCAACCTCCTGATGGGCGCGCCGCTCAAGCTCTCGGTCGGCACGTCGGGGCTGCTCCTCACCGTCATCGACACCTCGGCCGCCTGGGTGTACCTGCACCGGGGCGCCGTGCTTCCCATGCTCGTGGCGCCGACGGTGATCGGCGTCATGCTTGGCGCGAAGATCGGCGCGCGGCTGCTCCGCGTCGCGCCGACGCACTACGTGCGCCGCGCCGCCATCGCGCTCCTCGTGATCGCGGGCGTGCGCTCGGCGCTCAAGGGGCTGGGCATCTGGACATGACCGGAACGGGAGGCCTGCATGGCGGTTCCTGAAGAGCAGCAGCTCTACGCGCGCTGGCTCGACGTCGCCTCCCGGGTCGGCCTGGCGGTTCTCGCCGCGATGTTCCTCGTGTACGTCTTCAAGCTCGTGCCTGCGCACGTGCCGGTGGAGGACCTGCCCGCGCTCTGGACGCTTCCGCTCGAGCAATATCTCGAGCAGACGGGCGCGCCCACCGGCTGGGGCTGGCTCACCCTGCTGGGACGCGGCGAGTATCTCAGCCTGATCGGCGTGACCATCCTCTGCCTTGCGACGCTTCTCTGCTATGTGCGGCTCGTGATCGCCCTCGTCGCCAAGGGCGATCGGCTCTACGCCGCCATCGCGGCGGCGCAGATCGTCGTCTTGTGCGTCGCCGCGCTGGGGTTCCTGGCAGGCGGTCATTGAGGGTCCGGCGGCGCGCTCCAGGCGCCCGGAGGCCCTCGAAAGGCAGGACAGTGAGGCAAATGTCTCGCTAGGCGATTACTCGGGTTCGAATTTTGGTCCGGTGTGGCTACGATCGGGGTCGGGGCATTGCCCCGGGGAACTTAGGGGGAATCATGGGAAAGCTTGCCGAGCGTCTGGCGGATGCGACGCGCTCGGGGGTCTACCGGGTCGAGGCGACCGAAGCGCTGGAAGAAGCCTCGGCGCTGAACGGGTTCGTGCTCGAGCGCATCGAGCTCCGGGAGCGCGCCGATGCGGAGCAGGCGGCGGCACGGGCGGCGCGGCCCGACGGGCATGTCTTCCTCTTCACCGGCGCCCGATCGCTCGCGAGCCGCGACCCGGCGGCCCTGGAGCGCCTGCTCGGCGCGCTGCGAGCCGCTGCAGCCGCGAGCCGCAGCGCGGGAGAGCGGTATTTCGTCGCGTTTCTCGACGCCCCGGAGCAGCTTTCACTCGAGCCGCTTTACAATCGACGCCGCAGTGCCGCCGCGGGCGGCACGGCGCTCGCGCAGAACGTTTCCTGAATCGAAATGCCGCGAACAACAAGGAGGACCGCCATGGAACGCACGAAAGCCGAGTTGGAACCCGCCATCGATCACGCGCGCCGCAGGCTCCTCGCTGCCGGCGCGACCGGCGCCGCCGCAGGCCTTGCCGGCTGGAGCCCGGCAAGCCTCGCGCAGGCAGGCGGCAAGCCGCTGCCGCCGGTCGCCTCGTACAAGGACGCGAGCCGCATGATCGTCCACAGCGCGAACGGCGTCGAGACGAAGCGAAGCGCCTTCAGCACGAGCGCCATCACCTCGAACGACGTGCTCTTCCTTCGCAACAACCTCGCTGCGCCCGACGCTTCGGTCCTCAACGATCGCGACGCGTGGGTCGTGGAGTTCGACGGCGTCACCAATCCCCGCAAGCTCACGCTGGGCGAGCTGAAGCGCATGGGGCTCGCGAGCGTCTCCATGGTGCTCCAGTGCTCGGGCAACGGGCGCGGATTCTTCAATCACAAGCCGCGCGGCTCGCAATGGAAGGTCGGCGCCTCCGGCAACGTCATCTGGAGCGGCGTGCCGGTCAAGGCCGTCGTCGAGGCGCTGGGCGGCGTGCGCGGGGGGATGCGCTACATGACGAGCACCGGGGGCGAGACCATCCCGCCGGGCCTCGAGACGAAGAAGGTCGTGGTGGAGCGCTCGGTGCCGTGGACGGCGATGGAGGAAGCGATCCTCGCCTGGGAGCTGAACGGCGATCCGCTGCCGCTCGCGCACGGCGCGCCGCTTCGCATGGTCATTCCCGGCTACTACGGCGTGAACAACGTGAAGTACGTGAAGCGCGTCGCCTTCACCGAGGACCAGACCGACGCCAGCATCCAGGCCTCCGGCTACCGGGTGCGTCCGATCGGGGAAAAGGGCGCGCCGGCGCAGCCTTCCATGTGGGAGATGAACCTGAAGTCGTTCGTCACCGATCCCTCCGGCGAAGGGCCCGTGCGCGCCGGCATGACGCAGATTCACGGCGTCGCCTGGTCGGGCGGAAGCCCCGTGAGCGCGGTCGAGGTGTCCGTCGACGGCGGCAGGACCTGGCGTGCGGCCCGCTTCTACGGCCCGAATCTCGGCCGCTATGCCTGGCGCCAGTTCGTGCTGCCGGTAGAGCTGCGCGCGGGGTCCTACGAGATCACGAGCCGCGCCATCGCCGAGGACGGCGAGGTGCAGCCGGAGCATCGCGTGGAAAACGAGCGGGGCTACGCGCACAACGGCTGGCGCGACCATGCAGTGAAGGTCAGCGTATCGTGACAAGACCGCTTGCGGCCGGGCTCGCGCTGTTTCTCGTCGCGCCGGCTTCGCCCGCCGACGAGGCGCTCGGCCGCAAGGTCTTCACCGAAGTCGCGCAGCCTCCCTGCGCGCTCTGCCATACGCTCGCGGCGGCGGGCGCCGCCGGCACCATCGGCCCGTCGCTCGACGACCTGAAGCCGACGAAGGCGCAGGTCATCGACGCCGTGCGCAAGGGCGTCGGGGTCATGCCGCCCTTCGAGGACAAGCTCACGCCCGAGCAGATCGAGGCCGTCGCCGAATTCGTCGCCAAGAGCGCCGGCAAGTAGCGGCGCTTCGCACACCCCGGCCCGATCAGCCTCGCTTATCGCGCGATCAGGCCTTTGCGTTGCGGACGCGCGCCCCGTCGCGGTAAAAGAAAAGAATGCCTTCCCTCGTACCCCCGCACGGTGGCGGCCCGCTGAGGCCGCTCATGATCGCCCCGGAAGAGCGCGACGCCGAGCTCGCGCGCGCGCGGAAGCTCCCGGGCCTTCGCGTGAGCTCGCGCGAGCGGGGCGACCTCATCATGCTCGGCATCGGCGGCTTCACGCCCCTGGAAGGCTTCATGACGCACGCCGACTGGCAGGGCGTGTGCGACAGCTTCCGCACCTCCTCGGGGCTCTTCTGGCCCATCCCGATCACGCTTTCCACCGATGCCGCAACCGCGGCGAAGCTCGCCACCGGCGCCGAGGTCGCGCTCCTCGACCCCGACACCGGCGAGCCGATGGCGACGATGACGATCACGGAGAAGTACCGGATCGACAAGGCGCACGAGTGCGCCGCGGTGTTTCGCACCACCGACGCCGCGCACCCCGGCGTGAAGATGGTGATGGGGCAGGGCGAGGTCAATCTGGCCGGGCCGGTGAAGGTGCTGTCCGACGGCGGCTTCAAGGCGCGCTACGGCGCGCTCTTCATGACCCCGGCCGAGACGCGAGCCGAGTTCGAGCGCCTCGGCTGGTCGCGGGTCGCCGCGTTCCAGACGCGCAACCCCATGCACCGCTCGCACGAGTATCTGGCGAAGGTGGCGGTCGAGACGTGCGACGGCGTGCTCGTGCACTCGCTGCTCGGCAACGTCAAGCCGGGCGATATCCCCGCGGACGTTCGTACAAAGGCAATTTCAGTCTTGGTGAGCAACTATTTCCGGCCCGGCACGGTGATGCAGGCCGGCTATCCGCTCGACATGCGCTACGCCGGGCCGCGGGAGGCGCTCCTGCACGCGCTCTTTCGCCAGAACTACGGCTGCTCGCACCAGATCGTCGGCCGCGACCACGCGGGCGTGGGAAGCTACTACGGCCCGTTCGACGCGCATCGCATCTTCGACGAGATCCCGCGCGACGCGCTGCGCACGCAGCCGCTCAAGATCGGCGTCACGTTCTGGTGCCACCGCTGCTACGGCATGGCCTCCGACCGCACGTGCCCGCACCCGGACTCGGACCGGCTGCAGGTGTCCGGCACCCAGCTGCGGAAGTGGCTCTCGGAGGGCGCCGAGGTCCCCGCGGAGTTCAGCCGCCCCGAGGTGCTCGAGGTGCTGCGCGAGTACTACGCCGCCGCGGAGAAGGCGGCTTGAGGACCCGGCCGCGCTACGACTTGTAGTTCGCCGAATTTCCGGGGGTCACCTCGGGATGGATCTCGAAGAGGTGGGGGTTCGACGGGTTGACCGTCACCCGCACCCAGGCCGAGTCGGGCCAGCCGAACGTCTCCAGCCGCGTCAGGTTCTCGAAGAAGCGGTTCGTCTTCGGGTTCATGAGCGGCTTGCCGATCCTGAAGATGTGGGTGTCCCCGTGGACGTACAGCACCGGCTTCGCGTATTGCTGCATCTGCGCGATCAGGGCGTCGAGGAAGCCGTCGTAGGGCGCCGGCTCCGGCTTCTTCGGCGCGTCGGCGCCTCGCACCCCGCGCACATAGCGCGAGGCGTAGGAATAGGTCCAGCGGTTCTCGAACTCCGGGTTGGCATGCGAGATGATCACGAGCCCCGGGCTGCCTTCGGCCCGAGCGGCGTCGAAGGCCTTGTTCAGCCACGCGATGTTCGCGGCCTGGCGCGTCCTGTGCTCCTCCATCGAGGTCTTCGAGTTGTCGTTGCTCCCGACGATGTGCACGGTGACGAAGCGCAGTCCCTGGACCGTCCAGGTGAGGTTCTCGACGAACTGGCCGTGCTCCGGGTCGGCGGACTGGCTTTGCACCGCCATCGTGCGCTGGCCGAGGCTGCGGCCCTTCGGGTAGAACGTCGCGCGCAGCTTCTGCAGCCGCTCCATCGGGTCGACCTTCGCCTTCTTGAACTGCACCGCGTCGGACCAGTCGTTGTCCCCCGGTGTCAGCACCAGCGGATGGCGGCAGGACTGGAACGTCCCGAGGACGTAGGCGTAGTTGTCGTCGCTCATGGGCATGCGGGCAAGCGACGGATTGCGCTCGTACGGGCGCGGGTCGAACATGCAGTCGCCGATGTGCGCGACGAACGCGAGCTCGCGCGAGTTGATGTCCGCGATGACCCGTGCGTACTCCGCTTCCTGCGCCCGCGTGTAGGGAATGTCGCCGACGATGCCGAAGTCGAAGCGCCCGGCGCCCGCGTCCGCCGCCTGGGCCCGCGTCGCGCCCCCGCCCATGCAGGCCTGAACGAACGGCAGTGCGGCGAGCGCGCCGAGCGTGCGCGCAAGGAACGGCCGGCGGCCGGCCGGAATCTTGTTCATGATGGTCCCCCCCTGGTTGAGCGCGCTAGATTACCAGAGCGAGGGGGGAGCCCACTCCCCCCAGAAATGGGCTCCACAAAGGGGTGTCCCTGGATATCGGCTACGGCTGCTTCGGGGTCTGGTACTCGGCTTCCTTGTGGAACGGCTCCCAGACGGTCTCGTAGCCGACGAATCCCTTTTCGTCAGGCGGCAGCTGGCGCGTCGTCATGTAACGCGAATGGCCGTCGGGAACCTTGGGGGCGGGCTTTTTCTCCTCGCTCATGCTCACCTCTGCTTGCAAGTCAGGAAAGGGGTCTCAGGCGTGACGGGTCGACGTCCGCCCCCGCGACGACCGGCCCGCCGGCCTTCGTCTCTTCGGCGGTGGCGTCGCGCACGGTCAGGATCTCGAGCGTAAAGACGACTTCCCGGCCGCAAAGCGGGTTGTTGCCGTCGATTGTCAGGGTCTCGTCGTCCATCCGCGTGACGAGGAAGCTGCGGGTCTGGCCCCTGTCGTTCTCCATGAGGATGGAGGTGCCGACCTGCCGGTACTCCTCGGGGACGTTCTCGATCCGATCCGTGATGACCAGCGACTCGTCCCTCGGGCCGAAGATGCGGTTGCCGTCGATCGGCACCTCGATGACGTCGCCGGCGCACCTGCCTTCGAGCTGCTTGTGCACGAAGGGCGCCAGGATCTCGTTGTGGCCATGCACGTAGCCCAGCGGAAACTCGACGCCGGTGAGCACGTGGCCCGACTTCCGGTCGGTCACCTTGTAGGTGAGCTCGACGAACTTGCCGTCCCGGATGGTTTCGCTCATGTCGATGCGGGGGCGCCGGTCAGAAGATGGACGCCGCGAAAATCCTGACCTCGCCATTCTCGTAGCCGAGGACGAGCCTGCCAAGCCATTCGCCCGGCTTCCTGGTGCTGCGCTGGCGATAGAGGACGGTGACGTGCTCGCCGCGGCGGATGATGCCGAGATAGTCGAAGTCCTCGGACAGGCTCCTCGCGAGCTCGCTGTTGGCGAACTGGTGGTTCACCACCACCTGGTTCATGGCGAGCGCCAGGGATCGCGCGAATTTGGCTACGAACTCGCCGTACTTGCCTTCGTTGGAGGACTTGAGGAGGTCGCGCCACAGCGGATCGGCCAGGGCGCGGATCTCCTCGTCGGTTCTTTCGATGAGGTTCACGCCGTGAGCTTCTGCTCCCGTGGCTCGCTCGTCGCCGGCACCGGCTCGTCGGCGACCAGGTGATAGCAGGGCGCCTTCTCCATGGTGTATTCGCCGGTTTCGGGGTCGCGGCGCGAGACGGTCAGCACGTGCCAGTTCTCGTCGTCCACCTTCATGGCATCGCCCCGGTAGTAGTAGCCCGGCCAGCGGGTCTCCTTGCGGAAGAGCGTGTGCTGCGCAACGCACTCGGCTGCGCGGTGGCGGTGCTTGAGCTCCCATGCGCGCAGCAGCTCGTGGAGGTCCTTCGCGGCCAGGCTCTCGAGATCCTCCTCCATGACCTTCAGCTTCTTGAGGCAGATGTTGAGGAGCTTCTCGTTGGTGACGTAGCCGACGGTATAGCCGCCGCAGTACTCGTCCATGAGCTTCTGCAGGCGGTCGAGGCCCTGCTGCGGCGTGATGTAGTGCGGGTTGACGGTGCCCGCCACGACCGCGTTTCGGTAGATCCTGTAGTGCTCCAGGGGCTTGTAGATCTCTTTCCTGCGGCGCTCGATCTGCGCCTCGGACACGACGATGCCTTCGGCCTTGCCGTCGTCGATGTACTTGCAGGCGGCCTTGGCGGCGAGGCGGCCTTCGGTGAACGAGCCGGACGAGAAGGCGTGCGGCGTGCCGCCGACCGCGTCGCCGG
>CAYWSG010000025.1:0-40581 GCA_964461055.1 uncultured Enterobacteriaceae bacterium | reverse complement strand
AACGGCGCCATCCAGCTCTTCGTGCAGATGCTCATCCAGGGCGGCGAGCGCCGCCGGCGCTAGGCTACGTGGAGCGCGACCGCGTCGAGCAGGCGAGGCGCATCGACCGGCTTCTTGAAGTACGCGACCGCGCGGAGGCTTCGCGCGTGCTCGTCCACGTCGTCGCGCGAGGTGAGGAAGATCACCGGGATGTAGGGCAGGGTCCGGTCCGCCCGCAGCGCGGCGACGAACTCGATGCCGTCCATGTAAGGCATGTTCACGTCGGTGATGATGAGATCGGGCGCCTTGGCGAGCACGGCCCGGCCGGCCTCGATGGCGTCCTCGGCGACCACGACCTCGTAGCCGGCGCCGGAGAGGTGCAACCGCAGGAGCTCACGCACGGAGCGCGCGTCGTCCACGACCAGGATGCAAGGCCGGCGAGGCGCCATGGGAAGGCCTTTGTCGGGCGAAGGAACGGTTTCCGGGGAAAGCGGCTCGAACATGCGGGGCGCAATGGTATCGCGGGGATTGTCCCGGCAGGCGCACCGATTCGCATCCCCTATTTGGGGGAGTCTGCCCTGTTTTTACGTGGTCTTACGGTTAGGCGGCCTTGCGCCTTTCGCTCGGGACGGGGACGGCGATGGGTGTCTTGCGGCGCTCCTCGCCGTTCCACCCCCGGGCCGCGGCGCGGCTTCCCGGGGCGGTAAACGGAGACGAGCCTGTCCCCGGCTGGCAGTCCTGTACGAACTGGCAGTACCGCTGCCACAGCTCCATGGACTGGCGCATCTGCGCGGTGGCGAGCTCGCTCTGCGCGGCGAGCAGCGTCGTGTACGACTCGCTCGCCGCACGCATCAGGGTCCCGTAGGTCTCGAGCGCCTGGGCAAGCAGGCGCGATTGGCTTTCGATGGCTTTGTCCAGCATCGTCGTTGAAAAAGGGTGATCTCGTTTCGTTGCGAGCCACGCACTCTATCGGGCGCTCCGCTTTGCGGCTATCGTCGCGGCCAGTGTTCGGCTGTCGATCGAATGGCGATACGCGGAGGAGTTCTCCCTGACCATGGACGTGCGAATCGGGATTGACCTGGGCGGCACGAAGATCGAGGCGATTGCGCTCGACGGCGAGACGGAGCGGGTGCGCAAGCGCATCGCGTCGCCTCGAGGGGATTACCGGGCGACGATCGACGAGGTCGCCTCGCTCGTCGCCGAGGTGGAGCGCGAGGCGGGAAGGAAGGGTACCGTGGGTGTCGGCATTCCGGGCGCGCTCTCGCGCGCGACCGGGCGGGTCAAGAACGCGAACTCGACCTGGCTGATCGGCAAGCCGTTGAAAGAGGACCTGGAAAGGGCTCTCGCGCGGGAAGTGCGCCTTGCCAACGATGCGAACTGCTTCGCCCTCTCGGAGGCGACCGACGGCGCGGGGCGCGGCGCAAAGGTCGTTTTCGGCGTCATCCTGGGTACCGGCGTGGGCGGCGGAATCGTCGTCGACGGGCGCGTGCTCGAGGGTCCGAACGCCATCGCGGGCGAATGGGGCCACAACCCTCTGCCGCTACCAACTGCCGACGACCTGCCGCTTGCCGATTGCTACTGCGGCCGCAAAGGCTGCATCGAAACATATTTGTCCGGGCCTGGAATGGCGCGAGACTACGAGCGGCTCCATGGAAGCAGTGCGCCGGCCGAGGCGGCGGCTCTAGACGAGACAACCCTGAGCCGCTACGAAGAGCGTCTGGCGCGCGCGCTCGCCGGCGTCATCAACGTCCTCGATCCCGACGTCGTCGTCCTGGGCGGCGGCTTGTCGAATGTCCGCCGTCTCTACGACACCGTCCCGAGGCTCTGGGCGCGCCACGTCTTCTCCGACCGCGTCGACACGCGCCTCCTGCCGCCCGTGCATGGCGACTCGAGCGGCGTGCGGGGCGCCGCATGGCTCTGGTAGGGACAGACCCCTTTTCATCTGAAAAGGGGTCTGTCCCTGAATTCAGGACGACTTGAAGACGATGCGCGCCGCGCGGGCGAAGGTCCAGTAGGCCCAGGCCCAGTCGATCATGACGGTGAGGCGGTTGCGGAAGTTGATGAGGAAGTAGATGTGCGCGAGCAGCCACAGTAGCCACGCCGGATAGCCGGAGAAGTGCAGCTTGCCGATCATCGCCACCGCGGCGTTGCGCCCGATGGTGGCGAGCTGCCCGTAGTCGCGGTAGCGGAAGGGCAGCGAAGGCTTTCCCTGCAGCGAGCGCCGGATATTCAGCGCGGCGTGGCGTCCCATCTGCTTGGCCGCCGGGGCGATGCCCGGCACACCTTCGACCGCGGCGAGGTCGCCGACGACATAGACGTCCGGATCGCCCGGCACCGTGAGATCCGGCTCTACTTTCACGCGGCCTGCCCGGTCCAGGGGCACGCCGAGCGTGCGCCCGAGCGGCGAGCTCGTCACGCCGGCGGCCCAGATGACCGTGCGCGCGGCTATGCGGTCGGCGCCGAGCGTGACGCCTTCCGCGTCCACGGCGGTGACGCGCTTGCCGAGCCATACCGTGACGCCGATGCGCTCGAGCTGCCGGCGGGCCTTCTCCGACAGGTTGGGCGGATAGGGCGGCAGCACGCGGTCGGTGCCCTCGACGAGCACCACGCGCGCATTGCGCGGATCGAACCGGCGGAATTCCCCTTTCAGGGTCCGCCGCGCAATCTCGGCGAGCGTGCCGGCGAGCTCCACGCCGGTGGCGCCGGCGCCGATGACGACGAACGTGAGCCACTGCGCGCGCCGGGCGGGATCCGTCTCGCGCTCGGCGTGCTCGAAGGCGAGGAGCACGCGGCTGCGGATGTCCATGGCATCGTCGAGCGTCTTCAGCGCCGGCGCATGCGGCGCCCATTCGTCATGGCCGAAGTACGTGTTGACCGCCCCGGCCGCGACGACGAGCTTGTCGTAGGGCAGCTCCGTCCCGTCCTCCAGGCGCACCATGCGCTTTTGCCGGTCGACCGCCTTCACCTCGCCCATCAGCACCGTGGCGTTGCGCTGGCTCGCGAGAATGTGGCGGATCGGCGCCGAGATCGACGGCGCGGAGAGCCCGGCGGTCGCGACCTGGTAGAGGAGCGGCGAGAAGAGATGGTGGTTGGTCCGGTCGATGACCGTGAGCTCCACCGGCGCCCGGCGCAGTCCCTGCGCGGCCCACAGTCCGCCGAACCCGCAGCCGACGATGACGACGCGGGTCGTCATGCGGCGATGGGGCGGGGCGGCGGCGCGATTCCGAGCGAGATCTTCGCTTCTCCGTTGAGCGGCAGCCACTCCGGCAGGCTTCGCACCAGGGCGGGGTCGCCCTGGAGGCGGATGCTGCCGTCGTGCAGTGCGCGGGCGTAGGGGCGCTGGCCGAGCAGCACCTCCAGGAAGGCGCGCAGGTCGGCCGTCAGCGTGAGCGCGGTCTCGTAGCCGGGATCCTTGATGCAGACCTCCGGCTCCCCATGCTCGACAAGCACCCACCAGCTCCGGCGCGCGACGCGCGCCGCGGGCGGAAGCCCGAGGAAATCGAAGCGCAGCACGACGCGCTTGTCGCGGTACGCGGCGGGCACGCGCAGGTAGCGCCGCATGGCCCACATGAGCCAGCGATCGTCGAGGTCGCGCTCGGAGAGCGTGGCCTGCCCCCAGTGCAGCGCCCAGAGCCCCATCGCCTCGATGATGGGGCGCAGGGCCTCGCCGGCCGGCGTGAGGACGTAGTCGCCTTCCGCCGTGCGATGCGCCACGCCGGCTTCGACGAGCTGCTGCAGCCGCTGCGAGAGCAGCCCGCGCGACATGAGCGGCACGCCGCGCGCGATGTCGTTGAAGCGCCGGCTCCCGTACATGAGCTCCCGCAGCACGATCGCCATCCAGCGCTCGCCGAGGATCTCCGAAGCCTTGGCGATGGGGCAGAACTGGCCGTAGCCCTTCCACATGGCCGGAAGCTTAGACCCGGCGGTTCGAAAGTTGAACTATCCGCCCGGCAGGCCCCGGATCAGCATGGCCGCCTGCCTCTACGCAGGAAAGGAGAAGCTCCCATGACCGATCTCAGCATGCTGAAAGGCCGCCAGCGGCAGATGTGGGCCTCCGGCGACTACGCCGCCGTGGCGACGCCGCTTCACGTGGTGGCGGAAACACTGTGCGAAGCCGCGGACCTGCGGCCCGGGTGGCGGGTGCTCGATGTGGCGACCGGCTCCGGCAACGCGGCCATCGCGGCCGCCCGCCGCTCTTGCCAGGTGACGGGCATCGACTACGTGCCCCCGCTGCTCGAGCGTGCCCGCGAGCGCGCGCTCGCCGAGCGCATGGACATCCGCTTCCTCGAGGCCGACGCCGAGGACCTGCCTTTCGAGGCCGGCGAGTTTGACGCCGTCGTCTCGACGTTCGGCGTCATGTTCGCGCCCCAGCAGGCACGGGCGGCGGAGGAAATGCTGCGGGTGTGCCGGCCCGGCGGCCGGCTGGTGCTCGCCAGCTGGACGCGCGAAGGCTTCGTCGGCCGCATGTTCGGCGCCTCCGCAAGATTCAATCCGCCGCCCGAAGGCGTGCCTTCGCCGCTCGTCTGGGGAAGCGAGGAAGGGCTCGCCCGGCTCTTCCCGGGAAGGCGCATGCGCTGCGCGCGGCACGCCTTCCAGGTGAAATACCCCTCGGCGCAAGCCTGGCTCGACTTTTTCCGCGTCCGCTTCGGGCCCATGGTGAGGACCTTTGCGGCGCTCGACGCGGCGGGACAGCGCGACTACGAACGGGCGCTGCTCGAGCTCGCGGCCGAAGCCAACCGCTCGGGCGACGACACGCTGATCGCTCCGGCGGAGTATCTCGAGGCCATCGTTACCGTATGATCCGTGAATGGGTTCCGGGCAGGACGGCAGGAAGGAAGGCGGGGCGCCGATCCGGCCCGGACGGGCCGGCACGGCCACGCTCGTGGTCGCCGACGAGCACACCGCGCCCCGCGTGGGCAGCGGCATGGTCCACGTGCTCGCCACGCCGGTGATGATCAACCTTCTCGAGGCGGCGGCGCTCGACGCCGTGGAGCGCCTGCTACCCGCCGGCACGCAGAGCCTCGGCACGGTCCTCGACGTGCGGCACATCGCGGCCACGCCGGTCGGCATGAAGGTGACCGCCCGCGCGGAAGTGACGAGAGTCGAGGGCCGCACCATCCACTTCCGGCTCGAGGCGCGCGACGAGAAGGAGATCATCGGCGACGGCCGCCACGAGCGCGTCGTCGTCAACGTGGAGAAGTTCGCCGCCCGCGTGCGCCGGAAGTCAGTAGGGACGGACGCCGAAAAGCCAGGCGTGCAGCGAGAAAAAGACGCCGAATAGCACGAGCCCGGCGAGCGGGCGGAGCCAGCCGATCTCGCGCCAGGCCATCCGGTTGCGGCCCTGGGCAATGGCGACGAAAGGGATGTTCGACGTGGCCGCGGCGAAGCGTGCCCATTCGGGCCGCTTCTCGTTCTTCTTGTCGATGGCGATGGTGCCGAGCGCCGCGAGCAGGAAGAACCCGCCGAAGAAAACGATCGCCTTGGGGTCGGCCCGTGCGGCGATGTGCGCGAGCGACCAGAGAATCACCGCCCACATGAGCGGATGGCGCGTCACGCGGATGACGCCGCGCGCAGGCTCTTCGCGTCCGAGCAGCTTCTCCTGGCCCACCGCGGTCGGGTTGCGGGCGTAGCCGCAGGCAAGCAGGATGAAGGCGAGGGGCACGAGGAGGGACGGCAGGTGGCGAAGCGGGGTCCAGAGGAGGATCTCGCGCGGCGCCTGCCCGTAGGCCCAGATCATCCAGCCGAGCGCAAGGAAGGCCACCACCGAGTAGAGACCCCGCCACGGCCACTCGCCGATGGCCTTCACTGCTGCAGTGCGCAACGGGGTGCTCGACACGAAATGGGTCGCGAGGAACGTGAGCGTGGCGGCGATGAGCATCTCCACGGCGCAAGCCTATCTGAATATGATTCCGGGCATGCGCTCCACGATGATGCGGGTTCCGCTGTCGATCAACCACTTCCTGGAGCGCGCCGGGACGCTCTTCGGGGGGACCGAGGTCGTCTCCCGCCTGCCCGACAAGTCGCTGCGGCGGCAGACCTATTCGGAGTTCTACGCGCGCACCCGCCGGCTCGCTTCGGCGCTGCTCGGCCTGGGCCTGCGGAAAGGCGAGCGGGTGGCGACCCTCTGCTGGAACCATCACGCGCACCTCGAGTGCTACTTCGGCATTCCCGCCGCGGGCGGCGTCATGCACACGCTCAACCTGCGGCTCGCGCCCGAGGAGATCGGCTGGATCGCGGCGCACGCGGCCAACCGCTTCCTCGTCGTCGACGACGTGCTGCTGCCGCTTTACCGGAAGATCGCCGGGCACCATCGCTTCGAGCGCGTGATCGTGTTCCCGTTCAGCGGTCAGGAAGTCGAGCGCGGCTTCGACGACTATGAGGCGCTCCTGCGCGAAGCAAAAGGCGCGGAGGCGTTCGAGTACGTGGGGCATGACGAAGACGATCCGATCGCGATGTGCTACACGAGCGGCACGACGGGACGGCCCAAGGGCGTCGCCTATTCGCACCGCTCGACGGTGCTCCACACGCTGAGTGCCGCGCTGCCCGACAACTGGGGCTTGTCGGCTTCCGACGTGGTGCTCCCCGTAACGCCGATGTTCCACGCGAACAGCTGGGGCATCCCGTATGGCGCCGTCGCCCTCGGCGCCAAGCTCGTTTTCCCGGGGCCGCACCTGCATCCCGAGGATCTCCTGGATCTCTTCCAGCTCGAGCAGCCGACGCTCTCGCTCGGCGTGCCGACGATCTGGCTTTCCATGATCCAGGCCTACGAGGCGCAGCCCGGGCGCTGGCGCTTCCCGCCCGGCCTGCGCACGCTCGTGGGGGGCGCGGCGGTGCCTGAGTCGCTCATCCGCGCGTATGCCCGGCACGGCGTGCGCGTCGACCAGGGCTGGGGCATGACGGAGACTTCGCCCGTCGCCACCATCGCCTACGTGAAGCCGGAGTTCGCGAGCGCCGGCGAGGACGAGCGATTCCGGAGGAAGGCGACCGCCGGCATCCCCATCCCGCTCGTCGACCTGCGCATCGTCGGCCCGGAGGGCGTGCAGCCCTGGGACGGGAAGGCGGTGGGCGAGGTACAGGTGCACGGCCCGTTCATCACCGGCCGCTATCACGCCGTGGACGACGCGAGCCGCTTTTCGGAGGACGGATGGCTACGCACCGGCGACGTCGCCGCCGTGGACGCGCACGGCTATGTGCGCATCACCGACCGAACCAAGGACCTCATCAAGTCGGGCGGCGAGTGGATCAGCTCGGTGGATCTCGAAAATGCGCTCATGGCGCACCCTGCGGTCGCCGAGGCAGCCGTCATCGCCATCCCGCACGAAAAGTGGGGCGAGCGTCCGCTCGCTTGCATTGTCTTGAAGGATTCTTCAAAACAAAACAATCTTTCGACCGGGGAACGTCTGAAGGCGGAACTCGAGACTCAGCTTTCAAAAGCCTTTGCCAAGTGGCAACTGCCCGACGAGTACCGCGTCATCGAGCAGATTCCGCGCACGTCGACGGGGAAGTTCTGGAAGGCGAAGCTGCGCGAGCTCTACGCGGCCGGCAAGCTCTAGGCCGCGCGACAACGATCCTCGAAACCCTAGAGGAGAACCTCCAACTCTAGAGAACGATCTCGATGAGCCGGGGGCCGGGCTCGCGGAGCGCGGCGTCGAGCTCGCGCGCGAGGACGTCGAGGTTCTCGGCCCGCGCGCCGGGCACGCCCTGGGCCCGGGCGATGCCGACCCAGTCGAGGTCCGGACGGCCGATCTCCAGCATGTCGCGCGCCTTGCGGCCCGGCTCGCCCGCGCCGACGTTCTTCAGCTCCCCCTTGAGGATCTCGTAGGTCCGGTTGGCGAACACGAGCACGACTACGTCGAGGCCCTCGCGCGCAAGCGTCCAGAGCGATTGGACGGTGTACATGCCGGCGCCGTCGCTCGCGAGGCAGAGCACCTTGCGCCCCGGGCAGGCGACCGCGGCGCCGATGGCCACGGGCATGGCGAAGCCGATCGAGCCGCCCGGATTGACGAGCCAGTCGTGGGGGGGCGCATTCCGAGTGGCGGCGACGAGTCCGCGCCCGGAGGTGATCGATTCGTCGACGACGATGGCGTCCTCGGGCATCAGCGCGGCGATGACCGCGGCGAGGCCTTGCAGCGTCGTGGATCCGCCCGGCAGCGGCGGCCGGGCGAGCGGCTCGCGCCGCGGCTCGGCCTTGCGCGCGCCGAGCAGGTCCGCGAGGCGCTCGACCGCGTCGGGGCCGTCCTCGTCGAGTTCGGCGAGGACGAGCACTTCGCAGCCTTCGGCCATCGGCACGGCAGGCTTTCCCGGGTAAGCGAAGAAATTCACCGGCGGCTTCGAATTGACGAGCACCAGCGTGCGCAGGTGCTCGAGGCGCTTCTGCGCCTGCTCCACGACGTAGGGAATCCGGTCGACCGCCACGCGGCCGGCGCCGCGCTCGGCCCGGTTCATCTGGGTGGGGCAGAGGAGCTCCGCTCCGGTCACCGCGGCGATGCGGCCGCAAAGCTCGAGCGCGCCGGCGCGAAGCATGGGTCCGTTGAGGACGAGCGCCCCGTTTCCCTTGCGAAGCGCGTCGGCCGCCGCGCGTACCCGTGCTTCGTCCGCTTTGCGCCGTTCGGCGATCGGCTTCGGCGCCGAGGTCTCGCCGCCTTCGCTCCAGGCCACGTCGGCTGGCAGGATAAGGGTGCTGCTGCCTCCGGGCGGCGCGAGCGACGCGGCGACGGCGACGGCGGCGTCCTCGCCGACAGCGCCGGTCGACTGCGTCGTCTTCACCCAGCGCGAGTTCACGCGCGCGAGGGCTTCGATATCGGAGGCGAGCGGCGGGTCATGGGGAAGGTGGCCGAGCGCGTGCTCGCCCACCACGTTCACGATCGGCGTATAGGCCCGGCGCGCGTTGTGGAGGCTCGCGAAGCCGTTGCCGAGGCCGGGTCCGAGATGCAGGAGCGTGCTCGCCGGCCGGTCCTTCATGCGGCCGTAGCCGTCCGCCGCACCGGTCACCACGCCTTCGAAGAGCCCCAGAATGCAGCGCATGCCCTCGATGCGGTCGAGGGCCGCCACGAAGTGCATCTCCGAGGTCCCCGGATTGGTGAAGCAGGTGTCCACCCCGCACGCGAGCAGCGTGCGGATCAGGGCCTCGGCGCCGTTCACGCCGCGGTCCTTGCCTCGATGAGCGCGGCCACGGGTGCGGCTACTACTGGAGCGCCTTGTCCACGATCTCCGCCACGTCGCGGGTAAGGCCCGCGTGGTCGCGGATACGCTCGAGCTCGGCCCTGGCGCGGCGCTGGCGCTCCTCGTCGAAGCGCCTCCAGCGGTCGAAGCCGCGCGCCATGCGCGCCGCCACCTGGGGATTCAGGTCGTTGAGCGCGATGACCTGGTCGGCGAGGAACGCGTAGCCCGAGCCGTCGGCGGCGTGGAACCGGACGTGGTTGGCCGCAAATGCGCGGATGAGCGCGTACACCTTGTTCGGCACCTTGATGTCGAAGGCCGGGTGGTGGAGCAGCGCCCTCACGCGGGCGAGCGTGCCGGGCAGGCGCGAGGAGGCCTGCACGGAGAGCCACTTGTCGACCACGAGCGGCTCGTCCTTCCACTTCTCGTAGAAGGCGTCGAGCGCGGGCTGGCGCTCGGGGCACTCGTTGTTCGCGAGCGCGCCGAGCGCGGCCATGGCATCGGTCATGTTGTCGGCGGCGCGGAACTGCTCGTAGCAGAGCGGCGTCATGCCGAGCTCGGCGAGGTAGCCGAGGCAGAGGTTTTTCAGCGCCCTGCGCCCCGCCGAGGCGGCGTCGGGCGAGTAGGGGCCGGCGGCGGCCTTCAGCGACTCGTAGGCGGTCCGGAGCTCGGTCTCGAGCGCCGCCGCGATCTCCCGCCGCAGGCGATTGCGCGCCTCGTGCAGCGCGTCCGGGTCGACCACCTCGAGCTGCTCGGCGAGGAAGCTCTCGGACGGGAGCGTCAGCACTTCTGCGACGAATGCCGGATCGCTCTCGGCAAGGACGGCCTTCGCCGCCGCGAGGAGCGCGGGCGAGGGCGTGCCCGCCTTCCCGAGGATGGTCGAGGCGAACAGGCGCTGCGCCGCTTCCCAGCGGTTGAACGCGTCGTCGTCCTTCGCCATCAGGTGGAGGAGGTCGGCCTCGGTGTAGGGGTAGTTCAGGATGACCGGCGCCGAGAAGCGGCGAAGGAGCGACGGCACGGGCCGCTCGGCGAGGCCCTCGAAGACGAACTGCTCTTCCACGCGCTTGACATGCAGAAGCTGCTCTTCCCGGCCGATCTTGACGGCGAGCGGGATGTGGAAGGGCGGATTCATGGACTGGCGCACCGTGAGGGTGAAGCGCCCGGCCTTCTCGTCGTAGGCGCCCTCGCAGTCGAGCACCGGCGTGCCGGCGACGTCGTACCAGCGCTTGAATTGGCCAAGGTCGATGCGCGAGGCGGCATCCGGTCCGCTCGCATCCTGCATCGCCTGCACGAAGTCGTCGCAGGTGACTGCCTGTCCATCGTGGCGCTGGAAGTAGAGCCGCATGCCGGCCTGGAACCGCTCCTCGCCGAGGAGCGTGTGCTGCATGCGCACGACCTCGGCGCCCTTCTCGTACACCGTCATCGTGTAGAAGTTGCGGATCTCCATGTACGACTGCGGGCGCACCGGGTGCTTCATCGGGCCCGCGTCCTCCGGAAACTGCGCCGTGCGCAGCGCGCGTACTTCCTGGATGCGCGTGACATTGCGCGAGTAGGTGTCGGCGCCGTACTCCTGGTCCCGGAACACGGTTAGGCCTTCCTTCAGCGAGAGCTGGAACCAGTCGCGGCAGGTGACGCGGTTGCCGGTCCAGTTGTGGAAGTACTCATGCGCCACCACGCGGTCGATGTTGAGGTAGTCGACGTCCGTGGCCGTGTCGGCGCGCGCGAGGATGTACTTGGTGTTGAAGATGTTGAGGCCCTTGTTCTCCATCGCGCCGGAGTTGAAGTCGCCCACCGCCACGATCTTGTACTGGTCGAGGTCGAGCTCGAGCCCGAAGCGCTCCTCGTCCCAGCGGATCGCGCGCTTGAGGCAGTCCATCGCCCAGCCCGCCTGGTCGAGCTTGCCCGGCTCCACGTAGATGGCGAGCGCTTTCGTCTTTCCCGAGCGGGAGACCATCGTGTCCTCGAGCGCCTCGAGCCGCGCGGCCACCAGGGCGAAGAGATACGAGGGCTTGGGAAACGGATCCTCGAACCGCGCCCAATGGCGGCCGCCGGCTTCTTCGCCTTCGGCGAGAAGATTCCCGTTGGACAGCAGGACCGGGTACCGGGCCCTGTCGGCGTGGATGGTGGTGGTGAAGCGCGCCATCACGTCCGGACGGTCGATGTACCAGGTGATGCGCCGGAACCCTTCGGCCTCGCATTGGGTGACGAAGCCGTGCCGGGTGGCGTAGAGCCCCTCGAGCTTGGTGTTCTTCTGCGGCACGATCCGGCTGACCGTCTCGAGCGTGAAGCGCTCCGGCACCTGGGGCAGCGTCAGCGCTTCGGGCTTGACCTCGTAGGCTCCGGCCGGAAGCGGGCGGCCGTCGAGGCTGACCGAGACGAGCTCGAGCTCGTCGCCGTTCAGCACGAGCGGCATGCCGCCTGCGCCGGAGTGCGCGGGATTGCGGCGCACCGCAAGCTTTGCTCGTGTGATGGCGTGATCGTCGCGGATGTCCACGTCGAGGTCGATCGTGTCGACGACGTACGGCGAAGGCGTGTAGTCCTTCAGGTAGATGGCTTTGGGCTGGGGCTCGCGCATGGGATCAGGGATCTGGATCCATCGGGTACGGATCCGTCGAAACGCGGATCAGGACTCTTCGGGCTTTCGGCCGAGCAGGGCGCCGACGAGTCCGGTGAAGGATCGCTTCTTCCGGATCACGGTGACCGGCTTGCTCGGCTCGGCACGGGCCGTGGTGTAGTCGCGCGGCTCGGCGTAAGGACGATCGGCGCGGCGGGGATCCCAGCGGCCCTGCTGCGACGAGCGCGCCGGCGCGCGGCCGTTGCCGTTCATGCGGGCGCCGTTCGGACGGCCGCTGTTCGGGCGTCCGCCCTGGCCGCCGCCGCGGCCGCGACGGCGCCTGCGACGTCCCTGCCCGTTTCCGGCGGGTGACGGGCCGCCAGTCTGCTTTTGCGGCAGCGCCTCGGGCGCGATCTCGCCTTCTTCCATCATCCGGGCGCGCGCTTCGAGGATCTGCGCTTCGCGCTCGCTCGTCGCATGGAATCCTGCGGAAGGCTGCGGGCGCTGCGGCCGGGAAGGCTGCTGGCCCTGCGGGCGTTGCTGGGGCTTCTTCGGGAAGCTCTTGTTCCTCGGCGCGCCATTGCGGCGTGGCCGAGGCTGCTCCTGGGAGCGCCGCTCCGGACCTTCGTCGGGGCGCGGCTCGCGCACGGGCGCGCTGCCCGGCTCGAAGCCGGCGATGCTCTTCTGCTCGACCTTGCGGTTCATGAGCCGCTCGACGGCGGCGAGGAGCGGCCGGTCCTCGGGCCCGATGAGCGAGACGGCTTCGCCCTCGGCGCCGGCGCGACCGGTACGGCCGATGCGGTGCACGTAGTCTTCCGCGACGTGAGGCATGTCGTAGTTGACGACGTGCGGCAGGGCCTCGATGTCGAGGCCGCGCGCGGCGATGTCGGTCGCCACCAGGACGCGCAGCTCGTTGTCCTTGAAGCGCTTGAGCGCCCGGGTGCGCGCGTTCTGGCTCTTGTTGCCGTGGATCGCGTCGGCCTCGATGCCGGAGCGCTCGAGCTGCTGCGCGAGCCGGTTGGCGCCGTGCTTGGTGCGGGTGAAGACGAGGACCTGGCGCCAGTCGTTCGACTTCACCAGGTGCGCGAGGAGCTCGCGCTTGCGGGCGGCGTCGACCGGGTACGCGACCTGGGCGACGAGCTCGGCCGGCGTGTTGCGCCTGGCCACTTCGACGGTGGCCGGATCCTTCATGAAGGACGCAGCGAGCTTGCGGATCTCTTCCGGGAAGGTGGCGGAAAAGAGCAGGTTCTGCCGCTGCTCGGGCAGGAGGGCGAGGACCTTGCGGATGTCGTGGATGAAGCCCATGTCGAGCATGCGATCGGCCTCGTCGAGGACGAGGATCTCGACCTGGCGCAGGTCCACGGTCTTCTGCTGCACGTGGTCGAGCAGCCGGCCCGGCGTGGCGACCAGGATGTCGACGCCGCGCCTCAGGGCATCGACCTGCGGCTCCATGCCGACCCCGCCGTAGACCAGGGTGGACTTGAGCGGGAGGTACTTGCCGTAGGTGCGGACGCTTTCCTCCACCTGTGCGGCCAGCTCGCGCGTCGGCGTAAGGATGAGCGCTCGCACCGGATGGCGCGCGGGCGAATAGCTGGCGTTCGCCTTTTTCGACAGATTCTGCAGGAGCGGAAGCGTGAAGCCGGCGGTCTTGCCGGTGCCCGTCTGGGCGGCGCCGAGAAGGTCGCGGCCGGAAAGGACGACGGGGATGGCTTGCGCCTGGATGGGGGTCGGGCTCGTATAGCCCTGCTCGGACACTGCGCGGAGGAGCTCGGGGGCAAGCCCGAGGGAATCGAACGACGTATTAATGGACGGTCTCCATTTGTGCACGGCCTGGGAAGGCGGGCGCCTTCGACCGGTTCAGGCAGGTGCGGCTTAGCTTGTTGTTAGAGGGCCCAGGGCGGGCCGCTCTCTGACGAACAACGGACTGGAACGCTAACCGGAAATACGCGTTGCAGAAGCTTCGCGGCCATTATACGCGGCATCTCCGGCAGCACAAGCACGCCTTTCAGCGGCCGCCTCCGCGCCAGACGGGGGTCGTGTCCTGCAGCCAGGCGCCCAGCCCCTCGAAGAGCATCTCGACCGCGATCGTGCCGATGAGCAGGGCCGAGATGCGCCCCACCACCTCGATGTAGCGGTCGATGAGCCGGGCATTGAAGTCCTTGAAGTAGTCGTGCGCGAGCTTGAGCAGGACCACGAGGACCACGCAGAGCGCGAGCGTGCCGAAGATGAGCAGCACCGCGTCCAGGACGGGGAGCCGGGCGCCGATGACCACGCTCGCGCTCACCGTGCCGGGCCCGATCATGAACGGCATGGCGATCATGCCGGCGAGGTGCCGGCGATCGCCGCGCATCCCCCGCATGGCATCGACGCCGCTGAACACGAAGCGCACGCCGATCACGAGGAAGATGATGCCGCCGAAGACCTGGAAGGAGGCGAAGCGCACGCGCAGGTACTCGCTGAAGATCGCGTCGCCGCCCCAGGCGAAGACCGAGAACACCACGGCGCTGATGAGCGCCCCGCCCGTCAGCGCTCGGACGAAGACAGGCCGCGACAGATCGGTGATCAGGTCGAGGAGGTAGATGCTCAGAAGGAAGGGGTTGAGCAGCGCGAAGAAGAGCAGGAACGAGGCGAGGTGCGGCTCGGCCCAGACGGGGATGGGGGAGGTCAGCGGCGGCATGGGGGGATGTTGGTCTCCGGCGACGAAAGGGGTGGGTGGAGGGGAGAAACTCGAGGTTGACGCTTCCGAGACGAATCATTAGCATGCCAATCTTTCGTACTCAAAGCATCTCTTCAAAACCATTATAAAACAGCCACTTAATATGACTTTGCCTCGGCAGGTCGTCGAGCCGGGGTCGGCGCCTGCGTCCCCCGGGCCCGACGCCACCCTGCGCTACGACGTGCGCGTGCTCCGAAGCCTGCGGGCGATCATCCGCAGCGTCGATTTGTACTCGCGGGAGCTGGCGGCGACCAACCAGATCACCGCGCCGCAACTGGTCTGCCTGCTTCACGTCGTGGAGAAGGGGCCGGTGACGGCCACGGCGATCGGCCGGGAGGTCCACCTGAGCCCCAGCACGGTCGTCGGGATCCTCGACCGGCTCGAGGAGAAGGGCTTCATCGCCCGCCAGCGGTCGCTGGAGGACCGGCGGATGGTGCGCGTTAGCGCCACCGACGCAGGTCGCGAGCTGGCGCGCAGCGCCCCCTCGCCGCTGCAGCAGACGCTCGCGCGGGCGCTGAACGGTCTGCCCGAGCTCGAGCAGGCGACGATCGCGCTGGCGCTCGAGCGGGTGGTCGCCCTCATGGAAGCGCCGCCGCTCGACTATGCCCCGATGCTGACGACCGGGCCGATCAACCCGCCGCCCGCGGAGCGTTGATGGGGGCGCCGTCCCGCGACGAGCGAACGGGTGGCGAAGCAGGCGTGCTCGAGCTCGACGTCCCGACGGTTCGGGACGGGCCTTCCGTGCACGCCCTCATCGCGGCGTGCAAGCCGCTCGACCTGAATTCCACGTATGCGTACCTGCTTCTTTGCGAGCACTTTGCCGGCACCTGCGTGATCGCAAGGCAGGACGGCCGCACGGTGGGCTTCGTGTCGGCGTACCGGCCGCCGGAGCGCCCGGAGGTCATCTTCGTATGGCAGGTGGCCGTGGCGGCCGAGGCCCGCGGCCAGGGGCTCGCGCGGCGGATGCTCGCCGAGCTGCTCGAGCGGCCCGCCGTTCGAGGCTGCCGCTATCTCGAGACGACGGTGACGCCTTCCAACGCGCCGTCGACGAGGCTCTTCCGGGGGCTCGCGCGGGAGCTTCGCGCGGAACTCGAGGAGGGCACGCTGTTCCAGGAGGAGGACTTCGGAGCGGAGCGTCACGAAGCGGAGACGCTGTTCCGGGTCGGCCCCATACCGGGGCGCCATGACCAGAAGCGACAAGAGAGAAAGGAGAGCACTGCATGAGCCTTGAAGTCTTCGATCGACTCGAGTCCGAAGTGCGAAGCTACGTCCGCTCGTTCCCCACGGTGTTCGCGCGGGCGCGCGACGCCATCCTGACCGACGAGGCCGGCCGCGACTACGTGGATTTCTTCAGCGGCGCGGGAACGCTCAACTACGGCCATAACAACCCGGAGCTCAAGAAGCAGCTCATCGCCTACCTGCACGAAGACGGCGTGGCCCACGGGCTCGACATGGCCACTTCCGCCAAGAAGGCGTTCCTCGAGGCGTTCGAGCGCGTCATCCTCGGCCCCCGGGGCCTCCTCTACAAGGTCCAGTTTCCCGGGCCGACGGGGACGAACGCGGTCGAGGCGGCCCTCAAGCTCGCCCGGCAGGTGAAGGGCCGCTCGGGCGTCATTTCCTTCACCAACGGCTTCCACGGCGTCTCGGGCGGCGCGCTCGCGGCGACGGGCAACGCGAAGTTCCGCGACGCCGCCGGCATCGCGCTCGGCAACACCACCTTCATGCCCTACGACGGCTACCTTGGCGCGGGCGTGGACACCACCGAGTACCTGGAACGCATGATCGCCGACCGCAGCAGCGGGGTGGACCACCCGGCCGCCGTGATCGTCGAGACGGTGCAGGGCGAGGGCGGGGTCAACGTGGCTCGCTTCGAGTGGCTGCGGGCGCTCGAGCGCGTCTGCCGCCGCCACGACATGCTGATGATCGTGGACGACATCCAGGTCGGCTGCGGCCGCACCGGCACGTTCTTCAGCTTCGAGGGCGCCGGCATTTCGCCCGACATCGTCACGCTTTCCAAGTCGATCAGCGGCTTCGGCCTGCCCATGTCGCTCGTGCTCATGAAGCCGGAGCTCGACGTCTGGGCGCCCGGCACCCACAGCGGCACTTTCCGCGGCAACAACCTCGCCTTCGTCACCGCGCGGGCGGCGCTCGAGCGCTATTGGGAGACGCCGCAGTTCGAGGAGAGCCTGCGGCGCAAGGCGGGCATCGTCTCGGCGTCGCTGGCGCACATGGCGCGCGCGTACCCGCGCGGCGGCTTCAGCGTGCGCGGCCGCGGGCTCATCCAGGGCCTCGCCTCGAACGATGCGGCGCTGCCCGACCGCGTCTCCGCGCGCGCGTTCCGGGAGGGCCTCATCATCGAGACCTCCGGCGCCGAGAGCCAGGTGCTCAAGCTCCTGCCGCCGCTCACCATCGACGAGCTCACGCTGCGCCGGGGGCTCGAGATCCTCGAGCGTGCCATCGCGCACGAGCTCGGCTCGCCCGTCGTGGCGGCGGAGCCGCGCAAGGTCCTTCGCATGGCGGGGGTGCAATGATCGTTCGCGACATCGAGGCGCTGCGCGGCACCGAGCGCGACGTGCGCACGCCGAACTGGGCGAGCGTGCGGATGCTCCTGCGGAGCGACGGGATGGGCTTCTCGATGCACGAGACGACCATCTTCCCCGGCACGGAGACGTATATCCATTACGCCAATCACCTCGAGGCGGTCTACTGCATCGAGGGCGAGGGCGAAGTGGAGACGCTGGACGACGGCAAGGTCCACGCCATCCGGCCCGGCATCCTCTACGCGCTCGACAAGCACGACCGCCATCACCTGCGGGCGAAGACGCCCCTGCGGCTCGTGTGCGTGTTCAATCCGGCGCTGACGGGACGCGAGGTGCACGACGAGAACGGCGTGTACCCGCTCCTCGAGCCGGAAGCCGAGAAGGCGGCGGCGGGCTGAGCGCCTGCCGTCGCGGAACGAAAGGAGAACGCATGGTATTGGTATCCAGCCCCGACAGCTATCAGTCGCGCGTCGACGGCGAGACGACGATCATCCCGCGCCAGGATCCGGTCGTGTATTCGAAAGCGGGCGGCCCCGGCCTCTCCCAGCACCAGCTGAAGAGCTACCAGAAGAACGGCTTCATCCTGCTGAAGGGCTTCTTCTCGGAGGCGGAGGCGGCCGTGTTCCTCGAAGAGGCGAACCGCCTGTGCGACGACCCCGCGATCCAGGGGCGCGAGGAGGCGATCCGCGAGCCGGGCAGCGACCTCGTTCGCTCGGTCTTCCGGCCGCATCGCCTGAGCCCGCTCTACGAGCGGCTCGCGGCGGACCGGCGGCTCGTGGACATCGCGCAGCAGATCCTCGGGAGCCAGGTGTACATCCACCAGTCCCGCGTCAACCTGAAGAGCGGGTTCTTCGGCAAGGACTTCTACTGGCACTCGGACTTCGAGACCTGGCACGTCGAGGACGGCATGCCCCGCATGCGGGCCGTGAGCTGTACCGTGCTCCTCACCGAGAACAACGAGTTCAACGGCCCGCTGCTCCTCATGCCGGGCTCGCACATGCACTTCATTTCCTGCGTGGGCGAGACGCCGCAGGACCACTACAAGCAGTCGCTGCGCAAGCAGGAGTACGGCATCGCCGATCCGGCGGCGCTCAGGTTCCTCGCCGACAAGCGCGGACTGCAGGCGATGAAGGGGCCGGCCGGCTCGGTCGTCTTCTTCGACTGCAATGCCATGCACGGCTCGAACAGCAACATCTCGCCGTATCCGCGCTCGAACCTCTTCATGGTCTACAACAGCGTCGAAAACCGCCTCGATCCGCCGCGCGGCGGCCTGAAGCCGCGCCCGGAGTTCATCGCCGCGCGGGAGGACTGCGAGCCGATCGTCCCGCTCGAGAACCGCTTCGTCCCGGATGCGCCCTGAGCGGCGCCGCGCGGGCGCCGCAGGCCTTCGCGCCGGCGTCGCCCTCGCGCTGGCGGCAGGCCTTGCGCTCAGCGCGGCCGGTTGCGGCGACAAGGAAGGCAGCACGCTCGAGAGCGCGCGCAACGCCGGAACGATTCGGGTCGGCTTCGCCAACGAGCCGCCCTTCGCCTTTCAGGAGAGCAGCTCGGGGCGCCTGACGGGCGAAGCGCCCGAGATCGCCCGTGCGGTGCTCGCGGACCTCGGCATCGGCGATATCGAGGGAGTGCTCACCGAATTCGGCTCGCTCATCCCGGGCCTGCAGGCCCGCCGCTTCGACATCATCGCGGCGGGCATGTACGTGCTGCCGGAGCGCTGCCGGCAGATTGCCTTCTCCAATCCGACGTACTCGGTCGGCGCCGCCTTCGTCGTGGCGAAGGGCAATCCGCTCGCCCTGCACGGCTACGCCGACGTCGCGCGGAACCCGAAGGCTCGCCTCGGCGTCGTGGCGGGCGCGGTGGAGCGCTCGTATGCGCGCGCGGCGGGAATTCCGGATGAGCGCGTGGTCGTCTTCCCCGACGCAGCGAGCGCGCTCGAAGGCGTCGAAGCGGGGCGCGTGGAGGCTTTCGCCGCCACCAGCCTGACGGTCAACACCCTTCTCGCGCGCGCCGGATCCTCGCGGCTCGAGCGCGCCGAGCCGTTCGAGGAGCTCGTCGTGGACGGCAAGCCCGTGCGCGGCTACGGCGCCTTCGGCTTCCGGAAGGACGACGGCAAGCTGATCGCCGCCTTCAATGAGTCGCTCGCCCGGTACGTCGGCTCCGAGCAGCACCTGGAAGCGGTCAAGCCCTTCGGCTTCACCGCCGCCGAGCTTCCGAAGGGCGTGACGGCCGCAGATCTTTGCGGCCCGCAGTAGTCCGGTAGCGGCATGGATTTCTATGTCCAGGCGCTTCCTTTCCTCGCCGAAGGGCTCCTGGCCACGATCGCGCTCACGGCCGCCGCGGCGCTCCTTGCCGTGCTGCTCTCCCTGCTCGCCGGGCTGGCGCGCCTCGCTCCGACGCGGTGGCTGCGTTGGCCGGCCGCCGTCTACGTGGAGACGTTCCGCGGCACGTCGGCGCTCGTGCAGCTTTTCTGGTTCTACTTCGTCCTGCCGTTCTTCGGGGTGCAGCTCGGCGCCTTTGCCGCGGGCGTGCTGGTCCTCGGCCTGAACACGGGCGCGTATGGCTCCGAGGTCGTGCGCGGGGCGATCCAGGCGGTGCCCCGAGGACAGCGCGAGGCCGCGCAGGCGCTCAACCTGACGAGGCTGCAGGCGCTCAGGCGCATCGTGCTGCCGCAGGCGCTGCCCGCCATGCTGCCCCCGGCGGGAAATCTCGCCATCGAGCTCCTCAAGAACACCGCGCTCGTCTCGCTCATCACCATTACCGAGCTCACCTTCTCGGCGCAGATCCTGAGGGCCGAGACGCTGCGCAGCGCCGAGATCTTCTCGCTTGTCCTGGCGCTCTATTTCGCCGTGGCGCTCGCCATCACCGGGCTCGTGCGCTTCCTCGAGCGGCGCGCGAGCCCCGGGCTCGCGCAAGGGAGCGCGGGATGATCTTCGACTGGGCCTACGCCTGGGAGATCGTGCCAGCGCTCGCCCGCGCGCTCGTCGTCACGCTGCAGGCCACGGCGCTCGGCATGGCGATCGCGCTCGTCTTCGGCCTTGCCCTCGCGCTCGGCCGCCGCTCGAGCCTGCGGCTTCTCGCCTGGCCGAGCGCGTTCTTCGTGGAGTTCGTGCGGAGCACGCCGCTCCTCGTGCAGATCTTCTTCCTTTTCTACGTGCTGCCCGAGGCGGGCCTGCGCCTGTCGCCCCTGCAGGCGGGCGTGGCGGCCCTGGGGATCCACTATGCCGCCTACTGCTCCGAGGTCTATCGCGCCGGCCTCGAGTCGGTACCGAAGGGCCAGTGGGAAGCCGCCGCGGCGCTCAACCTCGGCCGCTGGCGCACGCTCGGCGCGGTCATCCTGCCGCAGGCGCTGCCGCCCATCGTGCCGGCGCTCGGCAACTACCTCGTGGCGATGTTCAAGGATACGCCGCTCCTCTCGGCCATCACGGTGGTCGAGCTCCTGCAGACCGCCAAGCTCCTCGGCGCGGAAAGCTTCCGCTACGTCGAGCCGCTCACGCTCGTGGGGCTCCTCTTTCTCGTTCTGAGTCTCGCCTCCGCCGCCCTCATCCGGGCCGCGGAGCATCGCTTGAAGATTGCTGGGTAAGGACAGGGGCCATGCCCGGAAGGAAAAGATGAACGAAAACCCCATCATCCGGCTGAGAGGCGTGCACAAGTCCTACGGCGCGCTGCATGTGCTGCGCGGGATCGACCTCGAGATCCCGCATGGGCAGACCGTGAGCGTGATCGGGCCGAGCGGGTCGGGGAAGTCGACGCTGCTGCGCCTGCTCATGACGCTCGACCGGCCCGATGCCGGGCGGGTCGAGATCGAGGGCGAGTCGCCCTGGACGCAGCGGAAGAACGGAAACGAGGCGCCGGCGGACGAGAAGCACCTGCGGCGCGTCCGCGGCAAGGTCGGCATGGTGTTCCAGCACTTCAACCTGTTTCCCCACATGACGGCGCTCGCCAACGTGATGGAGGCGCCGGTGCACGTGCTGGGCCTTTCACGGGAGGAAGCCCGTGCGCGGGCGCTGGAGTATCTCGGGATGGTGGGCCTGGAAGACAAGGCGGCGGCGTGGCCGGGCCAGCTCTCCGGGGGCCAGAAGCAGCGGGTCGCCATCGCCCGTGCGCTCGCGCTGCGGCCGAAGATCATGCTCTTCGACGAGATCACCTCGGCGCTCGACCCGGAGCTCGTCGGCGGCATCCTGCAGCTCCTGCGCGGCCTGGCGGAGAAGCGCACGATGACGATGGTCATCGTGACGCACCACATGGCCTTCGCCGAGAGCGCCTCCGACCGCGTGCTCTTCTTCGATCAGGGGGTCATCGTGGAGGACGGTCCTCCGCAGGCGATCCTGCGCCACCCGCGCCAGGAGCGAACGCGGCGCTTCGTCGACGCCGTCCTGGAAACCCACTGATCTCGTTCGCGACGAGGGCGGCGACGACCACCGCGCCGCCGAGGAGGGTCGAGCGCGCCGGCACCTCGCCGGCGCCGAGCCAGGCCCAGAGCGGGCCGAGGACGACTTCCAGCAGGCTGAGGAGCGCGATCTCGGGCGCGAGGAGCGAGCGGCTGGCGACGACGAGCAGCACGCAGGGCAGGCCGAGCTGAAACAGGCCGAGCAGGCCCATGAGCACGACGTCCGCTCCGGTGGCGCGGAAGGGAAGGGCGAGCGGCAGGGAAACGATGCAGGAGATGGCGCCGCCCAGCATCACGGCCGGGACGAGGCTCACCCGGTGTTCCGGGGCCTGATCGCGCGTCGCCACCTTCCTCAGCACGATGACGTTGGCCGCGGCGGCGAAGGGCACGAGGAGGGCGATCGCCATGCCTGCGAGGTCGCTCGCCCGGTGCGCGGCGAACCCGGCGCCGAACATCCAGAGAAGGCCCGCAGTGGACACGAGGATGGCCATCCACGTCCGCGCGGGCAGCGGGTCGCTCAGCATGAGCCGCGCCATCAGCGCTGTGAGGAGCGGCGAGATGCTCATGACGACGAGCGTGTTGGCGGTGGAGGTGAAGTTGAGCGCCAGCATGAACGCCGTGAACATCACCGCCCACATGGCGCCGGAGAAGAAGCCGGGATTTCCCGATCTTCGAATTTCAGAGAGCGGGTTCTTGCCGGACAGCGCGAGGAACGTGAAGACGAAGCCCAGCGCGAAGAGGCTGCGCCAGAAGACGAGCTCGAAGGCGCCGGCGCGCTCGACGTGACGGGTGACGACGCCGGCGGTGCTCCAGAGCACCGGCGCCGCCACCATCAGGGCGAGCGCCGCTCCGCGAGAAAGGCGCTGACGGCCCGGCATGTGTGGGTGTCGCGGCCGGCAGCCTGCTCCGGCGTGCCCTGGAACACGACGCGGCCGCCCGCGGCGCCGCCCTCCGGCCCCAGGTCGACGATCCAGTCGGCTTCGGCGATGACGTCGAGGTTGTGCTCGATCAGCACGACCGTGTTGCCCGCGTCGACGAGCCGGTGCAGCACGCGGATGAGCTTCTCCACGTCGGCCATGTGCAGGCCCACGGTCGGCTCGTCGAGGACGTACAGGGTCCGGGTCGCGTGGGTCTTGGCAAGCTCGTAGACGAGCTTGATGCGCTGCGCTTCGCCGCCCGAGAGCGTCGGGCTCTGCTGCCCGAGGGTGAGGTAGCCGAGGCCTACATCCTGAAGAAGCGTGAGACAGCGATGGATGGCCGGGTGCGCGGCGAAGAACTCGACCGCCTCGTCCACGCTCATCGCGAGCACCTCGCCGATGGTCCGGCCGCGCAGCCGCACGCCGAGCGTCTCGGGATTGAAGCGCGCGCCGCCGCAGGCCTCGCAGGCGACCTTCACGTCGGGCAGGAAGGACATCTCGATCTTCTTGACGCCCTGGCCCTCGCACTCGGTGCAGCGCCCGCCGGCGGTGTTGAACGAGAAGCGGCTCGCCGTCCAGCCGCGCATGCGCGCCTCGGCGGTGTCGGCGAAGAGGCGCCGGATGTTGTCCCAGAAGCCGACGTAGGTGGCCGGGCAGGAGCGCGGCGTCTTGCCGATCGGCGTCTGGTCGACCTCGAGCACGCGCTCGATCGCCTTCGCGCCGGCGATCGACTTGCAGCCGACGGCCTTTTTCTCCTTGAGCGAAGTGAACAGCACGTCGCGCGCGAGGGTGGACTTGCCCGAGCCGGAGACGCCGGTCACGGCGACGAGCCGCCCGAGCGGAATGCGCACGTTGACGCTCTTGAGGTTGTGCAGCCGGGCGCCGCGAACCTGCAGGACCTCGAGGTCCTTCGCGATCTTCCGTCTCGGCTGCACCGGGTGCCGGAGCGGCTCGCGCAGGAACCGGCCGGTGAGCGAGTCGGGGTTGGCGACGAGGTCCTCGGCGCTCCCCGCCGCGATCACGCGGCCGCCGAGCCTGCCGGCTCCCGGACCGAGGTCGATGACGTGCTGCGCCCTGCGGATCGTGTCTTCGTCGTGCTCGACGACCACGAGCGAGTTCCCCTTCGCTCCGAGCTTCTCCAGCACGTCGAGGAGGACCTGGTTGTCCCGATGGTGCAGGCCGATGGTGGGCTCGTCGAGGATGTAGCAGACCCCGCGCAGGTTCGAGCCGAGCTGCGCCGCGAGGCGGATGCGCTGCGCTTCGCCGCCGGAAAGCGTGGGCGCGGAGCGGTCGAGGGTCAGGTAGCCGAGGCCCACTTCGGACAGGAAGCCCAGGCGCGATCGCAGCTCGGGGAGGAGGTCCCGGCCGATCTCCGCCTCGCGCTTCTTCAGGGAAACTTTCGAGAAGAGGTCCTTCAGCTCGTCGACCGGCAGGGCGGAGTAGTCGGCGATGGACCTGCCGCGCCAGAGGACGGCAAGCGCCTCCCGGTTCAGGCGCCGGCCCTCGCAGGTCTCGCACGGACGGTCCACTTCCAGCCACTCGATCCAGGAGTCGAGCACGTTGTCCTCGGCCCCGGTGCGCGCGCGCTCTTCGCTCCAGTCGACCTCGCCGATGTCGAGCCCGGTGCCGTAGCACGCCTCGCACCAGCCGTGCTTGGAGTTGTAGGAGAAAAGCCGCGGGTCGAGCTCCGGGAAGCTGCGGCCGCAGGAGCGGCAGGCGCGCTTGACGGAGAAGGTCTCCACCTCGCCGTCGGCGAGCACCAGGACGACCCCTTTGCCGATCTCCAGGGCTTTCTTGAGCGCGCTCCTCAGGGCCGCCTCATTCCTGGGTGAGACGTCGAGGCTCTCGACCGGCAGCTCGATCGAATGCTCCTTGAAGCGGGCGAGGCGCGGGAAAGGACGCGTCGGGAGGAGCTTGCCGTCCACGCGCAGGAAGGCGTGGCCGCGCGCGTAGGCCCACTTGGCAAGGTCGGTGTAGACGCCCTTGCGGTTGACCACCAGCGGCGCGAGCAGGGTGGCCTTGCGGCCACGGTACTGCTTCATGAGGCGCGCGGCGATGACCTCCTCGCTTTGCGGCTCGATCGGCACCTCGCAGTCGGGGCAGTGCTGCGTGCCGAGCTTGACGAAAAGAAGCCGCAGGAAATGATGCACTTCGGTGAGCGTGCCCACGGTGGACTTGCGCCCGCCGCGGCTCGTGCGCTGCTCGATCGCGACCGTGGGCGGGATGCCCCAGATCGCGTCGACGTCGGGGCGCGCGGCCGCCTGGACGAACTGCCTCGCGTACGCGTTCAAAGACTCGAGGTAGCGGCGCTGGCCCTCGTTGAAGAGGATGTCGAAGGCGAGCGTGGACTTCCCGGAGCCCGACACGCCGGTGACCACGGTGAAGCGTCCGCGCGGAATCTCGACGTCGACGTTCTTCAGGTTGTGCTCGCGCGCGTTGTGAATGCGAATGGCGTTGCCGAGATATCGACCGCGTTCTTCCCTGACCTCCGGAAGCGCGTGCGAGGAGAAAGCGGCCTCATAGTCGCGCAGCGCCTTGCCCGTATGCGACGAAGGATGCGCCATGACCTCGGCGGGCGTGCCCTGGCAGACGATCTCGCCGCCTTCCTCGCCGCCCTCGGGGCCGAGGTCGATGATCCAGTCGGCGGACCGCATGACGTCGAGGTTGTGCTCCACGACGATGAGCGAGTGCCCGGCGTCGAGGAGCTGCCGGAACGCGCGCAGGAGCTTCGTGACGTCGTCGAAATGCAGCCCCGTGGTCGGCTCGTCGAAGAGGAAGAGCTTGCGCTGCGCCTCGGCGTCGGCGCCGGCCTTCGCCTGCGCGAGATGGCCGGCGAGCTTCAGGCGCTGCGCCTCCCCTCCCGACAGCGTGGGCACCGGCTGGCCCAGGCGCAGGTACTCCAGCCCGACGTCGACGAGCGGACGCAGGCGCCGCGCCACTTCTTCCTCGCGGTAGAAAAAGCTGATCGCGGCCGACACCGTCATCTCCAGCACGTCGGCGATCGACTTGCCGCGCACGGTCGCCTCGAGCACCTCGGGCCGGAAGCGCTTGCCGTCGCAGTCCGGGCAGCGCAGGTACACGTCGGAAAGAAACTGCATCTCCACGTGCTCGAAGCCGTTGCCGCCGCAGGTCGGGCAGCGGCCGTTGCCCGAGTTGAAGCTGAACGTGCCGGCCGTATAGCCGCGCTCGCGGCTCGTGTCGCTTCGGGCGAAGATGCTGCGGATCGCGTCCCAGGCGCCGACGTAGCTCGCCGGGTTGGAGCGCGTCGTCTTGCCGATCGGCGCCTGGTCGACCATGACGACCTCGCCGATCTGGTGCGCGCCCTTGAGCGCGCGGTGCGCGCCCGGCGCCTCGGTCGGCCGGCCCTTGGCCTTCTGCAGGGCCGGGTAGAGCACGTCCTGGATCAGCGTCGACTTGCCCGAGCCGGAGACGCCGGTCACGCACACCAGACGCTCGAGCGGAAAGCGCACGTCGATGCTCTTCAGGTTGTGCTCGGCGGCGCCTTCGAGCGTGAGGAAAATCCGGGGGGCGAGCGGCTCTCGCTTCTCCTCGGTCTTCCTGCGTCCCGAAAGATAGTCGGCGGTCAGGGTGCCTTGCCGCTTCAGCTCGGCCGGCGTGCCGAAAAAGACGATCTCGCCCCCGCGCTCGCCCGGCCCGGGCCCCATGTCGAGGATGCGGTCGGCGGCGAACATGATCTGCGGGTCGTGCTCGACCACGACAAGCGAATTGCCTGCGTCCCGCAGGCGCTTCATCACGTCGATGATCCGCCCCATGTCCCGCGGGTGCAGGCCGATCGAGGGCTCGTCGAGGACGAAGAGCGTGTTGACGAGCGAGGTCCCGAGCGCGGTGGTGAGGTTGATGCGCTGCACCTCGCCCCCGGAGAGGGTGCGCGACTGGCGATCGAGCGTGAGGTAGCCGAGGCCGACGTCGCAGAGGAAGCGCAGGCGCGTGCGGATCTCGTCGAGGACGAGCCGGGTCGGCTCGTCCTCCATGCGCTTCGCTTCCAGGAATTTCCGGACCTCGGAAATCGGCAGCAGCATGAGGTCGTGGATCGACTTGCCGTCGAGGGTCCAAAGCGTCGCGTCCGGCTTGAGGCGGGTCCCCTTGCACGCCGTGCACTCGGTGTACGCGCGGTATTTGGAGAGCAGCACCCGGATGTGCATCTTGTAGGCCTTGCTCTCCAGCCAGTGGAAGAAGCGCCTTACGCCGTACCAGGTGCCCGGCCACGACTTCTTCCAGCTCACCCAGGTCGGCTCTCCCTCGAGCACCCAGGCCTTCTCCTGCGCGGAAAGAGCCCTGAACGGCACGTCGAGCGGGATGCCGCGCTTCTTCGCGTACTTCTCCAGGTCGTCCTGGCATTCCTTGAAGCTCGCCGTCTGCCACGGCCGCACGGCGCCGCCACGGAGCGTCTTCGACTCGTCGGGCACCACCAGCCCGAAATCGACGCCGATCACCCGCCCGAAGCCCCGGCAGGTCTCGCACGCGCCGATCGGCGAATTGAAGGAGAACGTCGCCGGCGTGGGCTCCTGGTAGTGGATGTCGCACTGCGCGCAGTGCAGGTCGGACGAGAACCGCCAGCACCGGGAATCGGAATAGACGTTCACCCGGCCCTGGCCGAGCTTGAGGGCCGACTCGAGCGCGTCGATCACCCGCTCGCGCTCGGCAGCGCCGGGGCGCACGCGGTCCTGCACGACCTCGATGAGCGTCTTCGAGCGGCTGCGAAGGCGAGTGTAGCCCTGGGCCTGCAGGCGCTGCTCCACCTCCTTCTCCGAGAAATTCTTCGGGATCGGGATGGGGAAGGTGATCTCCAGCCGCTCGTCCGGGCCCGCGTTCTTCTTGAGGAAGTCAAGGACGGACGAGGCCGTGTCCCGGCGGACCGGCTGGCCGCAGCCGCGGCAGTGGAGCTTCGCCGCGCGGGCGTAGAGGAGCTTCAGGTGGTCGTTCAGCTCCGTCATCGTCCCGACCGTCGAGCGCGAGGTGCGCACCGGGTTGGTCTGGTCGATCGCGATCGCCGGCGGGATGCCGTCCACCGCGTCGACCTGCGGCTTGTCCATCCGGTCGAGGAACTGGCGCGCGTACGGGCTGAACGTCTCGACGTAGCGCCGCTGGCCCTCGGCATAGAGGGTGTCGAAGACGAGCGAGGACTTCCCGGAGCCGGACACGCCCGTGACGACCACGAGCTCGCCCGTCGGGATGGCGACGCTGACGCTCTTCAGGTTGTTCTGGCGGGCGCCGCGGATGAGGATGGCGTCGCCGGGGATCTGTTCCTGCTTCAAGCGGCCTATTCTAGCTCCGCGCACCACCTTGGGCCGCCCGTGTGCGGCAGTGCACCGTTGACGGGCGCTTTTGGCCCGATTTACCCTGATTCAAGCGGATTCATCGTTGGCGCTCTCCTTGCTAGGGAGGGCTCCACAACCAACTCGAACCGGAAAGGGCAGAGCTATGGGCAAGAACCGCAACGGCAGGACCACGGGCCGGACCGCGCCTTCGACCGCAGGGCGCAGGAAGTTCCTCAAGGCTGGCCTCGGCGCCGGCGCCGCAGCCGGCGCCATCGGCTTTCCGCACATCGCCAGGGCGCAGCAGACCTTCAACTGGAAGATGACGAGCGCGTACCCCAAGGGCTCGCCTTTCTACATGGATGGCCCGGGCAGCGCGACCGACCTGGCGAAGCGCATCGAGGCGATGTCCAACCGCCGCCTGAGGGTCACGGTGTACGGGGCAGGGGAGCTTATCCCCGCCTTCGAGGGCTTCGACGCGGTGCGCGGCGGCGCCGTGGAGATGAACCACGCCAACGCGTATTTCTGGACCGGGAAGACCTTCGCGGCCCAGTACTTCACCGCGGTGCCCTTCGGCCTGAACTTCCAGGGCATGAACGGATGGCTCTACGACGGCGGCGGCATCCAGCTCTGGAACGAGGTCTACAGCCCCTTCGGCATGGTCGCGCTGCCCTGCGGAAACACCGGCGTGCAGATGACCGGCTGGTTCCGCAAGGAGATCACCTCGATCGACGACTTCAAGGGCCTGAAGATGCGCATCCCGGGCCTCGCCGGCAAGGTGTACGCGGCGCTCGGCGTGGACGTGAAGCTCCTGCCGGGCGGCGAGATCTTCCCGGCGCTCGAGCGCGGCGTCATCGACGCCGCCGAGTTCGTCGGCCCGTACCAGGACCGGCGCCTCGGCCTGCACAACGCGGCGAAGTACTACCACACGACCGGCTGGCACGAGACGGCCACGGTGTCGGAGCTCCTCATCAACAAGGCCGCCTGGCAGAAGCTGCCGAAGGACCTGCAGGCGGTCGTCGAGAACGCCTGCGCCGCCTGCAACGTCATCAGCGAGGCCTGGTGCCAGCGCACCAACGCCGAGGCGATGGAGGACCTGGTGAAGAACCATGGCGTCATCGCCAAGCCGCTGCCCGACGCGGTGGTGAAGCGCCTGCGCGAGGTGACCGCGGATGTCCTCAAGGAAGCCACCGCCAAGGACCCGATGACGAAGAAGGTGCACGACTCGTACATGGCCTTCAAGGCCAAGTACGACCGGTGGGCGGGGTACAGCGAAGCCGTCTATCACGGCCGCATCCGTGGCTGAGCGCGGGCTCGTCGCCCGCGTCGAGCGCTTCGTGGACAGGGTGGGCCAGGCGAGCGCCTGGCTCTCCCTCGTCATCGTCGGGCTCATGTCGGTCAACGTCGTGCTGCGCTACCTCTTCAGCATCGGCTCGGTCTGGTCGCAGGAGCTGGAGTGGCACCTGCTCGTGCCGCTCATTCTCTTCGGCTCGGCCTACGCCCTTCGCCACGGCGAGCACGTGCGCGTCGACATCGTCTACGGCAGGCTCTCGCCGCGCACGCAGGCCGCGATCGACCTCTTTTCCGCGCTCCTCGGCGTGGCCATCTCCGCGCTCTTCATCTATTTCTCGCTGAACTACGTGCAGCAGTCCTACGTGATCGACGAAGGCTCGCCGGACCCCGGCGGGCTGCCGCATCGCTACCTGCTCAAGGCCCTGCTGCCCGTGGGCTTCGCGCTCTTTCTCCTCCAGGCGCTCGCGCTGGCGGTCGGCTCGTTCCGGCGAATGCGGGCCTGAGACCGGCACCGATCACAACAAGAAGAAGACCAGGCACAAGCAAGAAGAAGGAGGAGAGGAACGATGTCCGGCACGGAAATCCTCGCGATCCTGATGCTGCTCGGCTTTTTCGCCCTGCTCATGGCGGGCGTGCCCGTGGCGCTCACGCTCGCGGCGACAGGCTTCGTCTTCGGATTCCTCGGCTTTGGCACCACGCTTTTCACGCTTGTGCCCGCGCGCATCTACGGCGTGGTGACGAACTACCTGTGGCTCGCGATCCCGCTCTTCGTCTTCATGGGCGTGATGCTCGAGAAGTCGCGCCTCGCCGAGGATCTGCTCGACGTGGTGGGCCACCTCGCGGGCGGGCTGCGCGGGGGCATGGCGCTCGGCATCATCGGCGTCGGCGTCCTCATGGGCGCGACGACCGGCATCGTGGGCGCCACGGTGATCACCCTGGGCCTGCTCACCCTGCCGACGCTCATGCGCCGGGGCTATTCCCCGGGCGTGGCCTGCGGCGCCATCTGCGCCTCGGGCACCCTCGGCCAGATCATCCCACCGAGCCTCATCCTCATCCTGCTCTCCGACATCCTGCAGCTCTCGGTCGGGACGCTCTTCGCCGCCGCCGTCATGCCCGGCCTGTTGCTCGCAGGCCTCTATTGCGCCTACATCGTGATCCTCGGCATGGTGCGCCCGGGCATGATGCCGCCGGTGCCCAAGGCCGAGCGCGACGCGCTGCCGCGCGCGGAGCTCTGGAAGCGGTTCTTCGTCGTCGTGCTGCCGCCGCTTCTTCTCGTGGTCGCCGTGCTCGGCTCCATCATCGGCGGCGTCGCCGCGCCGACGGAGGCGGCCTCCATGGGGGCGCTCGGCTCCATCTTCGTGACGCTCTTCGCCGGCCGCCTGACCTTCAAGGTGCTGCGCGAAACCGTGGAGGCAACCGCCAAGATCACCGCCATGGTGATGTTCATCCTCATCTGCGCGCAGGTGTTCTCGCTCGCCTTCCGCGGCCTGCGCGGCGAGGACCTCATCCACGACCTCTTCGAGTTCCTGCCCGGCGGCGTCGCGGCCGACATCTGGTTCCTCATGGCGCTCATCTTCGTCCTCGGCTTCTTCATCGAGTGGATCGAGATCAGCTACATCGCGGTGCCGCTCTTCCTCCCGGTGTTCGTCAGCCAGGACGTGAACATCACGTGGCTCGCCATGCTCATCTGCGTCAACCTGCAGACCTCGTTCCTCACGCCGCCGTTCGGCTGGGCGCTCTTCTTCCTGCGCGGCGTCGCGCCGCCGCAAATCAAGACCCGGCAGATCTACCTGGGCGTGCTTCCCTTCATCGGCATGCAGGCCTTCGGCCTGGTGATCCTGTACTTCTTTCCCCAGATCGCGCTCTGGCTTCCGGCCGCGATCGGCTGGTAGGGCTCGTTCGAGCCCGCCCACCCGGCGCGGGCGGGTACGCCGCTTGCAGCCTTTCCGGGATCCCGGGCGAGCCCCGCCCGGGGGATCTCGCGTCTCCCATACAGGAAAGGACTACCGATGAAGCTCACGCATCTACTCGTTGCGGGCACCGCCCTTGTTTCCGCCAGCGCGCTCGCCGCGGGCGACCAGAAGGCGAAGGATTCCCAGGCGCAAAGCTCGCCGTCGCAAAGCGCCCAGTCCTCGCCGGGCGCCTCGTCATCCCCGGGGTCGTCGTCCATGGGGTCGTCCTCGTCGCCGAGCTCCTCCGCAGGCTCGTCCTCCCAGGGGGCCTCGTCGCCGAGCTCATCGGCAGGCTCGTCCTCCCAGGGCGCCTCCTCGATGGGATCGTCGTCTCAGTCCATGTCGCAGCAGCACGATAAGGAGACCATCAAGCAGGTGCAGCAGAAGCTCTCCGAGAAGGGCCACAAGGTCCAGGCCGACGGCATCATGGGGCCGAAGACGCAGCAGGCTTTGAAGGCATTCCAGGAGAAGAACCAGCTCGAGGCAACCGGCGAGCTCGACCCTGAGACGCTGGCAGAGCTTGGCGTCGAGGGCGCCTCCTCGTCGACCGGCGGCTCTTCGTCGAAGGGCGCGAGCGGGTCCTCGGCTGGCGGCAGCGGCTCGTCGATGGGCGGCGCGTCGTCCTCGCAGAAGGAGAAGTAGCCGGCGAACCCTTTGCTCCGCGGGATGCCAAACACGGCATGACGGAGACGGACGTAGAGGCGCTGCTCGACCCGGACGCGCGCGCGCGCCTGGGACTTCGCAAGCTCCTTCGCCTCTACCTGCATCCGTTCGCGCTCTTCAAGGACGCCTCGCGGGGCAGCGCGCTGCAGCAGGCCGCAGCGCTCCGCTGGAACCGGCGCATGCGCTGGATGCTGCTCCTGTACATCCGGAGGTGGCTCTTCATCGCGAGCGCCTCCTTCCTCGGCGTGGCCCCGGCCGAGGCGCTGGCCGGCCCGCTAGTCCCGCCGGGCGGCACCCTGGCCGTACTGCCGGCGGCGCTTCTGGGCGCCGCCTTCTGCCTCGCTTTCACCGTCGCCGTGTGCGCGGGAGCGGCGTACCTGCTCCTCAGCAGGCGATGATTTCCGTAGGAGAATCCCTTTCATGCAAGTCAGCCAAGCCATGACGCGCGAAGTGCGCGTCGCCACCCCGGGCCAGAGCATCCGCGACGCGGCGAAGCTCATGGCCGAGCTCGACTCGGGCGTCCTGCCCGTGGGCGAGAACGACCGCCTTGTCGGGATGATCACCGATCGCGACATCGCCATCCGCGCCGTCGCCCAGGGCAAGGACCCCACGACGCCGGTGCGCGACGTGATGAGCTCGGAGGTGAAGTACTGCTTCGAGGACGAGGACCTCGACCACGTGGCGAAGAACATGGCCGACATCCAGGTCCGCCGGCTGCCGGTCGTGAACCGCGAGAAGCGCCTCGTCGGCATCATCTCGCTCGGCGACCTCGCCCAGAGCCAGGCCAAGGCGGCGGCGAAAGCGGTGAGCGGCGTGTCGAGACCCGGTGGGCAGCACAGCCAGAGCGCTCGCGCTTGAGCTCGGGCCGGCGGCCGGCGCCGCGCCGTTCGCGGCCGCCGGCTTCGCCTATGTCACCGACTTCCTCGACGGGGAAGAGGAGCGCAGGCTTCTCGAGGCCATCGCCGCCCTGGATTTGCGCGAGGCGCCCTACAAGGCCTACACCGCCCGGCGGCGCATCGCGAGCTTCGGCCATGCGTACGATTTTTCCGCCTCCGAACTGAAGGACGGGCCGCCACTGCCGCCTTTTCTCCTGCCGTTGAGGGAGAAAGCCGCGGCGCTGCTTGGAGAGCCGCCCTCGGCGCTTCCCCACGCGCTCGTCACGGAGTACCGTCCCGGCACCCCGCTCGGATGGCATCGCGACACGCCGGAATTCGGGATGGTCGCCGGCATCTCGCTTCTGGGCATGGCGCGCATGCGCTTTCGCCCGTATCCGGCAAGGAAAGGGGCGCGGATCCTGCATCTCGACCTTGCTCCGCGCTCGGCGTATGTCCTGCGCGACGAAGTGCGCTGGGCATGGCAGCACAGCGTGGCGCCGACTCGAGAGCTCCGATACTCCATCACCTTCCGCACGCTGCGACGGCAGTCGAGGCCGAAGTCCGATTCGTGGGTGGAGGAACGACAATGACAGAAATGGCGATGCGCCGGGCAGTCGCCGCTGCCACTTGCGCGCTGGCTTGCGCCATCATGGCCGGCTGCGCAACCACCCTCGCCGAATCGCAGGAAGGGTGGCTGGGCGCGACCCTCGACGAAGTCACTCGCGCCTGGGGACAGCCTGCGAGCAGCACGACGCTCGACGATGGCGCCGTGGAGCGCGTCTGGCTCGCCGAGTCGCCGGCGCTCCATGGCAGCGGCAGCAGCGTCGGCTTCGGCTTCGGGGTCTTCGGCGGCCGCCGCAACGTCGGCGTGGGCGTTGGCACGGGCGTAAGCGTGCCGGTCGGCTCGGGCTCGCGCACCGTCCTTCGCTGCGAGCGCCGCCTGACCTTCCGCGGCGAGGTGGTCGTCGACCAGGTCTGGACCGGCGACGAGCGCTACTGCAGCCACTTCCGGCGTCCTTCATAGCTTCGGGCCCCCGATTCGAGAAACCCCGATTCGAAAAACCCATGGGCCAGCGCGTCCATCACCTGAACTGCATCTCCACGTGCCCGCTCGGCGGGGCGCTCATGGACGGGCGCAGCGGACTTGCGCTGCGCGGGCGCCTCACCTGCCATTGCCTGCTCGTCGAGACTGCCTCGCACCTCGTGCTCGTCGACACCGGGCTCGGCCTGCGCGACGTCGCCGATCCGCGGAGCCGGCTGAGCGGCTTCTTCCTCTTTCTCCTCAGCCCCGAGTTGCGCGAGGAAATGACGGCGATCCGGCAGCTCGAGCGGCTGGGCTACGATCCGCGCGACGTCCGGCACATCGTCCTTACGCACCTTGACTTCGACCACGCAGGCGGCCTGGACGATTTCCCGCACGCCAGGGTCCACCTGCTCCAGGCCGAGCGCACCCACGCGGCGGCGCAGCGCACGGTCCTCGATCGCATGCGCTACCGGCCGCAGCAATGGTCGACGCAGCCCAACTGGCGCACCTACGAATACGGCCGTGGCGAGCGCTGGAACGGCTTCGCCGCCGTGCGTGACCTCGAGGGCCTGCCGCCGGAGATCCTCCTGGTGCCGCTCGCGGGCCATACGTTCGGCCACGCCGGCGTCGCGATCCGCCGCCGCGACGGCTGGCTGCTCGACGCGGGCGACGCCTACTTCCATTACGCGGAGATGGATCCCCAGCCGCGCTGCACGCCGGGCCTGCGCTTCTACCAATGGATGATGGAGAAGGACCGGCACGAGCGGCTGGGAAACCAGGCGCGCCTGCGGACGCTTGCCGCGGAAAAGGCGGGCGAGGTCCGCATCTTCTGCTCCCACGACCCGCTCGAGTTCGAGCTCCTGACGGGCCGGCCGCTCCACCAGCCGCCTAGCGCGGCACGCCGGCCTTCTTCAGCAGCGACTCGCGCCGCGTAAGCCACCAGCCGTACTGCCGCGGCCAGAGCGCGTACTCGGGGTCGGCTCCCAGCTCGCGCGCGGCATGGAGCGGCCAGTTCGGGTCGCAGAGCGCCTCGCGGCCGACCGCGATGAGGTCGGCGCGGCCCGCCTGCAGCGCCTCCTCCGCCTGGCGGCCCGAGAGAATGAGGCCGACCCCCATGGTCGCGATGCCCACGTCCTTGCGGATGCGCTCGGAGAACGGCAGCTGGAAGCCGGGAACGCGGGGCAGGGTGATCCTGGTCGCCGCGGTCGCGGAGCCGAGGATGCCCCCGGAAGAGCAGTCGACCACGTCGACGCCCAGCCTCTTCAGCTCTTTCGCAAAAGCCAGGGAATCTTTCAGCGTCCAGCCCCCTTCCACATCGTCGATCGAGGAGACGCGAACGAAGAGCGGCTTGCCCTCGGGCCAGGCTTCGCGCACGGCCTTCACCACTTCCAGCGGAAAGCGCATGCGGTTCTCGAGCGACCCGCCGTAGGCATCGATCCGGTCGTTGGAGAGCGGGGAGAGGAACGTGTGGAGCAGGTAGCCATGCGCGGCGTGCAGCTCGACGATCTCGAAGCCGGCCGCATGCGCGCGGCGCGCCGCCTGCCGGAAGGCGTTCAGCACCACTTCGAAGTCGCCCTGGCGGAAGGCGCGCGGCACGATCCAGCCCTCGCCCAGGGATTTCTCCGTCGGCGCCACGATGCTCCAGGGCTTGTCGCCGCGCTCGAGGTCGGCGCTCGTGAGCGGCCCGTTGCCGTACCAGGGCCGCGCCATGCTCGCCTTGCGGCCCGCGTGCGCCAGCTGGATGGCGGGAACGGCGCCCTGGCCCTTGATGAACTCGCAGATTCTCCGAAGCCCGGCAATCTGCGAGTCGTCCCAGATGCCGGTGTCGCCATGGGTGATGCGGCCGCGCTTCTCGACGGCCGTCGCCTCCATCATCACCACGCCCGCGCCGCCCTGGGCGAACTTGCCGAGGTGCACGAGGTGCCAGTCGGTCACGGCGCCGTCCACGGCCGAGTACTGGCACATCGGCGACACCACGATGCGGTTGCGCGCGACGACCTCCCGCAGGCGCAGGGGCTGAAGCAGCAACGGCTCAGGCGGCATGCGCCTTTCCTGCAGCGAGCGCCGCCTCCGCGGCTTTTCGCTTCGAGCGGTCGTCTGCGAGCAGCGTGTAGGCGGTCGGCACGACGAAGAGCGTGAGGAGCGTCCCGAAGGTCATGCCGCCGACGATCACCCAGCCGATCTCCTGCCGCGCCTGGGCGCCCGCCCCGGTCGCGAGCGCGAGCGGAATCGCCCCCGCGACCATGGCGCCGGTGGTCATGAGGATCGGCCGCAAGCGCAGCGCCGCCGCCTCCACCACCGCCTCGAGGAGCGGCCGCCCCTCGTCCTGCAGGCGATTGGCGAACTCGACGATCAGGATGCCGTGCTTGCTGATGAGGCCGATCAGCGTGACGAGGCCGATCTGGCTGTAGATGTTGAGCGTGCCGCCGCTCAGGTGAAGGGCGATGAGCGCGCCGGTCATGGAGAGCGGCACCGTCAGCATGATGATGAGCGGGTCGACGAAGCTCTCGAACTGGGCGGCGAGCACGAGGAAGATGAACCCGAGCGCGAGCACGAAGATGAAGAGCAGGCTCGACTCGGCGGCCTTGAACTCGCGCGACTCGCCGCCGTAGTCGTAGCGCACGCTCGCCGGCAGGACGCGCTCGGCCGCGTCCTCGAGGAAGGCGAGGCCCTCGCCGAGCGAGTACCCGGGCGCGATGCTGCCGGTGATCGTGGCGGAGCGGAACTGGTTGAAGCGGTTGAGCTCCTTGGGCGCCACCGTCTCCTTGACCGTGACGAGGTTGGAAAGCGGCAGCATGCCGCCGCCGGGGCTGCGCACGTAGATCGCGTCGAGGTCGCCCGGCGTCTGCCGGTCGGCCGGCGCGACCTGCACGATGACGTCGTACTGCTCGCCGTTCTGCGTGAAGCGGGTGACCTGGCGGCCGCCGAGCAGCGTCTCGAGCGTGCGCCCGACGGTGAGCACGCCCGCGCCCGTGTCGGCCACCCGCTCGCGGTCGACCTGCACCTCGAGCTGCGGCTTGTCGAGGCGCAGGTCCGTGTCGAGGTTGATGAGCCCGGGGTACTTCTCCGCCTCGCGAAGGAGCGTGTCGACGTACTCCTCGAGTTTCTCGTAGCTCTCCGAGGTCTGGATCACGAACTCGACGGGCTTGGAGCGGGCGCTCTGGCCGAACGAGCCCGGGTTGTTGGCGAAGGCCTTCACGCCGGCGATGCGGCGAAGCTGCGGCTGCACGTCGTGCACGATGTCCATCTGCGTGCGGCTGCGCTCTTCCCACGGCGTGAGCTGGGAGAAGGAAATGAGCTCGGTCACCGCGCGCGAGCCGACGATGACGAAGTAGTGCGCAACCTCGGGGATCTGCGCCAGCATGGCCTCGAACTGCTCGGCGTAGCGGCTGGTGAAGTCCACCGTCGCTCCCTCGGGCGCGTTGCCCGCGGTGAAGAGCACGCCCCGGTCCTCCACCGGCGCGAGCTCGGACTTCAGGGTCGTGAAGAAGAAGTAGCTCGAGCCGGCGACGGCAATGGCCACCAGGACGACGGCCCAGCGCACCTTGAGCGTCGCCGCGAGCGCGCGGCGGTAGCCCCGGTTGAGGGCGAGCAGGCCCTTCTCGAGCCCGTTGTAGAACCACCCGTGCGACTCGTGCGGGCGCAGCAGGCGCGAGCACATCATGGGCGTGAGCGTAAGCGCGACGAAGCCCGAGACCAGGACGGCGCCGGCGAGGGTGAGGGCGAACTCGGCGAAAAGCTTTCCGGTGCGCCCGGGCGCGAAGGCGACCGGCGCGTAGACCGCGGCGAGCGTGAGCGTCATGGCGATGACGGCCGTGGAGATCTCGCCCATGCCGCGGATCGCCGCCCGCATGGGCGCCATGCCTTCTTCGATGTGCCGGTGGATGTTCTCCAGCACCACGATCGCGTCGTCCACGACGAGGCCGATGGCGAGCACCATCGAAAGGAGCGTCAGCGTGTTGATGGAGAAGCCGAGCAGATCCATCAGCGCGAACGAGCCGATGAGCGACACCGGGATGGTGACGAGCGGGATGATGGTGGCGCGCACCGTGCGGAGGAAAAGGAAGATGACGATCACCACCAGCGCGACCGCCTCCCCGATCGTGGTGTAGACCGCCTCGACCGAGCGGTCGATGAAGACCGACTTGTCGTAGGCGATCTTGGCGTTCATGCCCTCCGGCAGGTCGGCCACGAGCTCGGGCATGACCTTGTTCATCTCGATCGAGACGTCGAGCGGATTCGCCGTGGCCTGCTTCACGATGCCGAGGATCACGGCGTTCTGGCCGTTGAAGCGGGTCACGCGCCGCTCGTCCTGCGGGCCGACCTCGACCTTCGCGACCGAGCCGAGGCGCACGGGGAAGCCGCCCGCGTCCTTCACCACGATCTGGCGGAACTGCTCGGGCGTGGTGAGGCCCGTGCGCGAGAGCACGGTGAACTCGCGCTGCACGCTCTCGATGCGCCCGGAAGGCACCTCGACGTTCTGCTGGCGCAGCGCGTCCTCGATGTCCTGGACGGTGAGGTCGTAGGCGGCGAGGCGGGCGCGGTCGAGCCAGATGCGCATGGCGTAGCGCCGCTCGCCGAAGATGCGCACCTCGGCGACGCCCGGGAGGTTCTGCAGGCGGTCGCGCACGTAGCGGTCGGCGTAGTCGGAGATCTCGGGCGCGCGATGACGGTCGCTCGTGAAGGCGATGTAGATGATCGACTGGGCGTCGGCCTCCACCTTGGCGATGATCGGCTCCTCGATCTCCTCGGGCAGGCGCCCGCGCACGCGCGCCACCCGGTCGCGCACGTCGCTCGCCGCGACGTCGGGATCCGTGCCGAGCCGGAAGCGCACCGTGATGCGGCTCTGCTCGGGCTCGCTCGAGGAGGTGAGCGTCTCGATGCCCTCGATGCCGGCGATGGAGGCCTCCAGCACCTGGGTCACCTGCGTCTCGATGATCTCGGCGCTCGCGCCGAGGTACTCCGTGCGCACCGAGACGATCGGCTCGTCGATGTTGGGATACTCGCGCACGGTGAGCCGCGAGTAGGAAACGAGGCCGACCAGCACCACGAGCAGGCTCATCACCGTCGAGAAGACCCGGCGGCGGATGAAGAACTCGAACACGCCCACCTACACGCCCCGGCCGGCCATCGCCACGTCGAGGAGGGCGCCTTCGCGCACCTGCTGGTGGCCCGCGGTGACGACGACGTCGCCCGCCTGGAGACCCTCGCGGATCTCGACCTGCCCGGGGCGGCGCTTGCCGAGGACCACCCTGGTGAGCGCGGCGCGGTCGTCGACCACCCGGTAGACGAACTGCTGGCCCTCGCGGCCGAAGACCGCCGCCTCGGGGACGAGGATGGCGTCGGGGCGCCGCTCGACCACCAGGCGCACCCGGGCGAAGAGGCCGGGCGAAAGAGCGCCCTCGGCGTTGGGAATGTGGGCGCGCAGCCGGATGGCGCGCCCGGCGACGTCGACGATGGGGTCGATGGCGTAGATCTCGCCCTCGAAGGTGCGGCCGGGCAGGGCGTCGACGGTCACGTTGACCGTCTGGCCGCGGCGCAGGGCGGTGAGCGCGAGCTCGGGGACGCGGAAATCGAGCTTGATCGGGTCGATGTCGGCGAGCTCGACGATGCGCTCGCCCGGCGCCACGTAGGCGCCCACGCTCACCGAGCGCAGTCCCAGCACGCCCGACAGCGGCGCCCGAATGGTGGCCTTCTTCAGGCGAGCCTCGGCGAGCGCGAGGTTGGCCTGCGCCGCTTCGAAGGCGCCGCGCGCCTCGTCGCGCGCCCGGATGGTCCCCATGCCCTGGCCGGCGAGCTTGATGGCGCGCTCGTGGTTGGCGCGCGCCAGGGTCAGGTCGGAGCGGGCCTTGGCGAGCTCCGCCGCGAGGACCGAGTCGTCGAGCTTCACGAGCACGTCGCCCGCCTTCACGGCGTCGCCTTCCTTGAAGGCGATCTGCACGACGCGCCCGGCGATCTCCGGCGCCACTATGACGGCTTCGTTCGCGCGCAGCGTGCCGACGGCCTGCAGGTCTTCAATGACCGTGTCGACGATGACGCGCTTCGCCTCCACCGTCACGGGGCCGCGCGCGGGGGCCCCGGTAGCGGCCTGCGGCGCCCCTCCTTCCAGGCCGTTGGCCGGCACGCTGCCCAACGCGTCTGTCGAGGGGCCCCTGTAGGTTGCGCCTTTCGCGTAATACCAGCCAGCGCCCCCCAGCCCAACGGCGAGCACGGCGAAGACCAGCCAGAACCGGACATGCGATCTCAATTCAGGAACGCTCCCTTCCCCTGCCGTGAATGCCGCTCTCGGGCATGCGTATCTCCTGATTCTTCAACGGATTTTCCTTCCGGCATGCTACTAAGATTACCCCTCTTATGAAAGTCGCTACGTGGAATGTGAACGGAATTCGCGCCCGGGCGGCGCAGTTCTGCGAATGGCTCGAGCGTGAGCGCCCGGACGTGGTCTGCCTGCAGGAGCTGAAGGCCGAGGCGGAGCAGGTGCCGCCCCAGTGCGGTCACCAGGACTACTACGTCTATTGGCACGGCCTGAAGGCCTATTCGGGCGTTTCGCTGCACATCCGCAAGGATTTCCACCCGGAGGCGCCGGTCTTCTCGCATCCTCCCTTCGACCGCGAGTCGCGCATCGTCCAGGCCGAGCTCGGCAACCTGATCGTCGCCTCGGTGTACGTGCCCAACGGCGGCAAGAGCTACCCGGCGAAGCTCGAGTTCCTCGAGCGCATGGCGGACTGGGCGAAGCAGCTGCACGACGAGGGCCGGCAGCTCGTCCTCTGCGGCGACATCAACATTGCGCGGACCGAGAAGGATGTCCATCCGCGCGAGCGAAAGCCCGTCATCGGCCAGCTTCCCGAGGAGCGGGCGCTCTTCGAGCGGCTGCTCGGCGAGCACCTGGTGGACGTCGGCCGCAGGCTCGACCCCGACAACGACGCCATGTTTTCGTGGTGGCCCCCGTGGCGCAACATGCGCCAGCGCAACATCGGCTGGCGGCTCGACTACGTCCTCGCCACGCCGGAGATCGCGGAGCGGGCCATCGCCTGTCCCGTCCTGGCCGACGTCGGCACCAGCGACCACGCACCAGTCATGATGGAAACCCAGGCCGTCTAGGAAGGAATCAGCCGGGAATAGCCCCCGGGGTTGCCAGCCGTCCAAGCGAACCGTGGGCGGGGGAGGAGGAGCCGCGGGGTCGCTCGGACGGTGGCAAGCGGGAAGACGGACGGCGCGTTCTCCGTGCGCCTGCCTCTTCGAGGCGGGG
>CAYWSG010000024.1:0-41218 GCA_964461055.1 uncultured Enterobacteriaceae bacterium | reverse complement strand
GTGCGCTCCTCGACGATCTCCATCGGCGCGGCGAGCGACCCAGCGCGCAGCAGGAGCGCGATGTCGTTCGCCTCGGTGGTGTTCATGCGCCCGGAGATCTGCACCCGGCCGCCCGGGATCTCGCTGCGGATCACGGGAGCCGTGACGACCTCGGCCTTGCCCCGCTCGATGAGCAGGATCGCCATGCGGCGCCCGACGTTCTCGCGGGTGACCTGCTGGAAAATGCGCGAGCCCGTGCCGTCCAGGCGCAGGTGTACCGCCGGCTCGTTCGTCTGGGCGTCGAACCCGGGCTGGGCGTCGGTGAGGCGATCGCCCGTCAGCACCACCTGGCGCTCGACGATGAGCGGCTCGCCGTTGCGGTCGACGTAGAACTCCGTGCCGAGGGGCGGCTGGCCGCGCGCGGCGGCCTGGAGCACGTCGGGGCGCCGCATCGCCTCCTCGTCCACCATGCGGATCTCGAGCGTCGCGGTGCGGCCGATGAGCCGCTTCGCGCGCGCCACGTCCTGCACGCCCGGCAGCTGCACCACGATCCGGTCGGCGCCCTGCTGCTGGATGATCGGCTCGGCGACGCCGAGCTCGTTGATGCGGTTCTGCAGCGTCTGGATGTTCTGGCGGACGGCGAATTCCTGGTTGCGCCGGACCGCCTCGGGCTTGAGCGTGGCGACGAGGAGAAAGTCGCGCCCGTCGTCGCGGGGGGCAAGCTGGAGGTCGGGCAGCGCGTCGAGCAGCACGTTCCTTGCCCGCTCGCGCGTCGCGTCGTCCCGGAAGCGCACGCGCAGCTGCTGTCCCTCGCGCGTCACGCCGCCGTGCCGGACGTCGCGATCGCGCAGGGTGGAGCGTATGTCGGCCGCCAGGCTCTCGACGCGCTTCGTGGTGGCCGCCTGCATGTCGACCTGCAGCAGGAAGTGCACGCCGCCGCGCAGGTCGAGCCCGAGGTACATGGGCAGGGCACGGATCGCGGTGAGCCAGTCGGGCGAGGCGGACATGAGGTTGAGCGCCACCACGTAGTTGACGTCCGGGTCCTCCTCGGGCGTCGCCTGGGGCTGCGCGCCGGGGTTGAGCGCGGCGTGGATGACGTCCTTGGCCCTCAGTTGCGTGTCGGTGTCGGCAAGGCGTACGCGCAGGCTCCCCTCCTCGAGCGCGATGCCCTCGTACGGCACCTCGGCCTTGTTGAGCGCCGCCTCGACCTGCGCCATGACGCCCGCGTCCACGCGCACCGTGGCGCGGGCGCTCGAGACCTGCACGGCGGGCACCTCGCCGAAGAAGTTCGGCAGGGTATAGAGCGCCGCGGCGAGCACGATGATCGCCACGCTCACGTACTTCCAGACGGGAAACCGGTTCACCGGGCGCGGCGCGGACGGGCTACTCGGCGACGCTCTTCAGCGTCCCTTTCGGCAGGACCATCTGCACGGAGGCCTTCTGGACGCTGATCTGCGTGTTCGGCGCGATCTCCACGGTGATGTAGGCATCGCCGAGCCGCGTGATGCGTCCGAGGATGCCGCCGGCCGTGACCACCTCGTCGCCCTTCTGCAGCGCCTCGATCATCGCCTTCTGCTCCTTCGCTCGCTTCATCTGCGGGCGGATCATCAGGAAGTAGAGCAGCGCGAACATCAGCAGGATCGGCAGGAAGCCGATGAAGCCGGGGTCCCCGGCCGGGGCGGCCTGGGCGTACGCGGGGGAGATGATCACTGCGGACTCCGTTCGGAAAGCGGCGGAAAAAGAGGCCGGAATTATAGCAGTCCGCCCTCTGCGCCCCGGCGCCCCGAGACGATGCGCTCGGCCGCCTGCGGGAGGGTTCCTGCCTCGATCGCCTCGCGAAGGGCGCGCATGAGCGACTGGTAGTAGTGGAGGTTATGCAGGGTGTTCAGCCGGGCGCCCAGGATCTCGTTCGTCCTCTGCAGGTGATGCAGGTAGGCGCGGCTGAACTGCCGGCAGGTAGCGCAGGCGCACTCGGGATCGAGCGGACGCGGGTCGTCGCGGTAGCGGGCGTTGCGGATCTTCACGTCGCCGAAGCGCGTGTAGAGCCAGCCGTTGCGGGCGTTGCGCGTGGGCAGCACGCAGTCGAACATGTCGATGCCGGCGAGCACGGCCTCGACGATGTCCTCCGGCGTTCCCATGCCCATCAGGTAGCGCGGCCGCTCGTCGGGCAGGCGCGGCACGATGTGCGCGACGATGCGCGAGCGCTCGTCCTTCGGCTCGCCCACCGAGAGGCCGCCGACCGCGTAGCCGTCGAAGCCGATGCGCTCGAGACCCGCGAGCGACTCCTCGCGCAGCGCCTCGTACAGTCCGCCCTGGACGATGCCGAAGAGGGCGTTCGACGAGCTGAAGGCGCGGCGCGAGCGCTCGGCCCAGCGCAGCGACAGGCGCATGGACCGCGCCGCCTCGGCCTCGGTGGCGGGGTAGGGCGTGCATTCGTCGAAAACCATGGCGATGTCGGAGTCGAGCACCATCTGGATGCGCATCGATTCCTCGGGCGTGAGAAAGAGCCGGTCGCCGTTCACCGGCGAGGCAAAGTGCACGCCCTCCTCGGAGATCTTGCGCAGCGCTCCCAGGCTGAAGACCTGGAAGCCGCCCGAGTCGGTCAGGATGGGTCCGTCCCAGCCCATGAACCGGTGCAGTCCTGCATGGCGCGCGATGACCTCGAGCCCCGGGCGCAGCCAGAGGTGGAAGGTATTGCCGAGCACGATCTGCGCGCCGACCTCGCGCAGCTCGGCCGGCGTCATCGCCTTGACGGTGCCGTAGGTGCCCACCGGCATGAAGGCAGGCGTGTCGACGTGGCCGTGGGCGAGCTCGAGGACCGCCCGCCTCGCCTCGCCGCACCGGGCGGTCACGCGAAAGCGCATGTCTGCCGCGGCACGTCAGCCGCGCTCGATCAGCATGGCGTCGCCATAGGAGAAGAACCGGTAGCGCCGGCGGACCGCGTGCCGATAGGCGGCGAGGACGCGCTGCGTGCCGCCGAAGGCGCACGCCAGCATGAGCAGCGTCGAGCGCGGAAGGTGGAAGTTGGTGAGCAGCCGGTTCACCACCTGGAACTGAAAGCCCGGGTAGACGAAGAGCTCGGTGTCGCCCGCGCGCGCGCCGGTCAACGCGAACGTCTCCAGCGCCCGCAGGCTCGTCGTGCCGACGGCGAGCACGCGGCCGTCGCCGATGGCGCGGGCGGTCGCCTCGGGGATGCTGTAGCGCTCGCGGTGCATGCGATGCTCCTCGATTTCCTCCACGCGCACCGGCTGGAAGGTTCCGGCGCCGACGTGGAGCGTGAGCTTCGCCACGCGGGCGCCGCGCGCTTCCAGCGCGGCGAGGAGCGGCTGGGTGAAATGCAGCCCTGCCGTCGGGGCGGCCACGGCGCCGGGCGCTTCGGCGTAGACGGTCTGGTAGCGATCGGCGTCGGCGCCCGTCGGCTCGTGGGTGATGTACGGCGGCAGCGGCAGCGCGCCGTGACGCTCGAGCACGCCCTCGATGTCCGCAGAGAAGCGCACGCGATAGAGGTCGGCTTCGCGGCCCTCGACGAGCGCGACGACGCCCTCGCCGATGAGGAGCTCGGTGCCGGGGCTCAGCGGGTGGCTCGCGCGGATGAGGGCGAGCGCGCGTCGATTGCCGATCGGACGCTCGACGAAAAGCTCCACGCGACCCCCCGTGCGCTTGCGGGCGCCAAGGCGTGCGTTGACCACGCGGGTGTCGTTGACCACGACCACGTCGCGCTCGTCGACGAGCGCGGGAAGGTCGCCGAAGCTCAGGTCCTCGATGGCGCCGGTGGCCGCGTCGAGCCGCAGCAGTCGGCTCGCGGTCCGCTCGGGGGCGGGGTGCTGCGCGACGAGCTCGGCGGGCAGCTCGTAGTCGAACTCGGAAAGGCGCATCGCGCGCAATTATAATTTCGCTGCCTCGTCCTCCGCGCGCGCTCGCCGGCGCCGGGCCGGAATGGCGGAACTGGTAGACGCAGCGGACTCAAAATCCGCCGGCCGCAAGGTCGTGAGAGTTCGATTCTCTCTTCCGGCACCATGGTCCTGCGCGGACCGCCTCGGCCGTCCGGCGCGGATCCCCTCGGCGACTCGTTAAATTGTTGCAGAACCGACGCTTGCGGCGCCGCTCGGCTGGACACCGCCCGGGGGGCAGCGTACGCTTTTCTTCCTCAGGGGGGATTCATGGTCAGGGCGCAGGTAAGGGTGCTGCCGTCGGCGGTCGGAGCGGCCACCGCGGCAAACAGGGTGATGGTGGTGGACGACCAGTCCACCGGCCGCGCCATCCTCGAGCAGGTCATCCGCAGCCTCGACGATCGCGTCACCGTCGAGGGCTTCGCGCGCCCGGTCGACGCGGTCGTCTGGGCCACGCGCAACGTCTCCGACCTGGTGCTCGTCGACTACATGATGCCCGACATGGACGGCATCGAGTTCGTGAAGCGGCTGCGCGCGCTGCCGGGCTACGAGCACGTGCCGATCGTGATGGTGACCGTGCACGACGACCGCAAGGTGCGCTATGCGGCCCTCGACGCCGGAATCACCGACTTCCTGACCAAGCCGGTCGATGCGCGGGAGTGCCTCGCGCGCTGCCGCAACCTCCTCACCTTGCGCCGCCAGCAGCTCACGCTCGAGAATCGCAAACGCCTGCTCGAGCACATGGTCGCCGACGCGACGCGCGAGGTGCGCGAGCGCGAGAAGGAGACGCTGCTGCGCCTCGCGCGCGCCGGCGAGTTCCGCGACGAGGAGACCGGCTACCACCTGATCCGCATGTCGCGCTATGCCCGGCTCATCGCCGCCGGACTGGGCCTCGAGCCCGACGAGATCGAGACGATAGAGCTCGCCGCGCCGCTGCACGACATCGGCAAGATCGGCATCCCCGACCAGATCCTGCTCAAGAGCTCGCCGCTCGATCCGCACGAGTGGGAGATCATGAAGCGCCATCCGGTCATGGGCCACGAGATCCTGAAGGGCAGCCCTTCCAAGTACGTGCGCATGGGCGCGCTCATCGCCCTCGGGCATCACGAGCACTTCGACGGCTCCGGCTACCCCAACGGGCTGGTCGGCGACCACATTCCCCTGTGCGCGCGCATCGTCGCGCTCGCAGACGTTTACGACGCGCTCACCTCCGAGCGGCCCTACAAGCGCGCCTGGAAAAGCGAGCAGGCCTTCGACTACATCCGCTCGCAGGCGGGCAAGCACTTCGACCCGAAGGTCGTCGAGGCGTTCCTGGCCGCGCGCGACGAAGTCGAGCGCATCCAGAGGGAATGGTGCGACCAGCCCTCGCAGCGCTGAAGCGGCCGCTCGCCGCGCTCAAGCGCCGGCTAGCCAACCGCCCGGATACGGAGCACGAGCAGGCGCTCGTGCGGGTGGCGCTCGGCCTCGTGCTGGGCCTGTACCTCCTCCCCGAGATCCTCGACCGCCGCGATGCCGGCGAGCCGCACATCCTGGTGTGGTTCAGCTACACGGTCGCCTCGATCGCCCTTTTCATCGGCATCCTGCGCGCGCCGGGCGCCTCGCCGCTGCGGCGGACCATCGGTGCGGCGCTCGATGCGGCGACGACCACCTGGTGCATGGTGCACTTCGAGGCGCTCGCCGCGCCGATGATTCTCATCTACATCTGGTCGACCGTGGGCATGGGATTCCGCTTCGGCCCGCGGCAGCTCTTCATCGCGCTCGCGCTCAGCGTCGTCGGCTTCACGGTGGTCCTCGCGCTGAGCGACTTCTGGCGCGCGCACCGCGCCATGGGCATCGGCTTCATGGTCGGCCTCGTCGTGCTGTGCCTCTACGTGCGCAAGCTGGTGCGACAGTTGTTCGACGCCCTCTCTCGCGCGGAGGCCGCGAACCAGGCGAAGCGCCGCTTCATCTCCGTGGTGAGCCACGAGATGCGCACGCCGCTCAACGCCATCATCGGCATGGCCGAGCTCCTGCGCGAGACGCCGCTCTCGAGCGAGCAGGCGGACATGCTGCAGACGCTGCGCGGGTCCTCGCGCGTGATGCTGAACCTCGTCGAGGACGTCCTCGACTTCTCCAAGATCGAGGCCGGGAAGCTCACGCTCGAGAAGACCGACTTCGACGTCCACGCGCTCGTCAACAGCACCTCGCGCATCCTCGCCACCCAGGCGCTCGCCAAGGGGATCGAGCTCGTCGTGTCGATCATGCCGGAAGTGCCGCCCGCCGTGCGAGGCGACCCTCATTACCTGCGCCAGGTGCTCATCAACCTGGTCGGCAATGCCGTCAAGTTCACCGAGCGCGGCAGCGTCACGGTGCACGTCTCCGCGCACTCGGAGACCGAGCAGCGGGTGCGCCTGAAGTTCTCCATCCGCGATACCGGCATCGGCATCGCGCCGGAGGCCCAGAAGCGCATCTTCGAGAGCTTCGCCCAGGCCGACCAGTCCACGACGCGCCGCTTCGGCGGGACGGGCCTCGGCACGACCATCGCCAAGCAGCTCGTCGATCTCATGCAGGGCAAGATCGGCCTGGAGAGCGCCGTCGGGCTCGGCACGACCTTCTGGTTCGAGGTCGAGCTCGACAAGCAGCCCGAGCGCCAGGGACAGGGCGCCGGCGAGCTGGCCGGGGCGCGCGTGCTGCTGATCGGCTTCCCGGCGGCCGAGCGTCAGGTCGCCGAGGAGGCGCTGCAGGGCTGGGGCGCGGTGGCTGTCGGTGCGGCGACGATCGAGGAGGCGGCGGCGCGCCTGGTGACCGAGATCAGCGTCGCCAGGCCCTATCACAGCGCGCTCATCTACGAGGCCGGGAACGACTTCGCTTCCGCGCAGCGCTTCCGCCGCGCGGTGCCGCACCCGGCACCGCCGGCCGTGCTCGTCGTTCCCCGCGAGGTGGAGGTCGCGCGGTTCGACGCGCTCCTCGCCGGATTCGCCGCGGTGCTCGAGATCCCGTTCCAGAAGCGGCAATTCTTCAACGTGCTGCACTCGGTCGTGGCGGCCGACGAAACGCACGAAGGCGTCGTGCGCCTCGAGGACTACGGCAGGCGCGGCGCGCCGGAGCGGCGGCTTCGGGTCCTCGTCGCCGACGACAATCCGACGAACCGGGAGGTGATCGGCCGGATCCTGGAGCGCGGCGGCCACGAGGCGACGCTCGTGGCCGACGGCGAGCAGGCGCTCGACGCCATCGAGCGCGGCCGCTACGACGTCGTGCTGCTCGACCGCAACATGCCCGGGCTCGGCGGGATCGAGGCGTTGCAGGCGATCCGCCTCATGGGAGGCCCCGCGCGCCTGCCCGCCGCCATCCTTTCCGCCGACGTCACGCCGGAAGCGAGGCGCGAGGCGCTCGAGGCAGGCGCCGACGCGTTTCTCTCGAAGCCGATCGAGGTCACGAAGCTCCTGCGGGAGATCCAGCGGCTCGCGCAGGGTGCGGCGCCCGCGTCGGCCGCGCCGGTTGCGGCTGCGCCCGAGGCGCCCGCGGCGCCGGTGCCCCTGCGGCCGGCCGCCGCCGCCACCCAGCCGGCGCCCGTCAACCTGCAGACGCTGCGCCATCTCGAGGAGCTCGGCTCCGCCCCCGACTTCATGGACAAGCTCGTGCGCGTTTTCATCGGCGACAACGAGCAGCTCTACCAGCGCATCGAGCGCGCGGTCGCCGCGCGCGACTACCCGGAGCTACGCACCCTGGTGCACGCCATGAAGGGCTCGTCGGCGAGCATGGGGACCGATCGCCTCACGCGCGCGTGCATCGGCTTCGAGAAGCTTTCCGACGCCGAGCTTCGCCTCCAGGCGCAGGGGCTGCTTCGCCAGCTCGGCGAAGAGCTCGCGCTCTCGCGGCAGCATCTCGAGAGCTACATTCAGGGCGCGCGCAAGTCCGCGGTATAGGCGGCGGTGTCCGGCATGGCCCGGGCCGGGGCTTCCCGTCGGCGACGGGTGTCCTCCGGAATCCCGGCGGCCTTGCGCAGGGCACGGGAGGTGAGGCCGCTGCCGTCCGGCTTCCAGCCTGGCGCCGCGAACATGTAGCCCAGCGCTTCGCGCAGCGAGCGGGCAGTGCGCAGGTCGCGTGCGAGCGCCATCCATTCCGCAAAGGCGATCTTGACCGGGTTGTTCGTGTCGATCTGGCGCACGAGCCCATACGTGATCGGCGCTCCCTCACGCTCCTCGGCGAAGGTGCCGAACAGCTTGTCCCAGATGATCAGCACGCCGCCATAGTTGCGATCCAGGTATTCCGGCTCGGTGGCATGGTGCACCCGGTGGTGGGAAGGCGTGTTCATGAAGGACTCGAGGAAGCCGAGCTTGCCCACGGATTCGGTATGCAGCCAGAACTGGTAGAGCAGGCTCGCCGCATACGTGAGCATGACCGCGCGCGGGTCGAACCCGATCCAGCACACCGGGACGAGGAAGAGCCACGGGCCGGCGATGAACTGCGTCCAGCCCAGCCGGTACGCGACCGACAGCGTGATCTGCCGCGCCGAGTGGTGCACGCTGTGCTGCGCCCACATCCACCGGACCTCGTGGCTGAAGCGGTGCAGCCAGTAGTAGGCGAGCTCGAGAGCGAAGAAGAGCGCGACCCACGACTCCCACCGGTCCATGGGAATGTCGAACGGGCGAAGCTCGTAGGCCGCGATGTACACGGCGAGCATCAGTCCCTTGACCGCAAGGTCCGACACCAGCCTTCCGATCGCCACGACGAGGTTCGATGCCGTCACCGCCCAGCTGTAGGGTCGATGGAGCACCCGCTGGTAGTAAAGGCCCTCGACCGCGATGGCGAGCATGAAGACGGGCAGCGCGAACAGATAAAGCTTCGATGCATCCATGATTCACCCCTTCGATAAGCGGAAGCGACGGCTAGACGGCGAGGGCAAGAGACTCCGCGCCGGCCACCGGTTGCGGCAGGGACGCCGGTGCCTCTTGCGCAGGGGCGGCGGACGCCTCGGCCGTGCGCTGCTGCTGCGCCCGCACGAGCCAGCTCATCATCTTCAGGTCCCGCTCGGTGAGCCGCAGCGCCGCGTCCACCCAGGTGGCGACGACCTGGTCGAGCTCCGCCCGCGTGATCGGATTGACGATCTGGCGCAGCCGGTACACCGCCTGCGACCCGTTCTGGCGCCGCCGGTTGGCGGAGATCCATTGCTGCACCGCGGCCTCGCCCTGACCGTCCTCCGCCAGCACATCCACCACGCCCATCTCGTGGAGCTTCTGGGCCGAGTACAGCCGGCCCGAGAGGATCATCTCCTCGGCGGCGCGGATGCCGATGCGCCGGGCGAGAAGCTGGTAGGCCCCCATGCCGGGGAACAGGTTGAACATGATTTCCGGCAGGCCCATCTGGGCGCTTCTCTCCGCGACGATGACGTCGGAGGTCAGCGCGCACTCGAAGCCGCCGCCCAGCGCATCGCCCTGCACCAGCGCGATGGTGGTGAGCGAGGGGCAGCCGTAGTTCACGATCCTCGCATGCAGATTGTCGATGCAGCGGGCAGCGTAGTTCTCGAGCGCGCGGCGCTCGCCGGCGCGGATGAGCAGCATGAAGAGCGCGAGATCGCCGCCCAGGTTGTAGACGCCCGGCGCGCGCGACGCGCCCACGTAGTAGCGCGCCTGCATCCACTCGCCTCCGATGCAGACGCGACCGCCGTTCGCCTCGAGCGCGGCATCGTGCTGGCGGATGTCGTGCAGGAGTCCCGGGTTGAAGCAGGGCGCGCCCTTGGGGTTCATGTAGCCCCAGATCGTGCCGCTCGAGGGCTCGAACTGCGTTTCGAGTTGAGTGCCGGGCTGGCCGTATTGAATTCGAAGACCGACCGCATCGTTCATGTTGCTCATGACGTCTCCTTCCCTAGAAGCGCCCCGGGGGCGGGGCAGTTATGGTTTCGGCTTCGCGCGCGCGGGCCTTGCCGGCGCACCCTCGATGCCTCCCGCGGACCATTAAACGCCCGTTTCAGTACCGCGTGCAATTGCCGGTTTTGACTGGAACTTTGGCTTGTTGTCCAGTAGCTACATCGGGTAAATTACGCGGCGAGGGGGACCCGTGTACGCAATCGTCTACAAATCCGACGGCTTTCCGGTATGTCGGCAGGTGGAGGGCGTCAGCCCCGATCCGGTAGTGACCTGGAACACCGAGGATGCGGCCAAGGCGTTCATCGCGGCGAAGGGCGCCGAGGGGGAGTTCCAGGCGGTCCAGCTGACCGACGAGGCCATGGACCGCATCGCGCAGGCGATGGGCTGCCCGGTAGAGTCGATGACCTTCGACCCCTACCCGGCCTGAACCGTCAGAATTCCAGGTTGTCGATGAGCCGCGTGGTCCCGAGGCGGGCCGCGGCGAGCACCACCCGCTCGGCATCCCGAGGCCCCGGAACCGCCAGGTCGCTCCTGCGGCGGACTTCCACGTAGTCGGGCTTCCAGCCTGCTGACGCGAGCTCGCTCATCGCCGCGTCGGCGCTCGCGCCTTGTGCGACGCTTCGCAGCACGCGCGCAAGATGGGGCGCTTCGGCGCGCTCGGCGGCGTCGAGGTAGGCGTTGCGCGAGCTCATCGCCAGGCCGTCGGGCTCGCGGACCGTCTCGCCCGCGACGATCTGCACCGGAAGGTTGAACTGGCGCACGAGCTGGCGCACGACGAGAAGCTGCTGGTAGTCCTTCTTGCCGAAGACCGCCAGGGCAGGCTGCACGCAGTTGAAAAGCTTGAGCACCACGGTCGCGACGCCGTCGAAGAAGCCGGGCCGGAAGCGCCCCTCGAGCTCGGCGCCCAGCGCGCCGGTGCTCACCCGGAAGGTCTGCGGCTCCGGGTACAGCGCGCGCTCGTCGGGCGTGAAGACGAGGCCGACGCCTTCGGCCCGGAGAAGCTCGCAGTCGCGCTCCAGCGTGCGCGGATAGCGGTCGAAGTCCTCGTTCGGGCCGAACTGCAGGCGGTTGACGAAGATGCTGACGGCGACCGTGGGCGCGAGGCTCCGCGCGAGGCGCACGAGCGAAAGATGCCCCTCGTGCAGGTTTCCCATGGTGGGCACGAAGGCGAGCGGCCCGGCGCTGCGCGCCGCGGCCCTCATCGCGTCCGGGTCGGAGAAGACGCGCATCATGCGAGGCTGAAGAATTCGCGCCGCCCCTTCATCGCAAGCACGCGCGAGACGAGAAGCTCGAAGTCGGGGTCGCGATCCACGAAGTTGAGATTCTCGGAATTCACGATGAGAAGCGGCGATGCGGTGTAGTGGTAGAAGAAGCGGGCGTAGTTCTCGGCGAGAAGGGTCAGGTACTCGTCGCTGATGCCGCGCTCGAAGCCGGCGGCGCGGCGGCGCACCCGCTCGACGAGCGTGGCCGGCTGTGCCTGCAGGTAGATGACGAGGTCGGGCACCGGGGACTGGGGCCGCAGCGCCTCGTAGATCTTCTGGTAGAGCGCGAGCTCGTCGCCCGAGAGCGTGAGCCGCGCGAAAAGAGGGTCCTTGTCGAGCAGGAAGTCGCCGATGACGGCGCGGCCGAACATGTCCGGCTGCGCGAGCGGCTCCAGCATGCGCGCGCGCTGGAAGAGGAAGAAGAGCTGCGTGGGGAGCGCGTAGCGCGGCATGTCCTGGTAGAAGCGGGGGAGGAAGGGATTCTCCTCCGGCTGCTCGAGGACGAGGTCGCCGCCGAGGCGGGCGGCGAGGCGCCGGGCGAGGCTCGTCTTCCCCGCCCCGATGGGCCCCTCGACCACGATGTGCCTGAACCTATGCACGGAACACGAAGTAGACGGCGCCGACGATGCAGAGCGCGGCCCACAGATAGTCAAGCTTGAGCGGCTGCTTCATGTAGAGGATCGCGAAAGGCACGAACACCACCAGCGTGATGACCTCCTGCAGGATCTTAAGCTGGGGAAGCGACAGACGGGTGTATCCGACGCGGTTTGCCGGGACCTGCAGCAGGTATTCGAAGAGTGCGATGCCCCAGCTCGCGAGCGCGGCGATCCACCAGGGCTTGGCCGAGAGGTTCTTGAGGTGGGCGTACCAGGCGAACGTCATGAAGACGTTCGAGGCCACGAGGAGCGCCACCGAGATGACGATCGGCGAGGACTGCATGGTCAGGCCAGCCGCTCGACCCGCTGGCCGGCGCTCAGCGGGAGCCAGGCCCCGGCCGGACCGAGGCCGGGAATGGCGAGCCCGGCATCGAGCTCGAGGAGCGGGCGGAGCACGAATGCCCGCTCCTGCAGGCGCGGGTGCGGAACGGTGAGACGCTCGCTCTTCAGCTGGAGCGTGCCGTAGAGGAGGAGGTCGAGATCCAGCGTGCGCGGCGCGTTGGCGAAGGGGCGCTCGCGGCCGTGCGCGTCCTCCAGGCGCTGGAGCTCGTCGAGAAGGTCCTCGGGCGCGAGCTCCGTGTCGAGCCGAGCCACGGCATTGATGAAGTCGTCCTGTGCCGGCGCACCGGCGGGCTGGTCTCCGAGCGGGGCGCTGCGATAGAGCGAGGATCGGGCCAGGACTCGCGTCGCCGGCAGGCGGTCCAGCTCGTCAAGGGCAAGCCGCACGTGCCGGAGGGGATCGTCGAGGTTCGACCCGAGCCCGACGTAGGCGATCGTCACGATGCATCCGCTGCAGCGGCGTCGGGCCGCTTCTTGCGACGCCGGCGCCGGCGCTTGCGCGGTGCCGTGTCGGGAAGGAGCATCGCCTTGCGGGTCTCCGCGTCCGCGCTCTGGAACGCGCGCCACCAGGCTTCCAGCTCCGCCGGTATCTCGCCGCTCGCCGCCCGCAAGGCGAGAAAGTCGTACGCCATGCGAAAGCGCGGCGCCTCGAGCAGGCGATAGGCGCGCTGCCCGCCGCGCTGCTCGAAGCGGGGCTGCATGGCCCACACCTCGCGCATCGTCGCCGTGAGCTTGCGGGTGATGGCCAGCTTCTCGCATTGCACGTCCAGGACCTCGTCCATGGCCGCTTCCAGCGCGGCGACCGGACGCTCGCCCCGCGCCTGGCGCGCCTTGGAGGCGGCCAGCACCTCGTGCCAGAGCAGGGCGGCGAAAAGGAAGGCCGGCGAGACCGGCCGTCCGGAGAGGACGCGCTCGTCAGTCTGGGCCAGCGCCAGCGTGACGAAGCGCTCGCCGAGCGGCTGCTCGAGAATCACGTCGAGGAGCGGCAGCAGGCCCTTGTGCAGGCCGACCTCGCGGAGCTGGCGCAGGCACGCGCTCGCGTGCCCGGAAAGAAGCAGCTTCAGCATCTCGTCGAAAAGCCTCGCCGGGGGCACCCGCTCCATGAGGGGCGCGAGCTTGGCGATCGGCTCGCGCGTCGCGGGGTCGAGCGTGAGCCCGAGCTTCGCTGCGAGGCGCACCGCCCGCAGCATGCGCACCGGATCCTCGCGGTAGCGCACCTCCGGGTCGCCGATCATGCGCAGCACCCGCTTCTTCAGGTCGGCAAGGCCGCCGTGGAAGTCGACGATCTCCTCCGTCTGCGGATCGAAGTAGAGCGCGTTTACCGTGAAATCGCGCCGCCGCGCGTCTTCCTCCTGCGTGCCGAACACGTTGTCGCGCAGCACCCGCCCATGCTCGTCCTTGTCGACGGTCTCGGGATCGGCCGCCCGGAAGGTCGAGACCTCGATCGTCTCCTGGCCGATCATGACGTGGACCAGCCGGAAGCGCCGGCCGATGATGAGGGCGCGCCGGAAGAGCGGCTTGACCTGCTCGGGACGCGCGTCGGTCGCGACATCGAAATCCTTCGGCGTCATGCCGAGCAGGAGGTCGCGGACCGCGCCGCCGACGACATAGGCGGAGAACCCCGCTTCGCGCAGCGTGGCGCACACCTTGGCCGCCGCCGGACTGATGGCCTCGCGGGAAAGCCCGTGCTTCTTGCGCGGGACTCGTGTCATTTCTGCCGAGGAAAGACCCAGAACCCGCCGGATGAATCTTTTTATCATTTAACCCGGTGATTTTAGAGAAATCACCGGCCATCCGCGCCGCTTGGCCTCGCCGGCAAGGCGGGAATCGGGGTCGACCGCCACGGGACTCGTGGCGAGCTCGAGGAGGGGCAGGTCGTTGTGCGAGTCGCTGTAGCAGAAGCGCTCGGCGAAGTCCGAAAGCTGCCGCCCCTGCCCGGCAAGCCAGCCGTGAAGCCGCTCGACCTTGCCTTCCCGGAAGGACGGGACGCCTTGCACCTTGCCGGTGAAGCGACCCTCCCGCATCTCCGGCTCCGTCGCGATGAGCGCCTCAATGCCGAACTCGCGGGCGATGGGGCGGGTGACGAAACTGTTGGTGGCGGTAATGATCACGCAGAGGTCCCCGCTCTCGCGGTGGCGCGCCACCAGCGCGCGCGCGGCCGGCGTAATGGCCGGAACGATGCGGGACGCCATGAACTCGCCATGCCAGCGTTCGAGGTCTTCCGGGGCGTGCTCCGCGAGGGGGCGCAGCGCGAATCCGAGGTATTCGTGGATGTCGAGCGTGCCCGCGACGTACTGGTCAAAATAGCGCCGGTTCTTCGCCTCGTAGTCCTCCCGGTCGAGGATCCCGCGGTCGACGAGGAACTGCCCCCATTCGTAGTCGCTGTCGCAGGCGATCAGGGTGTTGTCGAGGTCAAACAGGGCGAGGCGCATCGGGCGCCCCGGATTCTACCGATCCTCGAGCGCTTCTTCGGCAGCTTGGGGGCGGCGCTAGAAGCGCCGGCGCAGGCCGATGCGGAAATCCTCGAGCCGCAACAGCGTGCCGGCTTCCCGCGAGTACGCACCCGCGCTGAGAGACCAGTCCTCGTCGAAGGCAAAGCGGCCGAACACGCCGTACTGCCGCGCCTCGATTCCGAAGATCGGGGCGGCAAGGTAGTCGCGACCCCGCTCGAACGACATGCCCAGGCTGTGCTCGCCCAGCGCATAGGACCAGCGAAATTGATCCGAAGGCGCGAAGCCGATCGTGTCGCGCCAGTTGCCCGGCGCGAGGAACCGCTCCCGTCCGGGGCTCAGCCAACCGCCCGCCAGCGACGGGTCGATGCCGAAGCCGCCGATCGCCGGATCGATGTCCCGGGCGGGAAGCCTCAGGCCGTCCTGCGCCATCGCCGGCAGGCAGGCGGATGCCAGAAGGCCAAGAAGAGCGAGTGTCCGGGTCCTCACGCGGTGCGAGCCTCAGCGTTGGTCCGGGCACTACTGTAGTCAGCCAGGCTTGCCTTGTCGAGGCACGAATGCACGGGACTGCGGCTCCGCAAGAGCCTCGCGCACCAGCGGAATGGTCAACGAGCGTTGATGCGCAAGGGAATATCGGTCGAGGTGCTCGAGCGCTCCGTTCAGGCTATGCAGATCGCGCGGCAGCCGGGTGAGAAGGTAACGGGCCACCTCGACCGGCAGCTCGAGCCCTCGGCGGGCGGCGTTCGCGCGCAGGTGCTCGATCTTCTGCGCCTCGGTGAGCGGCTTCAGCTCGTAGACGAGGCCCCACGCGAGCCGCGTGCGCAGGTCCTCGCGGAGCGCGAGCTGGTGAGGCGGCCTGCCTCCGGCGGCCAGCACGGCGGCGCGCCCGTCGCGCGCCGCGTTGATGGCGAGGAAGAGCGCCTGCTGTGCCGCTTCGTCGAGCGACTCGACGTCGTCGGCCACCATGAGCTGGGGATTCGCTCGGGCGGCAGCCTGGAGGAGATGGGTGCGGCCGCTGCCCGGCGCGCCCCAGAGGTAGATGATGGCCTCCGGAAGCTCGCCTGCCGCGAGCGCTTTCACGCGGGCGAAGGCCTCGCCGTTGGCGCCGGGCAGGAAGTTGCCGAGCGTCGCCTTCGGAGGCGGCGAGATCTCCAAAGGCAGCTGCTGCATGGGGCGTCGATGCTGCGTGGTCGAGTAGAATGCGAGACTCTAGCATGGCGAATCCCGGACTCTCCTATCGCGACGCCGGCGTGGACATCGACGCCGGCGACGCGCTTGTCGACGCCATCCGGCCGCTTGCCCGGCGGACGCTTCGGCCCGAGGTGCTCGCCGGCATCGGCGGCTTCGGCGCCCTCTTCGAGGTGCCGGCGAAGTTCCGCCAGCCCGTCCTCGTAGCGGGAACCGACGGCGTCGGCACGAAGCTCAAGCTCGCCTTCCAGCTCGACGGCCACGACACCGTCGGCATCGACCTCGTGGCGATGAGCGTGAACGACGTGCTCGTGCAGGGGGCCGAGCCGCTCTTCTTCCTCGACTACTTTGCCTGCGGCAAGCTCGAGCAGGGCGTCGCGGCACGCGTGGTGGCCGGCATCGCGCGCGGCTGCGAGCTCGCCGGCTGCGCGCTCATCGGCGGCGAGACGGCCGAGATGCCCGGCATGTATCCGGAGGGCGAATACGACCTTGCCGGCTTCTGCGTCGGCGCGGTCGAGAAGTCGCGCATCATCGATGGCCGCGCGATCCGCCCCGGCGACGCCGTGCTCGGGCTCGCGTCGAGCGGCGCGCATTCGAACGGCTACTCGCTGATCCGCAAGGTGATGGAGCGGGCGAAGCCGGATGCCGCCATCGAAAGCGCGGCGATGGCGCCGACACGGATCTACGTCAAGCCGGTGCTGCAGCTCCTCGAGGCGCTTCCCGTGAAGGGCCTTGCGCACGTCACCGGCGGCGGCCTCACCGGCAACGTGCCGAGGGTACTGCCCCGCGGCACGCGCGCCGTCCTGCGGCGCTCGAGCTGGCCGCGGCCGGCGCTCTTTGACTGGCTGCAGCGCGAGGGCGGCATTGCCGAGGACGAGATGCACCGCGTTTTCAACTGCGGCATCGGGATGGTCGTGATCGTCGAGGGTACGAGCGTCGACGCCGCGACGGCGCTCCTGCGGGCCGCGGGCGAGACCGTCTACGAGATCGGCGCCATCGAAGCCCACGACGGCGAGCCGGAGGCGCTCGTCGTCTAGCGCGAGCCCGTGCGCGCGATGTAGATGCCGGCAAGCACGACAAGGCCGCCGGCGATCTGAAGCGGCACCAGCGTTTCCCCGAGCAGCGCCCAGGCGAACAACGCGGCCAGCACGGGCTGCAGGAGCAGCGTCACCGAGCTGAAGGCGGCCGGGAGGTGGGCAAGCGCGTAGGCGATGAGGCCCTGCCCGCCCGCATGGGAAACGAGCGCGAGGCCGAGGAGCACCGACCAGCCCCAGGCGCTGTGCGGCAGGAGCGTCTCGCCCGAGACGATCGCGACCGGCAGCAGGAGCGCCGCGGTGATCGCGCTCGTGGTCGCCATGAGGCCGAGGACGGTCTCGCCGCGCTCGCGCAGCTCCTTCACGGCGAAGATGTAGCCGGCGTAGAACGCCGCTGTCGCCACACCCATCGCATCGCCGAGCAGCGCCGTGCCCGAGAAGCTCAGGCTCGTGCTGACGAGGAGCCCGACGCCGGCGAGCGCTGACGCGAGCCCCGCCAGGAAAAGCCCCGTGGGCCGCTCGCGCAGGAAGAGCCATGCCGCCAGCGTGACGAAGATCGACGCGAGGTTGGCGAGCAGCGTCGAGTTGGCCACCGAGGTGTAGCGGATGGACAGGTGCCAGAAGGCGAGATCGCCGGCGAAGGCGAATCCCGCCACGCCGAGCAAACGCATGCGGCTCGCGTAGCGGACTGCCGCGCGCGGCTCGCGCAACCGCCAGAGGAGCCAGAGCGGCGCGACCGCGAGCGCCACGCGCCAGAACGCGGTGGCGGTCGGCCCTGCCTCGGAGAGCCGCACGAAGATCGGCGAAAGCGCGATGCAAGCCGCGCCGGCGAGCAGCGCCGCGAGCGGCCGGCTCAAGAGCGGCGCCTCAAGCGAGAAGCGACAGGATGAAGGAGGCGGCGGACGAGGGGACGAATGACGACGCGGATGGGCGAATGAACGAGGTCGAATGGTAGAATTTTTATCATGCCCGCGCCGCGCTTCGTCCATCTCAGGATGCACAGCGAGTACTCGGTGAGCGACGGCATCGTGCGCATCGACGCAGCCGTCGCGCGCGCGGCCGCCGACGGCATGCCGGCCCTCGCCGTGACCGATTCGGCCAACCTCTTCGGGCTGGTGAAGTTCTACAAGGCCGCGCGCGCCGCGGGCGTCAAGCCGATCATCGGCGCCGATTGCTGGATCCAGAACATCGCCGAGCGCGACAAGCCTTTCCGGATGGTGCTGCTCTGCGCCTCCCGCGAGGGCTACCTTCGGCTCTGCGAGCTTCTGTCGCGCGCCTGGCTGCGGAACCAGTATCGCTCACGCGCGGAAATCGCGCCGGAGTGGCTCGAAGGCGACGGCGCCAACGGGCTCATCGCCCTCTCGGGCGCGGCGGCGGGCGACGTCGGGCAGGCGCTTCTCTCGGAGCAGGGCGAGGCGGCCGAGCGTCTCGCACGGCGCTGGGCCGCGCTCTTTCCCGGGCGCTACTACCTTGAGCTGCAGCGCCACGGCGCTCCGTACGCCGAGGCGCTCGTCGCGCGCACGGTGGAGCTCGCGGGGCGCACGGGACTGCCGGTCGTCGCCACGCACCCCGTGCAGTTCCTCGAGCGCTCGGAGTTCAAGGCGCACGAGGCGCGCGTTTGCATCGCCCAGGGCTACGTGCTTGGCGACCAGCGCCGGCCGAAGCATTTCACCGCGGAGCAGTACTTCAAGACCCAGGACGAGATGGCGGCGCTCTTCGCCGACATTCCGCAGGCGCTCGAGAACGCGCTCGAGATCGCGCGCCGCTGCAGCCTCGAGATCGAGCTGGGCAAGAGCCGGCTGCCGGCCTTCCCGACGCCGCCCGGCGTCACGCTCGACGAGTTCCTGCGCTCCGAGGCTACCGCCGGCCTCGCGCGGCGGCTGGAGAAGCTCGGCATCGCCGGCGAGCAGGCGGCGCGCTACACCGAGCGCCTGAACTTCGAGATCGGCACCATTGTCCAGATGGGCTTCGCCGGCTACTTCCTGATCGTCGCCGACTTCATCAACTGGGCGAAGTCGAACGGCGTGCCGGTAGGCCCGGGACGCGGCTCGGGCGCCGGCTCGCTCGTCGCCTATTCGCTCGGCATCACCGACCTCGATCCGCTGCGCTACGACCTCCTCTTCGAGCGCTTCCTCAATCCCGAGCGCGTCTCGATGCCGGACTTCGACATCGACTTCTGCCAGGACGGCCGGGATCGCGTCATCGAGTACGTGCGCCGCAAGTACGGCGAGGAAAGCGTCTCGCAGATCGCCACCTTCGGCACGATGGCGGCGCGCGCCGTGGTGCGCGACTGCGGCCGCGTGCTCGACCTCGGGTACAACTTCTGCGACCAGATCGCGAAGCTGATCCCGGTGCAGCCGGGCAAGACCATTACGTTGAAGGACGCGCGGGAGATGGAGCCGCTGCTCGCCGAGCGCGAGCGCAAGGAAGACGAGGTGCGCGAGCTCCTCGAGCTCGGCGACCGGCTCGAAGGCCTCGTGCGCAACGTCGGCATGCATGCCGGCGGCGTGCTGATCGCACCCGGCCGGCTCACCGACTTCTGCCCGCTGTACGCGGCCGAGGGCACGTCGAACGTCGTCTCGCAGCTCGACAAGGACGACGTCGAGGCGATCGGCCTCGTGAAGTTCGACTTCCTGGGCCTCACGACGCTCACCATCCTCGACTGGGCCGAGCGCTACGTTCGCGCGCTCGGCGAGCCCGACTTCGCGCTCGAGCGCGTGCCGCTCGACGACCGCAGGACCTACGAGATTCTCGCCGCCGGAAACACCACCGCGGTGTTCCAGCTGGAATCGCGCGGCATGCGCGACATGATCCGGCGCGCGAGGCCCGACCGCTTCGAGGACATCATCGCCCTCGTGGCGCTCTACCGCCCGGGGCCCATGGACCTCATTCCGGACTTCATCGCGCGCAAGCACGGCCAGCAGCGCGCGGAATACCTGGACGAGCGCCTCAAGCCGATCCTCGGGCCGACCTACGGGATCATGGTGTACCAGGAGCAGGTGATGCAGATCGCGCAGGTGATCGGCGGGTACACGCTGGGCGCCGCCGACCTGCTGCGCCGTGCGATGGGCAAGAAGAAGCCGGAAGAGATGGCGAAGCATCGCGACATCTTCGTCGCCGGCGCCGAGAAGAACGGCGTGTCGCGCTCCAAGGCGATGCAGCTCTTCGACCTGATGGAGAAGTTCGCCGGGTACGGCTTCAACAAGTCCCACGCCGCCGCCTATGCCCTGCTCGCCTACCAGACGGCGTACATGAAGGCCCACCATGCGGCGGCGTTCGTGGCGGCCAACCTTTCCGCGGTCATGGACGACACCGACAAGGTGCGCGTCTTCTACGAGGACGGCCTCGCGAACGGCCTCACCATCCTGCCGCCGGACATCAACGCCTCGGACTACCGGTTCGTGCCCATCGATGCGAAGACGGTGCGCTACGGTCTGGGCGCCGTGCGCGGCACCGGGCAAGCGGCGATCGAGGCCATCCTGTACGCGCGTCGCGCCGGTCCTTTTGCCGACCTCTTCGATTTCTGCCGCCGCGTGGACAAGCGCCTCGTTAACCGGCGCGTGGTGGAGGCGCTCGTGCGTGCGGGCGGATTCGACGCCATCGAGCCGAACCGCGCCCGCACCCTCGCTTCCGTCGGGCGCGCCCTCGAGGCGGCCGAGCAGGCCGAGCGGGCCGCCTCGCAGGTGAGCCTCTTCGCCGAGGCCGAGGCGCCGCGCGGGGGCGCCCACGCCTATGTGGATGCGCCGGCCTGGGACACGCGGCAGAAGCTGCTGGAGGAGAAATCGGCGCTCGGCTTCTCCGTCTCCGGCCACCTTTTTTCGGTCTACGAGCGCGAGCTCGCCAATTTCCCGCGCGTGCCGCTCGCCCGCCTGAGCGCAGGGGAGCGCGTGTGGATGGCGGGCATCGTCGTGTCCGCTCGCACCCAGATGACCCGGCGCGGGCGCATGATGGTCGTCATGCTCGACGACGCGACGGCGCAGGTCGAGATCACGGTGTTCAACGAGCTCTTCGAGCGCCATCGCGACAAGCTGAAGGAGGACGCGCTCCTCGTCGTGGCCGGCAAGGTGCAGAACGACGACTTCTCCGGCGGGCTGCGCGTCACTGCCGAGGAGCTGCTCGACCTCGAGGGCCTGCGCAGCCGCTATGCCGCACGGCTGCGGATCGCCATGAACGGCAAGGCCGACGCGCGCCGGCTGCAGCAGGTGCTCCAGCCGTACCGGGCGAGCGGCACGGGGGCGTGCCAGGTGATCGTCGCCTACGAGAACGCCAAGGCCACCTGCGAGGTAGCGCTCGGCGAAGCGTGGCGGGTGCGAGCCGACGGCCAGCTGATTTCCGAGCTGGGCTCGTGGCTGGCGCCGGAGAACGTGCAGGTCATATACGGAGCGGGCGCCTAGGCGGCGCTCAGGCGCTCCAGCGCACGGCGCACGAGCCGCGCGAGACCAGGCCGCGGTAGTGGCGATACCACGCATTCGAGAGCCTGCCTGCCGGATCGAGGCGTCTCTTCTCGGCGAGAAAGGCTCCCATCATGGGATAGCAGGTTTCCACCTGCGCCCGCGTGGCGTCCGGGGTCGAAGCGATGGAGAAGCTGCCCCCGCAGGCGATCGCCAGATCGATCAGCAGGCGGCGCACCTGGGTGGAGCGCACCGCGCCGCACAAGGAGCTCGCCGCGCCGAGCCTCAGCGACACGAGCGCGTACTCGCGGTTCGCCCAACGGAGGAACGTCTCGGCTTCCGGCAGGACGTGGCTTGCTTCGGCGCCGGCGATCTCGACGCGCCATTCGCGCAGGCAATCGCGCGCTTGCCCCAGGAAGCGCTCGGCCTCGCCCGGGGGAAGCAAGAGCGCGATCGGCGATCCGTCCTGCTGCCCCGGCAGCGAGAGGGCGACGGAGCCTTTCGCGCCGGCCAGCGCCGCTTCGAGAGAAGCGAGGCGCAGGGTGATGCTATAGGCCGGGCCGAAGACGCCATGGCCGCCGACGCAGAGGCGGAAGAGCTCCGGACTCGCATCGCGGCTCACGCGCCGGAGCTCGCCGTCAGCGGTCACCAACGTCATCGCCTCTATGTGCTTTACGACCGGATGCCCGTCAGGGCCCGGTACGTTCTCGGCGGCGCTGCGCCCTACCGTTGAGGCGCCATCCGGCCAAGCCGCAAGGAAGGGCGCCCCAGCATGCGCGGCAAGCGATGCCCACGTGACGCCTGCCTGCACCTCCAGCAGTCCACGGTCGACGTCCGCGCGCAGGATGCGGTCCAGGCGGGCCGGGTCGAAGGCGCGGACGCAGCGGACGGCGTCGCGAAGCTCATGCGCGGACATCGGCAGTGCGAGGGAAGCGCTCATCGGGAACCTCCGGTTGTTTGCCGGCGCGATTCTTGTCGGGGGTTCGGATCCCGGCAACCACCGCCTGGGAAGTAGCACGGAGGGATACCGCGCAGGTCGCCGGAGGCGACGGCGGGTGGCCGCGCTTCCCGCTTAAGCCGTCGGCAGGCGCACGAACGACCCGGGCGGGCAATCGACATCCGCCTCGGAAAGAACGCGAACCTCGGCGACTCTCGCGAGGGGCGGGCCCTTTTCGAGCCAGCGTAACGTCGCCTCTACGGCTTCCCGCTCTCCGCTGAGCAGCGCTTCCACCGAGCCATCGCGACGGTTCCGGACCCAGCCGCAGAGGCCGCGCAGGCGCGCCTCTTCGCAGAGCGCGTCCCGGAAGCCGACGCCCTGTACGCGGCCGATGACGAGGACCCGACGGGTGAGCATTGAAAAAAAGTGACTGGCGATGCCGAAGCGAGGCGGTCCGATTCACTCATCATGCTAAGCTGCTCGCGGGGATACAAGTGGGACGGAAGGGAGGGGGATCGGCAATGCGCGTCGCACTCTTGATCGTGGCTGGGCTGGCGCTCGCCGGCTTCCTGGTGGTCGCCGTCGTCCTGCCCCAGATGGCCGGATCGGAAGCGCGGGCTGCCGCCGAGGCGCTGATCTCGGGCGCGGAGGCTGCGCGCCAGCAGGTGGCGGAGGCGGCCGAGAAAGCGGGCTCCCTGGCAGGCTCGGGCAAGGGCGTGAAGCTGCAGCCACGCATGGACCCCGATCACGGCGAGCTGAAGTGGCTGGTCGCCGACAATGGCGCCGTGCGCGGGTGGAACGACCGGAATGCGATCGAAGTGACCTTCACCCCTGTCCTGCAGGGGGGCAAGGTGTCCTGGACCTGTCGCGGCTACCCGGTCTCCGCCATGCCGCCGACCTGCGGCGGGCGCTGAGCCAGGCTCTCGCGCGTGGCCTGCACCGCGGTGACGATGCCCTGAATGATCTGCCGCGGCGCAGGAGGACAACCCGGCACTGCCACCGTGACCGGAATGACCGCGGCAATGCGGCCCAGGCTCGCGTAGCTCTCGCCGAACACCCCCCCGGTGCACGCGCAATCGCCTACGGCGACGACAACCTTGGGCTCCGGGACGGCCTCGTAGGTTCTTCGCAGCGCCGTCTCCATGTTGCGCGACACCGGCCCTGTCACCAGGAGCATGTCGGCGTGGCGGGGGCTCGCGACGAACCGGATGCCCAGCCCTTCCAGGTTGTAGTACGGGTTGTTGCAGGCATGAATCTCGAGCTCGCAGCCATTGCACGAGCCGGCGTCCACGTGCCGGATCGCGAGCGCCCGGCCGAGCAGCCTCAGGACCTCGGCATTCAGCGCTTCGGCCTGCAGCCTTAGCGACGCGTCAGGCGCCGGCGCGGGCTCCGTGCGGATGCCGTGACGCGCGATCTGCCAGAGAAGCTTGCGCATGGCTACAGGTCGACTCCTGCGTAGGCAAGGTTGAAGGATTTGTTGATGAGCGGGAAGTCGGGCACGATGTTGCCGAGCACCGCGTACTCCACCGCGGGCCAGTTGTGCCACGAAGGATCGTGCGGATGGCAGCGGCGCACGCGGCCCGCGGCATCGAGCTCGAGCCCCACGAACACTTCGCCGCGCCAGCCTTCCACCCAGCCGATCGCGAAGCCTGCGCCCGGCGCGGGAAGCGGCGCCTGCGCCGGGGGTGCGGGCAGCGAGCCGACGATCCGGCGCTGCAGCTCGAGGGACTCCAGCAGCTCGTCGAAGCGCACCGACATGCGGGCCGCGACGTCGCCGTTGCGGTGCGTGCTCATCCGCGGCGAGAGGGCATCGTAAGGCTCGAGCCCCGGATACACCCGGGCATCCACGGCGAGGCCGCTTGCGCGCGCGGCGAGCCCCACCACTCCGAGCCGGGCCGCCGTCTGCGGCGTGAGCCGGCCGCAATTGATGGCGCGTTCCTGCAGTCCCGCATGGTCATCGAAAATCGCGCGCAGCGTGTTTACCTCGCGTTCGAGGCGATCGGCCTCCGCCAGCAGCTCTTCCGCTGCGTGCGCGTGGAGGTCGACGCTCAAGCCGCCCGGGACCACGCAATCCATGAGGTAGCGGTGCCCGAAAAGATCCGCGTTCGCCCGCAGCAAATCTTCCTTGAGCCGGGAAAACTGGGCGAGGCCGAAGGCGAGGCCGGCGTCGTTGCCGAGCTGGCCGAGGTCGCCGAGGTGGTTGGCGATGCGCTCGCGCTCGAGGAGCAGCGCCCGCAGCCACGTAGCGCGCGGCGTGGCGCGAACGCCGGCGATCGCCTCGGCTGCCTGCGCGAAGGCCCAGGCATACGCCACGGTGCTGTCTCCGGAGACCCGTCCGGCGAGCCGCGCGGCCTCGCCGAGCGCCATGCCCTCGAAGCGCTTTTCGATCCCCTTGTGCTTGTAGCCGAGGCGCTCCTCGAGCCGCAGCACGCGCTCGCCGACCACCGAGAAGCGGAAATGGCCCGGCTCGATGGTGCCGGCGTGGACCGGCCCCACGGGAATTTCGTGCACGCCCTCGCCCTCGACTCTGACGAAGTCGTAGCGCGGGTCGCCCGGCTCGAGGATGGCCTCGCGAGGAACATCGCGGCGCAGCGGGAACACGTTCTCGCGCCACGCGGCATGGCGAAGCCAGCCGCGGGCATCGCTTCCGGCGTGCAGGCCGAGGAGATCCCGCACTGCGCGCTGCATGAGGGCTGCGGAAGGGAAGACATCCGAGACGTCGGGGTACGCGTCGCCTACGACCGGAAGGTGCAGGCAGACGAGCCCCTCGAACGTCACGAGCAGCCCGTGCACCACCATGCCGCCGGTGCGGTCGCGCTCGTCGCTCGCCCACAGGGCGCCAAGGCGCCCGCCGGCGCTCGCGGCGGCCTCGAAGCCTGCGCGCCAGCCGGCGGCGTCGACCGTGGCGTGCCACGCGGGCGCCGTGCCGGGCAGGGTCGAGAGCTCCACGCTCGGGGAGGCGAGGTCGTTCATGTCAGCCGATCAGCCGGGCCGCCTCGCGGTACCACTGTGCGAGCTGCGGCGGCGTGTAGAGCCCGAGCATCAGAACCAGCCCGAGGTGGACGAAGACCGGGATCAGCGCCGGCCGGTGCGGAAGCCGCGAGGCGGTCGGATCGCCGAAGACCATCGGCTGCACCTTGCCGAAGATCGCGGCGAACGAGATGCCGAGGGAGAGGAGCAGGATGGGCGTCGCCCAGGGCCGGTCCTGGATCGCCGTGGTGAGGATCAGGAACTCGCTCGCGAAGACGCCGAAAGGCGGCATCCCGAGGATGGCGGCGGTGCCGAGCATGAGGCCCCAGCCGACGGTAGGACTCACCGAGACGAGGCCGCGAATGTCCTCCATCAGCTGCGTGCCGGTCTTCTGGGCGGCATGGCCGACGGCGAAGAAGATGGCGCTCTTGGTGAGCGAGTGGACAGTCATGTGGAAGAGGCCGGCGAAGCTCGCCACCGGGCCGCCCATGCCGAAGGCGAAAGTGATGAGGCCCATGTGCTCGATGGACGAGTACGCGAACATCCGCTTCACGTCACGCTGGCGCCACAGGAAGAACGCCGCCACGGCGACCGAGAGCAGGCCGAACATCATGAGGAGCTCGCTCGCGAACGGCCGTCCCAGCGCCCCGTCGGTAATGACCTTGCACCGGATAAGCGCGTACAGCGCCACGTTCAGGAGCAGCCCCGAGAGGACCGCCGAGATGGGCGTCGGGCCCTCGCCATGGGCATCGGGCAGCCAGTTGTGGAGCGGCGCGAGCCCGACCTTGGTGCCGTAGCCGACGAGCAGGAAGACGAATGCGATCGACATCACCGTCGGCTCGAGCGCGCCCTTGACCGCATCGAGCTCGGTCCAGAGGAGCGCGCCGGTGCCCGAGCCGAGCACCTTCTCGGCGGCGAAATAGAAGAGGATCGTGCCGAAGAGGGCCTGGGCAATGCCGACGCCGCACAGGATGAAGTACTTCCATGCCGCCTCCAGCGAGGCATGCGTCCGGTAGAGCGCGACCAGCAGTACCGTCGAGAGCGTCGCCGCCTCCATGGCGACCCACATGAGGCCGAGGTTGTTCGTCGTGAGCACGACCAGCATCGTGAACGTGAAGAGCTGGTACATGCTGTGGTAGAGGCGCATGCCCCCGGCGCCGACCCTGCCGTGGCGGCGCTCGATTCGCATGTAGGGCCGCGAGAAGAGCGAGGTCGTCATGGCGACGAACGCGGTGAGCGCGACGAGGAACACATTGAGCGCGTCGACGAAGAAATGACGCTCGAGCACGAGCAGGGGCCCGCTGCCGATGACGCGCGCGACGAGCGCAGCCGCGGCGACGAACGTGAGGACGCTGAAGGCGCTGTTGATCTCCGCCGCGATGCTGCGATGGCCGAGCACGGCGAGCACCGCCGCGCCCACGAGCGGGATGCCGAGGAGGAGGACGACTTCGATCACCGTCAGTCCTCCCTCAGCTTCTCGAGGTGGCGAGTGTCCACCGAATCGAAGCGCTCGCGGATCTCGAAGAGGAAGATGCCGAGAATGACCGCCGCCACCAGCACGTCGAGCGCGATGCCGAGCTCAACGACCATCGGCATTCCGTAGACGGCCGCCGTGGCGCCGAAGAACAGGCTGTTCTCCATGGAAAGAAAGCCGATCACCTGCGGAACGGCCTTCGACCGGGTGATCATCATCAGGAACGAGAGGAGGACGCTCGCGAGCGCGATGCCGAGGGCGGCGCTCGCCACCGTGCCGGCGAGGCGCGAGATGGGCGCGGCAAGGTTGAACGCGAGGATGACGAGGACGATGCCGACGAGCATGGTCGTAGGCACGTTGAGGAGCGTCTCGACATCCCACTTGACGTTCAGGCGGTGGATCAGTCGATGCAGGATCCAGGGGAGCACGATCGCCTTCAGGACGAGCGTCAGGAGCGCGGAGCCGTAAAGGTGCGCGTGCCCCGTCACGAGCGCCATGAGCAGCGTGGACAGGAAGAGGACCACGCCCTGCGCGGCGTACAGATTGATGACCGACAGGATGCGGCGCTGGGTCAGCATGGCGAACGCGAGCAGCAGGAGGATGGCTGCGCACAGGTTGACGAGCTGGGGCCCGTAGTGCTGCAGCAGCTCGCTCAAGGCTTCCTCCGGAATCGGATCATGCGTCGCTCATGCTCCCCTCATGCCCCCCTCATGCCCCCAGAAGCGCGTGCGTCAGCATCGCGAGCACGGCGAGGAGGAAGGCCGTCGCGAGGAACTCCGGCGCCCGGAAGATGCGCATCTTGGCCGTCATGGTCTCGATGAGCGCGAGCGCCGCGCCGCCCACGGCGAGCTCCAGCACGAGCAGCGGCAGGGCGAACAGCGTGCCGATCCAGTCGCCCCCTTCCGCGATGCCGAAGGGAAAGAAGAGGGCGATGCCGACGCACGAGTAGACGAAGAGCTTGAGGCTCGCCGCCCACTCGATCATGGCGAGGTGCCGGCCCGAATACTCGAGGATCATGGCCTCGTGGATCATCGTGAGCTCGAGGTGCGTGGCCGGGTTGTCCACGGGAATGCGCGCGTTCTCCGCGAGCGACACCATGGTGAAGGCGACGCCGGCGAACGCGAGGCTCGGATAGATGACGAACTCCCGATGGGCGAGCACGTCGACGATGGTCGCGAGCGAGCTCGATTGCGAGATCACCGAAGCGGTGAACAGCACCATGAGGAGTGCCGGCTCGGCGAGAAAGCCGATCAGCATCTCACGCCGGGCGCCGAACGTGCCGAACGCCGTGCCGACGTCCATGCCCGCGAGCGCGATGAAGAATCGGGCGAGGGCGAGCAGGCCGACGAGGGCGATGGCATCGGCGGCCGCATTGAGCGGCAGGTTCGTGTTGATGGTCGGCACGATGGCCGCGGCGAGCGCGAGGCAGCCGAAAATGAGATACGGCGCCGCGCGGAAGAGCGGCGAAGCGTTGTAGGCCACGACCGCCTCCTTCGCGAAGAGCTTCGCGAGGACGCGGTAAGGCTGCAGGATGCCCGGGCCGGTACGGTTCTGCAGCCAGCAGCGGCACTGGTTTACCCAGCCGGTCAGCAAGGGCGCGAGCAGGACCGCGACCACGATCTCGGTCAGCTGGGCGGCGAGGCCGGATGCGCTCATTCGGGGCTCATCGGGCGCTCATCGCACGAAGAACAGCAGCACGAGGAGCGTCGCGAAGCTGTACATGAGGTAGACCGAGATGCGCCCGCGCTGCAGCACGGCGAGTGCGCCGGTGGCCCGGTGCAGCAAGCCCGCGAGCGGGACGTAGAGCCAGTACCAGAACCGGTCCTCGGTCGATTCCCGGTACGTCGGGTTCCTGTCCGCCGGCGCCGGCGCGGCGAGCGTGGTGCGAAACGCCGGCTGGAACACGACTTTCACCGGCTGCCCGAATCCTTCGGCGGTTTCCTGCATGCGGGCATCGAGATGCGAAAAGCCGCAGTCCCAGGGCGGCGCCCGCCGCGTGCGCCGCGGGTAGAAGTAGCGGACGGCAAGGAACGCTGCCGCGATCAGCACCAGGCCGCCGGCGAAGACAAGGAGCGGGCTGTAGCTCGCACGCTGCGGCTCGATGGGGGCGAGGAAGAGCCAATGCTGCGCAAAGCCGCCCAGTCCCGCGCCGATGTATGCGCGCGCGATGGGGTCCACCAGGCCGATGACGGCCGCCGGCGCAAGCCCGAGGCCGATGCAGCCGGCCGCGAGCCACGCGAGCGCCGCGCGCTCGGCAGGGCCGGCGTCGTGCACCTGCTCCAGGCGCTCGTCGCGCGGCCGGCCAAGGAAAGCGACGCCGAAGAACTTGACCATGACATACCCGGAGAGCGCCGCGACGAGGGCCACCAGCGAGGCGGCCACCGGAACGAGCAGGTTGAGGTAGTCCTGCGGCAGCCCGGGCGTGAAGAGAAAGGCCTGGAGGAGGAGCCATTCCGATACGAAGCCGTTGAGCGGAGGCAGGCCCGCGACGGCGACCGCACCGACCAGGGTGCACCAGCCCACCCACGGCATCTGCCGCATGAGGCCGCCGAGGCGTCCGAGGCTGCGCTCTCCGGTGGCATGGAGCACCGAGCCCGACGCGAGAAAGAGCAGGCTCTTGAAGAACGCGTGGTTGACGCAGTGATACAGCATGGCAGTCAGCGCCAGGGCGGCGAGCGCCTGCATGCCGTGCGCGCGGAAGAGGAGCGCAAGCCCGAACCCCGCAAGCACGAGGCCCATGTTCTCGATGGACGAATACGCGAGCAGCCGTTTCATGTCCGTCTGCACCGCCGCGAAGAGAATGCCGAGGAGCGCGCTCGCGAGCCCGAAGGCAAGGGCGACGAGGCCCCACCACCACAGCGGAAAGCCGAGGAGGTCGAGCACGACGCGGAGCAGCCCGTAGATGGCGGTCTTCAGCATGACCGCCGAGAGCAGCGCGGAAACGGGCGACGGCGCCGCCGGATGCGCCTCCGGCAGCCATACGTGCAGCGGCACGATGCCCGCCTTGGCCCCGAAGCCCGCCAGCGCGAGGAGGAAGGCGACGGTGGCCCAGCCGGCCGGCAGCTGGATGAGGCGCATCGCCTCGAAGCTGTAGTTGCCGCTGCCGCCTTGCAGGGTGCCGAAGCAGAGGAGGATCGACAGCGCGCCGACATGGGCGATGAGGAGGTAGAGGTACCCGGCGCGGCGGATCTGCGCCTGCCGGTGCTCCGTCGTGACGAGAAAGAACGACGCGAGGGCCATCGACTCCCAGGCCACCATGAAGAAGTAGGCGTCGTCGGCGAGCAGCACGAGCGCCATGCTGGCGAGGAAGGCGTGGTACGCAAGGCACTGCAGCCCGGGCACGCCGAGCCGGCTCGTGCGGAAATAGCCCGCCGCGAACACCGAGACACCCGCCGAGACCGCGCCGAGGAGGAAGAGGAAAAACCCGGACAGGGCGTCGAGGCGCACGTGGAACGGCAGGTCGGGCAGCCCGAGGGGCAGCGTGCGCGAGGCCGCCGGTGCGGACATTGCATGCAGGCCGACGAGCGCCACGAGCAGGCCGACCGCCGCGCCGGCGGGGTAGAGCACGCGGCTGGGGAGTCGGGCGCTGTGCGGAGCGCTCAGCGCGGCGGCGCCCAGCGCGAGCCACGAGGCGGCAAGTGCGAGCGCGGCATCCAACCCCGACATGGCGCCTATCTTAGCATCAACTGATTATCATCCAGCACACACTAAAGGTGACTCAAAGGATAATTGGGTTATCCTTGATGGCCATGACCGAAGACCGTACCGCCCGCCTCACCGTGCTCGTCGATCCCCGCAAGAAGGCGCTTTTCGAGCAGCTGTGCGCCCAGGAGGATCAGACGCCGTCGCAGGTCGTCCGCCGTCTCATCCGGGAGTACATCGAGAAGCGCACGGGCGCTCCCTGGGTGCCGGCGGAGGCCCCCGAGGCACGCGCGCGGGGGCGCGGCAAAGGAGCGCGGCGCTAGCCGCGCCGCGCGGCTCAGTCCCGCCGCCGGGACACCGCCCGCGCGAGCGCGAAGCCGAAAAGCCCGGCGCCGGCGACCACCAGCCAGTCGCGCCGGCGCCACTTCGTGCGCTGCGGACGGGGGAGTGAGCCGATCAGCTGCGTCGCCGTCTGCGGATCTTCCGGGGGCGCGGCGAGTGCGCCGGTCAGCGAGGCGAGGCGCTGGGTGGCTTCCAGGGAGTCGAACGAGTGCGCGAGGCCGCGCGCCGGCGGGCTCGTGGCCTCGAGCGCCGACAGGTCCGCTTCGCGGGTGCGGTTGAGCGTCTGGGCGAGGACGCTCTGCGCGACGGTGTCCACGAGCTCCGGCTGCGGCCCGCTCGCGAGGCCGGTGGCCGGGCGCGGCGGCAGGCTGGGGCCGGCGGGCGCGGCGAGCTGGCGCTCGCACTCGCGCAAGTCCTTCGCCGCCTCCTGCGCATCCTGGTAGCGCTCATCGAGCGCTTTCGCCAGCATCTTCGCCACCACGTAGTCGAGCAGCTCGGGCACCGCCCCGTTCAGGGCGCTCGGCGCGGGCGGCGCGAAGTTGACGATCTGGTACATGAGCGCCGTGACGTTGTCCCCGTTGAACGGGGCCCGGCCCGTGAGCATCTCGTAGAGGATGACGCCGAGCGAGAAGATGTCCGAGCGATGGTCGGCGCGCTTGCCGATCACCTGCTCGGGCGACATGTACTTCGGTGACCCGAGCATCATGCCGGTCTGCGTGAGGTCCCCCGAGGCGCGCATGCGGGCGATGCCGAAGTCGGTGATCTTCACGGGGCCCTCGGGCGGGACCATGATGTTCGCCGGCTTGATGTCGCGGTGCACGACGCCGTGCTGGTGCGCATAGCCGAGGCCCTCGGCGACCTGCGCGGCGATGGACACGCATTGCGAGACGGGGAGGGGCTTGCCTTCGACGATGAGGGTGCGCAGCTCCGCCCCGTCGATGTACTCCATCGCCATGTAGGCGACGTCGCCCGACTTGCCGACGTCGTATACCGTGACGATGTTGGGGTGGTTGAGCCCTCCGGCCGCGCGCGCTTCCTGGTAGAAGCGCGCCTCGTAGCGATCGATGCCGTCCTTCTCGAGCGCCATGTTGACCGTCTTGATCGCGACGGTGCGCTCGAGAACCGAGTCGGTCGCCTTGTAGACGACGCCCATGGCGCCGCGCCCGAGCTCCGCGTCGATCAGGTACCGGCCGAGCTTCGGCTGCTCCATCGGCGCGGCCGCTAGCGGGCGCCCTTCATCGAACGGAACACCGGGCCCCAGATCGGATGCCCGGCCTCGGCAGGCGTGAGCTCCATGGCGGGGTCCACGGCGAGCGCCTTGCGGAACTCCTCGCGGCACTGGCGCTCACGGCTCGACGCGCAATGGATGAAGGCGAGGTGCTTGTGCGCGCGCACCTTGTCGGCATCCGACAGCCCCTGATCGAGCGCCGAGGAAAGGCTCCTGGCGGAGTCCGCGTAGTCGCCGTTCTCGTACTGCTTCAGGCCGGCCGCAAGCGCCGCTTCTCCCGCATGAGGCTCGAAGAGCGCGCGGATGCGTCGCCCCGGCTCGGTGGCGCAGCTCTGCAGCGCCAGCGACACGACGGCCACCGCCACGGCGCTCCAAATCGCCGAACCCCCTCTCATGGCCTTCCTCCCGCTCGTGCCTTATTGAAAGCGATGCCGAATACGGACCGGCTCGCCCGGTTTTACCACGATCCGTTCCACGCGGGCAGGGAAGGTGCCATTTCGAATTTCGATGGTGTGCGGCCCGGGGTCGAGCTCGACCATCTGGAGCGGCGGGCTCACGCCGCGGCTCTTGCCGTCGACGAAAACTTCGCCCCACGGCGCGATCGCGACGACGACGCGTCCGGGTCGCACCGGCGCCGCTGGTACGGACTCTGCGGGGCTTGCCGCCGCTACCGGCTCGGGCGCGGAGCGCTCGCGAGCGCTCCGCGCCGGGCGCTCCTCGCTCGGACGCTCCACCCGCTTCTCCTGCGGTGCCGACTTTTCGTCGGCGACGACGGGCGCTCGCGCGGGCGTCGCGGCGGCGCTCGCCCGCGCGAGGTCGGATGCGTTCCTGAGCACCGAGCGCTCCGCAGGCAGCGCGGCGGGCGCTCTCGCCGCCGCCCGGGCGGCCTGCGCCTGCGTCGTCTCGGGAGTTTGCGCGGAGATGGCGCTGAGCGCCATGCCGCCGCCGAAGAAAGCGAGGAAGATTCCGGGCGCGGCAACGAGCGCAGAGCGGTGCAGGCCGAGAGGTCCCCGGCCGCCCATCCAGCCCTTCATCCCGCGGCTCACCACGAGCGACTCCGCCTCGGCAACGCGGCGCGCCGCCGGCGAGCCCGCCACGGAGTAGACCTCGTGTTCGCGGACGTGCTTGTCGGTGCGCGAGCCCTCGTGCCGGAAAAGGCTCAGGTAGTCACGGGAAAGGCAGGAAACGACCTCGTAGAAGGAGCGGGAGACGAGGAGCTGTCCCGGGCGGGCGAAGCTCATGACCCGCTGGGCGACGTTGATGCCGTCGCCGATGATGTTCATCTGGCCGTTGATGTCCTTCACGAGCCGGACGGGGCCGAGGTTCACGCCCAGGCGCACGGCGAGCGGCCCGCGGCCTTCCGCGTAGGCGGCCGCCATGTCGCGCACCGAGATGGCGGCAAAGAGCGCATCCTCCGGGTCGCCCATGAAGGTGACGGCGGCGCCATCGCCCGTATCGAGGATGATGCGGTCGCGGGGCGCAACTTCCTCGACCGCCTTTGCGAGCACCTGATTGAAGGCCTGCTTGAGCTGGATCTGGTCGGCGACGGCCTTCTTCGAATACTCCACGATGTCGAGGAAGAGTACGCTGCAGACCAGCGTGCGGCTGGAGCTCTCCATCTTCTTCGTGTGGACGCCTGCTCGCGTCGCCGTATGCGGCGGATGCCGCGACGCGGCTATTTTACGCGCATGCCGGGTGCCGCCCCGGCGTCCGGGCCGATGAGAAATATTCCACTTTCCCCGCCCGGCCGGTCCGACGAAGCCGCGAGAATCATCCCTTCGGAGACGCCGAACTTCATTTTGCGCGGCGCAAGGTTCGCCACCACCACCGTCAGGCGACCCTCCAGAGCCTCGGGGCGATAAGCCGACTTGATGCCGGCGAAGACCGTGCGCACGCCGAGCTCTCCGACGTCGAGCGTGAGCTTGAGAAGCTTGTCCGCGCCCTCCACGGCCTCGGCGCGCTGGATGCGCGCGACGCGCAGCTCGATCCGTGAAAATTCGTCAATGGACACGGTTCCTGTCATGCTCGCTTCCTTTGCGTCTTGGTTCTGCTTCTCGGCGTGGCGCTGGGGGGCCGACGGCTGCGGGACGGGCGCGGCATCGAAGAGCTGCTCGAGCTGCTTCGGCTCCACCCGGGTCAGGAGGTGCCGATACTCGTTGATGCGGTGACCTCCGGCGAACGGCGAATCCACGTCTTTCCAGGCGAGGGCGGGTAGCCCGAGAAACCGCTCGGCCTCGGCCGCGAGCGCGGGCAGCACCGGCTTCAGGTAGATCGTCAGGATGCGGAAGAGCTCGAGGGCGCTCGAGCACACCTCGTGCAGGCGCGCCTCGGCGCCCGGCTTCTTCGAGAGCTCCCAGGGCCTCTCCTCGTCGACGAACTGGTTCGCGACGTCGGCGAGGGCCATGATCTCGCGCAGGGCCTTGCCGAATTCCCGCTGCTCGTAGAGCTCGCCGATCGCCCGAGCCTTGGCGGCGAAGCCGAAGTCGCGCGCCGGCGCGCAGAGCCGTCCGGAGAACCTGCGGTTGATGAATACGGCCGAGCGGCTCGCGATGTTGACGTATTTGCCCACGAGGTCGCTGTTCACGCGGGCGAGGAAGTCGTCCGGATTGAAGTCGATGTCCTCGACATTCGCGTTCAGCTTGGCCGCGATGTAGTAGCGCAGCCATTCCGGATTCATCCCGATCTCCAGGTAGCGCAGCGGGCTGATCCCGGTTCCGCGAGACTTTGACATCTTGTCGCCGGACACCGTGATGAAGCCGTGCACGAAGACGCTGTCGGGCACCTTGTACGGCGGGCCGGCGAACTTCAGCATCGCCGGCCAGAAAAGCGTGTGGAAATAAATGATGTCCTTGCCGATGAAGTGCACCTGCTCGGCGCGCTCGTCGCGCAGGAACCCCTCGAAGTCGAGCCCGCGCTTGGCGCAATAGTTCTTGAAGCTCGCGAGGTAGCCGATCGGCGCATCCAGCCACACGTAGAGGTACTTCTCCTCCGGGATGTCGGGAATGCGGATGCCGAAGTAGGGCGGATCCCGGGAGATGTCCCAATCGGAGAGCGCCTTGTCGCCCGTGCCCTCGAGCCATTCCTTGGCCTTGTTGACGACCTGCGGCTGCAGCCGCCCCGGCGTCTCGAGCCAGGACTTGAGGAAAGCGCGGCACTGGGGGTCGGAAAGCCGGAAGAAGTGGTGCTCGGAGCTCTTCAGCACCGGCTTCGCGCCCGAGAGCGTCGAGTACGGGTTGCGGAGGTCCGTCGCCGCATAGACCGCGCTGCAGTTCTCGCAGGCGTCGCCGTACTGGTCCTTCGCCCCGCAGTTCGGGCATTCGCCCTTGATGTAGCGATCGGCGAGGAACATCCCCTTGAGCGGGTCGAAGAACTGCTCGACGGGGCGGGTATAGATGAGGCCGGCGGCTTTCAGCCTGCGGTAGATGTCCTGCGACAGCTCGACGTTCTCTGGCGAGTGCGTCGAGTGCCAGTTGTCGAAGGAAATGTGAAATCCCTGCAGGTACCGGGGGCGCTCGGCCGCAATGCGCGCCACCAGCGCCTCCGGCGTGATGCCCTCGGCTTCGGCCTTCAGCATGATGGGCGCGCCGTGCGCGTCGTCCGCGCCGACGAAATGCACCTCGTGGCCTTGCAGGCGCTGGAATCGGACCCAGATATCGGCCTGGATGTACTCCATGATGTGGCCGATGTGGAACGAGCCGTTCGCGTACGGCAGCGCCGTAGTCACAAAGAGCCTGCGGGTATTCGTCGTGCGGGATGCCATGAGGGACGGCGATTTTAGCTTACACTTCAAGCATGTCCCTTACTGAAGCCCAGATCCAGGACGTTCTCCGGCGCGAGATCGACCCGAACACCGGCAAGGATTTCGTCGCCACGCGCTCGGTGAAGAACGTGCGCGTGACCGACGGCAAGGTCTCGCTGGACCTCGAGCTCGGCTATCCCGGCCGCAGCCAGCACGAGCCCATCCGCCGCCAGGTGACGCAGGCGCTCAAGCAGGCGGGCGCGGTCGCGGCCACCGTGAACGTCACCTCGAAAGTCGTGCCGCATGCCGTGCAGCGCGGCGTGAAGCTCATTCCCGGGATCAAGAACATCATCGCGGTCGCCTCGGGCAAGGGCGGCGTGGGCAAGTCCACGACCGCCGTCAACCTGGCGCTTGCGCTTTCCGCGGAGGGCGCGTCGGTCGGCGTGCTGGACGCGGACATCTACGGGCCCTCGCAGCCGATGATGCTCGGCATCGCCGGCCGACCGGAGTCGCGCGACGGCAAGCACCTGGAGCCCATGGAGGGCCACGGGCTGCAGGCCATCTCGATCGGCTTTCTCATCGACGTCGATACGCCGATGGTCTGGCGCGGCCCCATGGTCACCCAGGCGCTCGAGCAGCTCCTGAAGGACACGCGCTGGCGGGAGCTCGACTATCTGGTGGTCGACCTGCCGCCCGGCACGGGCGACATCCAGCTCACGCTCGCGCAGAGGGTCCCGGTGACGGGCGCCGTGATCGTCACCACGCCACAGGACATCGCGCTCATCGACGCCCGCAAGGGCCTGAAGATGTTCGAGAAAGTCGGCATCCCGATCCTCGGCGTGGTCGAGAACATGTCCTACCACGTGTGCCCGAAGTGCGGCCACGAAAGCCACATCTTCGGCGCCGGCGGCGCCGAAAAGATGTGCCGGGATTACGGCACGGAGCTCCTCGGGCAGCTGCCCCTCGACGAGTCCATCCGCGAGCAGGCCGACTCGGGCAAGCCGACGGTCGTGTCCGACCCGGACGGGAAGTCCGCCGAGATCTACCGGCGCATCGCGCGGCGCGCGGCGGTCAAGATCGCCGAGTCGCAGCGCGACATGACCTCCAAGTTCCCGAACATCGTCGTGCAGAACACCTAGGCGATGGCGATCAAGTCGGACCGCTGGATCCGGCGGATGGCCGCCGAGCACGCCATGATCGAGCCCTTCGAGCCGGAGCAGGTGAAGGAGATTTCCGGCCGCCGCGTCGTGTCCTACGGCACCTCGAGCTACGGCTACGACATCCGCTGCTCGACCGAATTCAAGATCTTCACCAATATCAACTCGACCATCGTCGATCCGAAGGCGTTCGACGAGAAGAACTTCGTCGATTTCCGCGGCGAGGTGTGCATCATCCCCCCCAACTCCTTCGCCCTCGCCCGCACGGTGGAGTACTTCCGCATCCCGCGCAACGTGCTCACCATCTGCCTCGGAAAGTCGACCTACGCCCGCTGCGGCATCATCGTCAACGTGACCCCGCTCGAGCCGGAATGGGAGGGGCACGTCACGCTCGAGTTCTCCAACACGACGCCGCTTCCGGCGCGCATCTACGCCAACGAGGGCGTCGCGCAGGTGCTCTTTCTCGAGTCCGACGATCTCTGCGAGACTTCCTACCGCGACCGCGGCGGCAAGTACCAGGGCCAGCGCGGCGTGACGCTCCCCCGCATCTAGTGCGCAAAGGCCCCTTTGGGCCTACATCTTGTGGTTTTTGCGGCACAGATTTTTTCGTCCGAAACCCCCGAAAATCCTTGACTCGCAGGGGGTCGTCCCTATAATCGGCGCGAAGTTTTTCTGCATTTCCGGCGAGGAAAAGGAGGTCATCATGAGAAGCCAGAGGAATTCCTTCGCGGCGTTCAGCTATTGCGTCCGCGACATACCCGAAACCTAGCTTTTCATCCGGAGACCTTGATGGGGGACCGCCCGACCAGCTTCGCCCGCAGCAGGCACGCGGCACTCGCCAAGCAGCAAGAGCAGCTCTTCGACACGCATCCCGAAGTCAGCCTCGACTTCGAGATCGTCCGCCAGGCAGCACGCCAGAAGTACACCCGACCGTTCCTGATCCTCGACACGGCCATCGTGCGGGCAAAGGCGCGCCGCTTCCGCGCGGCCATGCCCCGCGTGCGCCCGCACTACGCGGTCAAGGCGAACCCCGACCGGCGCGTCCTCAAGGTCCTCGCCCAGGAGGGGGTCGGCTTCGAAATCGCCTCCACGGGCGAGCTCGACCTTCTCCTTTCGCTCGGCGTGCCGGCCGCGGAAGTGCTGTTCTCCAATCCGGTCAAGGCCCGCGAGGCCGTCGCCTACGCCGCCGCGAAGGGCGTCGAGTGGTTCGTCGTCGACAGCCTCGAGGAGCTGCGCAAGATCCACGAGGTCAAGGCCGATGCGAAGCTCTACCTGCGCATCGCCGCCCCGAACATCGGCAGCGACTGGCCGCTCTCCGGCAAGTTCGGCGCCGGGGTGGCGGACGCCCGGGAGATCGTCCAGGCGGCGGCCCGCATGGGCGCCGACCTCGGCGGGGTCACCTTCCACGTCGGCTCGCAGTGCCGCAATCCGGCCAACTGGCGGGTCGCGCTCGAGAAGTCGCGTGCGATCTTCGACCAGATGCTGAAGGTGGGCCTGAAGCCCCGCTTCCTCAACATCGGCGGCGGGTATCCCGTGCGCCACGTGAAGCCCATCCCGTCCATCGAGGTCATCGGGGAGGTCGTGAACGAGGGCCTGAAGGCGTTCCCGCCGGAGGTCAAGGTGGTGGCGGAGCCCGGGCGGTACCTCGTCTCCGACGCGGGCTATTTCGTCTGCCGCGTCATCGGAACCGCTTCGCGCGTCGGCAAGCGCTGGATGCACTGGGATGCGGGCGTCTTTGGCGGGGTCATCGAGACCACCGAGGGGCTGAAGTACCGCATTCGCACCGACCGCGCGGGCCCGGATGTCGCCTGGACGATCGGCGGGCCCACCTGCGACTCGGTGGACGTCGTGCTGCGCGAGGAGGCGCTGCCCTCCGACCTGCAGGAGGGCGACTTCATCTACATCAGCAACGCCGGCGCCTACACGACCGCCTACGCGAGTCAGTTCAACGGCTTCGCCCTGCCGGAAGTCCGCGTCTTCGAGACGAAGCGCTAGGCGCGGTCGAGCCATCCGCGGGCGGCTCCAGGCGTCGGCTCAGTCCCCGGCCCTCTCGTAGAGCACGAAGTCGAACCGCGTGCCATCGGTAGCGGTGTGGGCCTTCCGCTGCGTCTCTCGCCACCGGCTCCGGTCGAAGGGCGGAAACCGCGTGTCGCCTGCGTAGTCGCGATGAATCTCGGTGAGGACGAGCCCTGCCGCGACCGGCAGGGCATCGGCAAACAATCGCTCGCCACCGATGACGAAGGCGACCGGCTCTCCGGCGCAGAGCGCGAGCGCCGCCTCGAGCGAGGTGGCGACCGCGGCGCCGGGCGCCTCGTAGCCCGCGGTCCTCGTCACGACGATGTTCTCCCTTCCGGGGAGCGCCTTGCCGAGGGATTCCCACGTCTTGCGCCCCATGATGATCGGGTGGCCGAGCGTGAGGTCCTTGAAGTGGCGAAGGTCCTCCGGGAGGTGCCAGGGAAGTCGGCCCTCCACGCCGATCACGCCGTTCGAGGCGACGGCGGCCAGGAGATAGATGCGGGGGTTTTTCGCGTCTATGCTGTCGGGCAGGCGTGACATTGGACCTCGTGCGGGCGAACTTTCGCGTGAAATTATAGGGACATGGCATCCTCCCGAGCGCTTGCGGCGAGCAGGCTTCCTTACCCGCGCTCGTTCCTGGGCCTCCTCCTCGCGGGATTCACGCTCGTGCTCCTGCCGCTCGTGGGGGCGCTCGCCTACAGCGCCTGGAGCACCGAGCGCCTCGCGGAGCAAAGCCGCGATGCCGTGGTCAGCGCTTCGCAGGCGGCGCGCGGCAGCCGCTCGCTCGTCAACCGCACGGCCTCCATCGAGCGGCTCGCGCAGCAAATGGTCGTGCTTCGCGACCGTACCGTCGCCGAGGACTACCTGCGGGTGCGGGAGAGCTTCCGGCAGGTCGCCGGGGAGCTCCTGCTCCTGCGGCTCGAGGCGCCGCAGTTGAATGCGCTCAAGCGCACCATGGCGCAGGAGCAATCCCTGTACGAGCTGGTCACCGGCGGGAGCGGGCGGCTCCGGATGGCTGACGTGCGCCAGCGCACCGGAGCGCTCGCCGAGCAGGCCCACCAGGTCCTTACCCTGAGCAACCAGGTCGCCGAGCGCGAGGTGCACCGGCTGCGGGCGAGCGCCGAGGCGGTCCAGAACCGCATCGCGCTCCTGGTGCTCGCCAGCACGGCCGCGGCGCTGCTCATCGCGCTCGGCCTTACGCGCTACATCGCGCGTCCGATTGCCCAGCTCGACCGCGCCATCCGCCAGCTCGGCGGCGCGGATTTCTCGCGCCCCGTGTCGGTCAGCGGCCCCCAGGACCTTCGCTCCCTTGGCGAGCGGCTCGACTGGCTGCGCCGGCGGCTGATCGAGCACGAAAGGGAGAAGAACCGGCTCCTGCGCCACCTTTCCCACGAGCTGAAGACGCCGCTCACCGCGGTTCGCGAGGGGGCGGAGCTGCTTCGCGACGAGGTGGGTGGCCCGCTGACGGCCGCCCAGAGCCAGGTTGTCACGATCATGCGCGACAACAGCCTCAAGCTGCAGCGCCTCATCGAGGCGCTGCTTGACTACCAGCGCGCGCTGCACGCGGCGGCTTCGCTGGTCCCGCGGCCCGTGCTCCTCGACGCCATCGTGGGCGAGGCCGTTCGCTCGCACGAGCTTGCCATCCAGGCGAAGGGCCAGCGGCTCGTGCTCGAGCTCGAGAGCGTGCCCGTCGAGGGCGACGCCGAGAAGCTGCGCTCGATCGTCGACAATCTGCTCGGCAATGCCGTGAAGTTCAGCCCGCCCGGCGGCACCATCGTGGTGCGCGCGAGCGAGCGCGACGGAGAAGCCGTCATCGACGTCATCGACTCGGGTCCCGGGGTGCCGCTCGAAGAGCGCGAGGCCATCTTCAGCTCTTTCTACCGGGGACGCGCGCGGCAAGGCGGGCGCGTGCAGGGCACCGGGCTTGGCCTCGCCATTGCGCGCGAGTTCGCGGAAGCGCACGGCGGCCGCATCGCCGTCGTGCCGGAGGAGGCCGGGGGGCACTTCCGGGTCACCCTGCCGCGCCGGGCAGAGCGCGAAAGGGCGCTGGCATGAGGCGCTCGATCGCGCTCGCCGCGCTGGCGGGGACGCTCCTCGTGGGCTGCGCAGGCTTTCCTCCGCCGCGGGAAGAGGGCACGGAGACCGCCATCCAGGAAGCGCTCCAGGCGCTGCGCCTGCCGCGCTCCGAGCAGGCGGCCGCGCTCGGACGTGCGCAGGAGCGCTTCGTGCAGCGCCCGAGCCCCGACAACCGCGTCCGGCTTGCGACCCTGCTCGCGACGCTCCCGCCCCCGATCGGCGACGACGCGCGCGCGGCAAAGCTTCTCGAGCCGCTCGCCAGCGCCGAAGGTGGTCCGCACGCACGCTATGCGGCGCTCCTTGCCGAGCAGATCGCCCGGCGCCGCCGCCTCGTCCAGGAAACGGAGCGGCTGGATCGCGAGCTCGAGCGCGCGACACGCGAGCGCGAGAAGCTCGAGCGCGACTACGCTGTGGCGCAGAAGGAGCATGAGAAGCGCGAGGAGGCGATGCGCCAGCAGATCGAGGCGCTGAGGTCGATCGAGCGCGGGATTCTCGAGCGCGAGGAGCGGCTGCGGAGGCGGCCGAGATGAACGCGAGCCGCAGCATCCTCCTCGTCGACGACGACAAGGACCTGCTGCAGCTGATTGCGATGAGGCTGCAGG
>CAYWSG010000023.1:26682-41426 GCA_964461055.1 uncultured Enterobacteriaceae bacterium | reverse complement strand
CTTCATCATGCCGGGGCAGGCGGTGCGCTCGCGCTCGGTGCGCCAGAAGCTCAATCCGATGGGGATGGAGTTCAAGGGCAAGAACGTGCTGCTCGTCGACGACTCGATCGTGCGCGGCACGACCAGCCGCGAGATCGTGCAGATGGCGAGGGAGGCGGGGGCCCGCAAGGTGTTCTTCGCCTCCGCCGCGCCGCCCGTGCGCTACCCGAACGTTTATGGCATCGACATGCCCACGCGCGCCGAGCTCATCGCGGCGCATCGCACCGAGGAGGAGGTGGCGCGCGAGATCGGCGCCGACGCGCTCGTGTACCAGGATCTCGACGCCCTCAAGGACGCGGTCAGGCTCGCCAATCCCAAGCTCACCAGCTTCGAGACGTCCTGCTTCGACGGGGTCTACATTACCGGCGACATCACAAGCGACTACCTGCGCACCATCGAGAGCCGGCGCGACGCCGGCCGGGACGCCGGGGACGACGAGGGTGCGCAGCTCGATCTGAATCTGGCGACCGCGCCCTAGCTTTGCTATAGTTTCTGCCTCGCGCCGATTTGAGCCACAGCTTGCGGGCGCGTAACAAATTCCGCTAAAGCGTGCCGAGGAAAAAAGCCCGGTCCGCTTGGTTCTGAAAGGATCGGGTTTTTTATGAGCGACAGGCAGGCCGAGAAGCAGCGCATCGCGACCCGCGGCGTGCGCGCGGGGCAGTTGCGCACGCAGTTTCGCGAGCATTCCGAAGCACTCTTCCTCACTTCGAGCTTCATTTACGAGAGCGCCGCGCAGGCCGCCGCGACCTTCATGGGCGAGGAGGACGGCTACGTCTACTCCCGCTTCAGCAATCCGACCGTCGCCATGCTGCAGGAGCGGCTGGCGAGCCTGGAAGGCGGCGAATCCTGCATCGCCACCGCCTCCGGCATGTCGGCGATCCTCGCGACCGCGATGTCGCTTCTCAAGGCGGGCGACCACGTCGTGTGCTCCAAGTCGGTCTTCGGCTCGACGGTGCAGCTCTTTGGCACGGTGCTCGCGCGCTTCGGTGTCGAGACGACCTTCGTGCCCGGCTGCGACACGCAGGCGTGGGCGTCTGCGCTGCGGCCCACCACGCGCCTTTTCTTCCTCGAGACGCCCTCGAATCCGCTGACGGAAGTGGCCGACATCGCGGCCGTCGCGGCGATCGCCCGGGGCGCGGGCGTCGTCCTCGCCGTGGACAACGCGTTTTGCACCCCTGCGCTGCAGCGGCCGCTCGAGCTCGGCGCCGATCTCGTGATCCATTCGGCGACCAAGCACCTCGACGGGCAGGGCAGGGTGGTCGGCGGGGCCGTGGTGGGGCCGGCGTCGCTCGTGCAGGAGAAGGTGTTTCCGTTTCTCCGGACTGCCGGGCCTTCGCTCTCTCCGTTCAATGCCTGGGTGATCCTCAAGGGGCTCGAGACGCTCGAGCTGCGCATGCGCGCGCAGTCGGAGGCTGCCCTGGAGCTTGCCCGCTGGCTGAGCGAGCAGCGGGGCGTCCGGCACGTCTACTACCCCGGGCTGCCTTCGCACCCGCAGCACGCGCTCGCTGCCCGGCAGCAGTCGGGCGGAGGCGCCATCATCTCGTTCGAGGTCGAAGGCGGCCGTGAGGCTGCCTGGAAGGTCATCGACTCGACCCGGCTCATGTCGATCACGGCGAACCTGGGCGACGTCAAGACGACGATTACCCACCCTGCCACGACTACGCACGGAAGGATCTCGCCCGAAGCGCGCGCAGCCGCCGGCGTCACGGAGGGCCTCCTGCGGCTCTCCGTCGGCCTGGAAGCCGTGGCCGACTTAAAAGAGGATCTCGCGCGCGGCTTGCGGTAGGGGCGCGCCTTCTGGTGCGCCTAAGCGCCGCCGATGCCCCGCACGATGCGTCCGGTGCCTTCGCAACTCGGGCAGGTTTCGCCCGCCATCGCTAGGCTTTGGCCATCTCGCCCAAAAGCGCCTCCTTCCGGCTGCGCATCCGCTCCGCCAGGTCCTCGAAGTCGAGCTCGCTCTTCTTCGCGGCCGGGAACATCTCGCCTTCCTCTTCCTCGACGTGGTGCTTGACGTACTCGCCGAGCACAGTGAACGTGGCACGGAAGTTGGGATCGTCGGCCGGCATGTTCTCGATCTGCTCGATCAGCATCTTCGCCGTCTCGTGCTCGACGGCCGCCTCGTTCATGAGGTCGTCGTCGTCGATGGCCTCGCGCACCGCCGGATAGAAGATCTCCTCCTCGAGCGCGGTATGGACCTTCAGGTCCTCGCACACGCTCTTGGCGAGCTGGTAGGCCGTCTCGGTGTCCTCGCGGTCCAGCTTCTCGAACTCCTTGAAGGCCTTCTTCACCTTGTCGTGGTCTTCCTTCAGCATCTCGATCGCTGCGGCGCTTTTGCTGCGGGTCTTGGGCATGCTTTGTCCTTTCCGGTTTGCATGCCCTGCCTAGCAAGCGCCGTACCGGGGAATCAAGAAAAGCGGACCAGGCGCGGCGTGCTGCCCTCGACCGTCGCCAGGTAGCCGCCCGTTCCATACCAGTCGGGAAGGACCCAGCGCTCGCAGCGCCGGCCGTCGACTTCGAGCACGTGGTGACCGGGGCGGTGCGTGTGCCCGTGAATCAGCCGCGCGACGCCGTGGCGCCGGAACGCCTCTTCCACGGCGCCCGGGTCGACGTCCATGATCGACGCCGGCTTGGCCTTGACCGCCTCGCGGCTGCGCTGGCGCAACGCGAGGATCGCCTCCCGCCGCTCCTGCAGCGAGCGTTCGAGGAACCGGCGCTGCCAGTCCTCCGAGCGCGCCTGGCTGCGCCAGGCCTGATAGTCGACATCCCGGGTGCACAGCGTGTCGCCATGCATGAGAAGGGTCGGCACGCCGCCCGCCGGCACGACCACGGGGTCCTCGAGCAGCCGGGCGCCGCTCGCCTCGCAGAATGCCTGTGCGAGGAGGAAGTCGCGGTTGCCGTGCATCACATGGACCTCCACCCCGCTCGTCGAGAGGCGCCGCAGGAAGCCGGCGATGACCGCGTGGAACGGCGTGGCGAGATCGTCGTCGCCGATCCAGTACTCGAAGAGGTCGCCGAGAATGTAGAGCGCGCGTGCGCGCGTCGCCGGTCCCTCGACAAAGCCGAAGAACGCTTCGTTCGCCGCCGGGCGGCTCTCGCTCAGGTGCAGGTCGGAGACGAAGAGCTCGCCGGCCACGCGAGGCCCGCCCCGGCTACTTGCCGCCGACCACCGACATGGACTCGATGACGACGGGCTGGCGCGGCACGTCGCGGGGCGCGACAGCGCCGGGTCCGGTGGGGACCTTGGCGATCTTGTTCACGACGTCCATGCCGGAGACGACCTTGCCGAACACCGCATAGCCGTGGCCGTCGCTTCTCGGATCGCCCCAGTTCAGGAACGTGTTGTCCGCGACGTTGATGAAGAACTGCGCGGTCGCCGAGTTGGGGTCTGCCGTGCGGGCCATCGCGATCGTGCCCACTTCGTTCTTCAGGCCTCCCTTGACGCCGCTTTGCGCCTCGTTCGGGATCGGCTTGCGCGTGGGCTTTTGCCGGTTGGAGGTGTCGTAGCCGCCGCCCTGGATCATGAAGCCGTCGATGACGCGGTGGAACACGGTGCCGTCGTAGTGCCCGTCCTTCACGTACTGGAGAAAATTCTCGACGGTCCTGGGCGCCTTGGCCGGATACAGCTCGAGGCGGATCGTCCCGAGGCTCGTGCGCACGTCGACCTGCGGGTCGGCGGCAAGCGCGCCGCCGGAAGTGACGGCGGCCGACAGGACGATGAGGGGCTTCCAGAGATGACGCAGGTTCATGCGGCTCCTTCGTAGATGATCTTCCACCGCCCGTCCTCCTTGATCCAGTACTGACGCTTGCGCATCTCGTTGGAGAGGTTGTTGGAGCGGTAGTCCTGCTCGAATGTCACGACGACGAAGTCGCGCTCGCGCGGATAGCGCAGCATCGAAACGCTCGACGTGGTCACGGTGATCCATTTCTTGTGCCGGTTCACGGCCCGCTTCTGCGCGGCGAAGCGCGCGAAGTCCTGCCCGCCGGCCTGGAAGCGGGCGGAGTAGTGGGAGAGGTACCGGTCCATGTCACGGCTCGCCCAGTCCTCGCGCCACTGCTCGAAGGCTTCGGCGAGGCTGCGCCGCTCGGCCTCCACGACGGACGCATCGACCCACTCGATCTCGTCGGCGATCACGACGGGCGTGAGGCCCACCTGCATGCGGGCGCCCACGGCCTCGATGTCCGGGTTGGCGAGCACGATGCATCCGTCGCTCGCCCGCGGCGGGCGGGCGTAGACCGCCGAAGGGGTGCCATGCAGCCAGATCCCGTAGCCGTTGCGACCCAGGCGCCGGTCCCATTCGTTGGGGTAGTTGATCGGGAACGCGCCCCAGCCGTAGAAGTCGGTGAGCTTCTGCCGCGGAAGGTTGCCCGTCACGTGGTAGACGCCGATGGGCGTGCGCTTGTCTCCTTCACGCGTCTTCTCGACGCCGTTCTTGCCGAGCGTCACGTAGTAGTCCGCGACGAGCCGGGGACGCCCGTTCTCGTTGGCGAAGACGTACAGGCGCGAGATGCGCGAGTCCACCAGCAGCACGTGCTTTTGCGCCTCGTGGAGCTGCAGCACGAGCCGGGGTACCTGATTGCCCGAAGGACGGATCCTCTGGGCGCGCAGCCGTGCGAGCGCTTCCTCGCGCAGGCCGGCGATTTTCTCCTCGGGCACCGTCTTCTGCACGTTGCCGAACGTCTCGAGCGGGCGCGTCCGGGCGAGCAGCAGGTCCCCGCGCACGAGGTGCGCCAGGCGGAAGTTCGGATGCTCGCGGATCAGCGCCTCGACGCGCTCCATGGCGAGCTCCAGACGGTGCTGCTCGATGGCCTCGAAGACCGCCGAAAGCCGGTCCTCGGGGGATGGGGCGGCCCAGGAAGCCGTCGCCGCGAGCATGGCGGCAAGGATCCAGCCGGGCGCGAATCGCATCAGCGGCCTGCTTTTTCCTGCTGGATGCGCCAGCGCCCGTCGTCGCGCACCATGGTGAGGGTCTTGGTCGTCGTGCTCCGCATCCGGTCGGACCGGTAAGCCTGCCGGAACGTCACGGTCGCCTCGTCGGGCCCGTGAATGGTCACTTTGGGGGAATGAACCACGACGTTGATGAACTTCGGCCCCGAGACGCGCTCGCGACGCTGCCTTTGCCAGGCGTCCTGGGAAAGCCCGCTCGGCGGCTCGAAGCCCTTCGCATAGGAGGCGAGATAGGCGTCGACGTCCTGCCTGGACCAGGCCTTCGCCCAGGCGCTGACGGCGGCGAGAATCGCCTCCGGCCGCGCTGCGGCCGCGGCGGGCGGAGAGGGAGCCGGGGACGGCTTCGCCGGCGCCGCGGCGGCCGTCTTGGTGTCGCGATCCGCCGGCGCCGCGGAGCTGGGTGGTGCCGGCGCGGCTGGCGAAGTCTTGCCCAGCGACGCCTTGTTTTCGCTCGCGGCTGCGACGGGGGCTGGCGCCGGAGCGGGGCCGCCCACCAGCTCGCGCACGAGCGAGAGCTTGTCCTGCGCGCCCCTGTTGGAGGAATCGAGCTGCAGCGCCTTGTCGTAGGCCTGGCTCGCGAGCTTCGCGTACACGTCGCCCAGGTTCTCGTAGGCCGTAGCGTAGCTCGGATGCGTGCGGATCGACTGCTCGAGCGATTCGCGGGCGCGCTCGTACTGGCCCTGCGACGCGTAGATCACGGCGAGGTTGTTGTACGGCTCGGGAAGCTCGGGATAATCCTGCGTGAGCTTCGTGAAAATTTCGATCGCCTCGCGCGTGCGACCCTGCTCGGTGAGGATGAGCCCCTTCATGAAGCGGGCCTGCGCATCGGCGGGCTTCGCGGAAAGAACCTTTTCCACCCGCTCGAGCGCCTTTTGATGCTGTCCGGACTTTAGGAGCCTCGCGGCCTCCTGCAACTCGTCGGCGCCGGCCGCGCTCACGCCGACGAGCAGGAGCGCGAGGAACGTTACGACCCCCCGGCACAGCACCCGTCGCGGAGCGGCGGAGTTCGGCATTGTGTTATATTTTCAAGGCCCTACGAAAGTTTTTGGATTCTAGTCGAACCCCTGCGCCACTACAACCGGAGCCCGCGAGGGCGCCCGGCCTTCCATGTTGAGCATCTATAACACGCTGGCACGCGCCAAGCAGGAATTCGTGCCGATCCGCCCGGGCGAAGTGCGCATGTACGTCTGCGGCATGACGGTCTACGACTATTGCCACATCGGGCACGCGCGGGTCCTCGTCGTCTTCGACGTCGTGCGGCGCTGGCTGCGCGAAAGCGGCTACCGGGTCGTGTACGTGCGCAACATCACCGACATCGACGACAAGATCATTCGCAGGGCGCGGGAAAACGGCGAGACGGTGGCGGAGCTGACGGCGCGGTTCATCCGCGCCATGGACGAGGACGCCGCGGCGCTCGGCGTCGAGAAGCCGGATCACGAGCCGAGGGCAACCGAGTACGTGCCGCAGATGCTCTCGCTCATCGGGGTGCTCGAGAAGCGTGGCCTTGCGTATCAGTCCGCTTCGGGCGACGTGAACTTCGCCGTGCGGCGCTTCCCCGGCTACGGGAAGCTTTCCGGGAAGTCGCTCGACGAGCTTCGCGCGGGCGAGCGGGTCGAAGTGGACCGGGCGAAGGACGATCCGCTCGATTTCGTCCTCTGGAAGCGCTCCAAGCCCGAGGAGCCCCGCTGGCCTTCGCCGTGGGGCGAGGGGCGGCCGGGCTGGCACATCGAGTGCTCGGCCATGAGCTCCACGCTGCTCGGCGAGCACTTCGACATCCACGGCGGCGGCCAGGACCTCCAGTTCCCGCACCACGAGAACGAGATCGCGCAATCGGAAGGCGCGCACGGCAGGTTCGTGAACTACTGGATGCACAATGGTTTCGTCCGGGTCGACGACGAGAAGATGTCGAAGTCGCTGGGAAACTTCTTTACGGTGCGGGAGGTCCTGAAGTCCTTCGATCCCGAAGTGGTGCGCTTCTTCATCCTCCGGGCGCACTATCGCAGCCCGCTCAACTACTCCGATGCGCATTTGAACGACGCCAAGCACGCGCTCACGCGGCTCTATACCGCGCTCAAGCAGGGCGGGGAGGGCGCCTTGTTGCAGGATGACGGGCCTGGACTCGATTGGAGCGACCCGCAGGCAGCCCGGTTCAAGGCGGCCATGGACGACGATTTCGGCACGCCGGAGGCGATCGCCGTCCTCCACGAAGTGGCGAACGACGTCTTCCAGGGCGAGCCGGGGGCGGCGCGCAAGCTGAGGCGCCTGGGACGCACGCTCGGCCTGCTGCAGCGCGACCCGGTCGAGTTCCTCCGGGGGCGCCATGGAGAGGATGTCGCCTGGATCGAGGACATGATCCGGCAGCGCCAGGACGCCCGGCGCCGAAAGGACTTCGCTACCGCGGATCGCATCCGGGGCGAGCTTCAGAACCGGGGGATCATCCTCGAAGACACGGGCGACAGGACCACCTGGCGGGTCGCCTAACTCCTTTTCTCTTCAATTAGTTAATCGCGGTCTCGGGCTGCCGGACGGATCGGCCGCGAGGCGCCGTGCCTCTGGCCTCAAGGCGTCGGCCGTTTGGAAGAAGTTGCAAGACCTTCCAGCAGTTCTCAAGAATGGCGTCTAAGCCATTGCATCACAAGAACAATGTTGTAGCGTATCATGACTAAAATTAGCATTCCCGGCTGCTCCTCTAGGCACAATCACAGGACGCCGCTCTCCAAGCGGCCCAGAGGGTATCCGGAACAGGGGGATCCATCGAATGGCCCAGGCGAGGGCGAGCGCAAGGCCCGCATCCGCGGCACCGCAACCGGTGCCGCTGCCTGCGCTGCGTGAGGATCTTCGCCTTTATCCCGGCAACTCGGCCCGCGACGGCTCGCCGACCTGGCGCATCCTCGATCCGGTCCGGAACGCCTTCTTCGAGATCGGCTGGCTGGAGTTCGAGCTTCTCTCGCGCTGGTCCGAGCACAAGGAGGCGCGCGCGCTTGTAGCCGCGGTAGCGGCGCAGACGGCACTGAAGCCGACGCTCGAGGAGGCGCAGGCTCTCATCCAGTTCCTCGCCGTCAATCAGCTGCTCGCGCCCACCAGCGCGGCGGCCGCGCAGGCACTCGAGCACAGGCATCGCGCCGCAAGGCACGGCTGGCTCCAGACGCTCCTTCATCACTACCTCTTCTTCCGCGTTCCGCTGATTCGTCCCGATGCGTTCCTCGCGCGCACGGTCGGGCTGACGGACGTCTTCTTCACGCGCGGCTTTGCGCTCGTCGTGCTGGTGCTGCTCGGCGTGGACCTCTATCTCCTTTCGCGCGAGTGGTACGTCTTTACCGACGCGATGGGGCGGATGCTCACGCCGTCCGCGTTCCTGTACTACGCGGTGGCGGTCACCTTCTCGAAGGTGGTGCACGAGCTTGCGCACGCGTACGCCGCGCGGCGCTACGGGGTTCGCGTGCCGACGCTCGGCGTCGCCTTCATGGTGCTGTGGCCGTTCCTGTACACGGACACGGGAGAGACGTGGAAGCTCGCCGACCGGCGCAAGCAGCTCGTCATCGCGAGCGCCGGTATGGCGGCGGAGCTCGTGCTCGCGGTGCTCTCGACGCTTCTTTGGGCGCTCTCGCCGGAGGGGGCCGCCAAGCAGGTCTTCTTCGTGCTCGCGAGCACCACCTGGGTGATCACGCTCGCGATCAACCTCAGCCCGTTCATGCGCTTCGACGGCTACTTCGTGCTGTCGGACCTGCTCGACTTTCCGAACCTTCACGAGCGAAGCGGCGCCTGCGCGCGATGGTGGCTGAGGCGGACGTTCTTCCGCCTCGACGAGCCGCTGCCCGAGCCGGAGCTGACGCCGCGCCAGCGCGCCGGCCTGATCGCCTTTGCCTACGTCACCTGGCTGTACCGCCTGGTCGTGTTCCTCGGCATCGCGCTTCTCGTCTACCACCTCTTCTTCAAGCTGCTCGGCGTCGTGCTCATGGCGCTCGAGCTCGTCTGGTTCATCGCGAGGCCGATCTGGAGCGAGCTCGCCTACCTCTGGGAGCGACGCCGCGCGCTCGGCTTCGCCCGGCGCCCGGCAATGGCGCTGCTCGCGCTGCTTGCCGGCTTCGTCTGGATCGTTCCGGTGTCCAATCAGGTGTCGGCCCCGGCGATCCTGCGCGCGGCGCAGGAGCACGCCGTGTACGCCCCGTTCCCCGCACGCGTGGCCGCCGTGCTCGTCTCGGAGCTCGACCGCGTCGCGGCCGACGACGAGCTTGTGCGCCTCGAGGCCATGGACCTCGACGTGCGGGCAAAGAAGGCCGACATCGCGATCGCCGCCGCCCGCTTCGAGCTCGCCCGCGCACCTGCGCACTCGCGCCTGCAGGAGAACTACCGCGTCGCTCAGGAGCGCCTCGCGCAGGCCCGTGCCGAGCGGCAGGCGATCCTCGAGGAGTACGCGCGCGAGAATCTGCGCTCGCCGCAGCAAGGCCGCGTCCGCGACGTCGCGCCGGACCTCGTGGCGGGCCGCTATGTGAGCCCCCAGCAGCTTCTCATGCGCGTGGTCTCCGAAGCCGAGCCGCTCATCGAAGCCTATGTCGGCGAGCGGCAGATTGCGGCGATCGTGCCAGGCCAGATCGTGCGCTTTTATCCCGCCCGGCCCGACCGCCCCGTGCTCTCCGGCGAGGTCGTGTCCGTGGACAAGTCGGCCATCAAGGAGCTTCCGCGGCCCCTTCTCGCCTCGGTGCACGGCGGTGACGTCGATGCGAAGCGCGGCTCGAACGGGCTTCTCCTTGCCCAGGATGCCGTGTTTCGCGTCACCGTGAAGCCCGTGGGTGAGGCCGCAGGCGTCGACGCCGTGATCCACGGCCGGGTGCGCATCGAGACGGGCCTTCGCTTCGTCGTGGAGAACTTCGTCTACAGCCTGCTCTCGGTCCTCATCCGCGAGAGCGGGTTCTAGAGCGCCCCGGCCGCCATGTCGAAAAAGACCGACCCGAAGAGCGAGCGCCGCAAGACGAAGGCCTCCGGATCCAAGCGCACGGCGCCAAAGCCCGCGGTGCCCGACCCGGCAAAGGCTCCGTCGCGCCGTCGCACGCGGATGATCGCGCTCGAGCCCCGGATGCTCTTCGATGGGGCGCTGGGCGTCGACCTCGGCGGGAAGGCGAGCGCGGCGCTGGCGTTCGGCGAAGGGAAGCCGGCCGACGCGGCCGCAGACGCTACGGCGGCGCCGGCCGCCCCCGAGCAGCCGCAGACGGCCTCGGAAAAGGCGCAGGCCGAGCGCAACGAAAAGCCGGCCATCGAAGGGCTCGAGCCGCCGGGCGCGCCGGCGGCGCGCAACGAGATCGTCTTCGTGGACGCGAGCGTCGAGGGCTATGAGGCGCTCCTCGCGGACGTCAACCCGGATGCCCGAGTGGTGCTGCTCGATCCGACGCGCGACGGAATCAAGCAGATTCTCGAGCACCTCGAAAACGAGTGGAACGTAGATGCCGTGCATATCGTCTCGCACGGCGCGGAGGGGCTGATCGCGCTCGGATCGGCGACGCTGAATGCCGAGTCCATGCGCGGTCCGTATGCGGCGGACCTGGCAGAGATTGGCGCGCACCTTGGCGAGGAGGCGGACATCCTCGTCTACGGCTGCGATTTCGCGAAGGGCGATGCGGGCCGCGAAGCCGTGGAGATCCTCGCCCGCACGACCGGTGCGGACGTCGCGGCTTCGGAGGACGTCACGGGCGCCGTGGGCCAGGGCGGGGACGCCGAGCTCGAGAAGAAGCTGGGCGCACTAGAGACGAATGCGCTCCTCACCGAGCAGCATTTCGCCAACTGGGGCGGAACGCTGGCGCTCGTCGTGAACGATGGCGGGGCAGTGAACGATGCGGACATGGTCGAGGCCGTGTCCGCGGACGGCATCACTGTCGAGTCCACCACCCGCGGCTCGAGCAGCAATTCGGGCCTGGGGACCTTTGCCGGGCTGCAGACGAACGGCAACCCGCTGCTCGAGCAGGGCATCGTGATCGCGACCGGCAACGTGAACAGCCTGGTGGCGGACGGCACGGCGGGCAACTCGGCGAGCACCGACCTCGGCGGCGGGGCGGTCGATACGGACGATCCGGATCTCGCCGGCTACGCCGCGGCGAACGGCATCAACTACGGCCAGAACGACGTCAGCCGCTTCGAGATGGACTTCACCTCGGACGTGCGCAAGCTGGCGGTCGTCTATGTCTTCGGCACCGAAGAGACCTACCAGTACGCCGTCAACCAGAACTACAACGACCTCTTCGGCATCTTCCTGAGGGACTACACGGCGGGTACGACGACCACCGTGGCCGCGCATCACCTGCGCGGCGAATATACCGGCGGCACCTTCATCGCCAATGCCGACACGGCGGGCACGGGCAACGTCGAAACGAACAACAACACCGGCGTGCTCACTTCGGTCATCGATCTCAACGATCACTCCGGGACCGGCGGAAGCTACGGCATCAAGTTCGCCATTGCGGACCAGACCGACCAGCAGCTCGATTCCGCGGCCTTCATCGGCTATTTCGGCTCTTCCCTCCAGATCGACCTGGACCAGGACAACAGCAGCGGCGCGACCGGCGGCGGCTTCAATACGGCCTTCAGCCCGGTGTCCGGCAGCCCGGTCGGGATCGTCGACAGCGATCTCGTCATCCGGAACCACGACGCCGCAACGCAGATCCGCACGATTACGGTGAGCATCGCCAACGCGCACGCCGGCGACGCATTGGCGTTCGCCGGCGGGCTGCCGAACATCAGCGTGGTCAGCAATACCGGCACCCAGCTCGTGCTGCAGTGGACCGGCGGGCCAGGCGACAACGATGTCGCCGAGGTTGCCGATGCGCTGAAGGCCATCACCTACTCCAATAGCCAGGGGATCGCCGCCGACACCGAGGACCGCTCGATCAACATCGTGTTGAACGACGGCGAGACGGACAGCGCGGTCGTGACGACCACCGTCGACATCACGGTGGCGGCGGATCCGATCGTGGACCTCAATTCCACGCCGGCGACCTCGTTCAGCAGTGCCGTCACCGGGACAACGGAGCTCGTCTCCAACGGCAACCTGTCTTCCGTCTCGGGCGGCGTGCCGAGCGGCTGGAGCGAAGTCGGGAATGCGGGCGCCGGAGCGGCCTCCAACGGGCGCTATCTCTGGACAGGCAACAGCAGCGGGACGGACGCGACGCTCGTGCAGGCGCTCACCCTGCCGGCCGAATCGAGCGCCACCACGTACGACGTGGTCGCGGGCACCCTTACCGAGACCACGACGACGGTCAGCCACGCCGTCACGGAGATCAGCTTCGACTTCAACTGGGGCAACCGGGACACGAGCGGAGCGGATATCAACTATTTCGAGGTGCGCTACGACGGCGTCGTTTACGCAAGGTTCACGACGTCGGGGTCAAATGGCGGCAATGTATCCGGGAGCTGGGAGTTCCTGAATGGCGCATCGGGCTCTCCGTCGACCGTCGCGTCGGTCGGTAACGGCAACAACGCGGTGCGGGACGGCGCGCTCACGGGGGTGACGATCACCCTTGGCACGCCGGTAAGTGCTTCGGGCCAGCTGGTCTTCGCGTTCATGAACGGCCCCTCGGGCGCTGCCCAGGACAACATCGGAATCGACAACGTGTCGGTCACGGCGACCGAGATGACGACGGTCGCCACGACGACGGTCGATCTCGCGGACACGGGCTGGAACGCCACCTACACGGAAGGCGGAGCAGCGGTCGCCATCGCCGACGTCGACAGCTCCATCTTCGCTGGCAGCGCCAGCCTGACAGGCGCCACGATCGCGCTGACGAACTTCCAGAGCGGCGACCGGCTGCTGGTCGGCGGCTCATCGGGGAGCAACGGCGTGCTTCCCGGCGGCATCTCGTGGACGCGGTCCGGCGCCAACGGCGAAATCATCACCTTCTCCGGTGTGGCGTCGAAAGCGCAGTACGCGGACGCCATCGAATCGGTCACGTTCGAGAGCACTTCCGCCAACCCGGACACCACCGACCGCGTGGTGACGGTCAAGGTGACCGACGGCGCGCGCGACTCCAATACGGCAGTCGCGACCATCGAGGTCGTGGCCGTCAACGACGCCCCGGTCAATTCCGTGCCGGGGTCGGTATCGGTCGAATGGAATTCGAGCACGGCCATCGCCGGCATCAGCGTGAGCGACAGCGACGGCAATCTGGCGACGACCGCGGTGAGCGCGGCCCATGGGACCCTCACGGTCAGCCTGGCCGGCGGCGCGACGATCTCGGCGGGGGCGAACGGAAGCGGCACGCTGACGCTTTCGGGCACCGAAGCGCAGATCAACGCAGCCCTCGCCACGCTCATCTATCAGCCGGGCGCCAACTACGTCGGCAGCGACTCGCTCACGGTGGTGAGCACCGATTCGAACGGTGTCTCCGACACCGACAGCGTCGGGATCACCGTCGTTCCCGATACGGTCATCGACCTGAATTCGGGGCCCTCGGCCCCTGTGGTGATCTCAGTCGATACCGTCACGTCGAACCTCGTCACGAACGGCGACTTCTCGAGCGGCCAGAGCGGCTGGAGCGAAGGCGGCACAGCGTCGGGAAGCGTGGGCGGCACGGGCGCGCGGTTCATCTGGACCGGCAACCCGAGTGCGACGCTCAGCCAGTCGATCACGGTGCCGGCCGATTCTTCCGCCACAAGCTACACGTCCGACGGGGCGACCATCACCGAGACGACGGTGGAGACGGTCAACGCCGTCACGGCGATCTCGTTCGACTATGCCTGGCAGAACCAGGATTTTCTTACCGCATACAGCAACGTCCTCGAGGTGAGCTACGCAGGCGTGCTGTACGCTCGTCTCACCACCGGCGAGAGTATTTTCTCTCCGACCGGGAGCTGGGAATACTTCAATGGGGCGACGGGCACAGAGGGCTCCGTCGGGCAGGTGAACGAAGCCAGCGGCAGTCTTTCGACGAACACGATCACGCTGCCAGTCGGGGTCACTGCTTCCGGCGATCTCGTTTTTACGTACGGCCTGGCTTCGGGCAACGGCTCCGACGACATCGCCATCGACAATGTCGCGGTCATCAATACCGCGACACTGACCACTTCGACGCGGACCATCGACCTCGCCGACAACGGGTGGACCGCGTCGTACACGGAGAACGGCGCCGCCGTGGCGATCGCGGATTCCGACAGCTCGATCTTCGATCCGGACAGCCCGGTGCTGAGCGGCGGCACGGTCATCCTGACGAACTACCAGGCGGGCGATCTCCTGCGGGTGGACGGCTCTGCGGCCGCGAGCGGCACGCTCTTCGGCACGATCAGCTGGGTCCGCTCCGGCGCAAACGGGGAGGTCATCACGCTCTCGGGCGCCGCGTCCGCGGCGCAATACGCCGACGCGATCGAGCGGATCACCTTCGAGAACACGACCGACAGCCCCTCGACCGTCACGCGCCTCGTCGCCGTGAAGGTGAGTGACGGGAGCGGCGACTCGAACACGGCGATCGCGACCATCGACGTGACCGCCGTCAACGATGCGCCGGCGGGCACGGACAACACGGTGACGGTGAACGAGGACGCGAGCCGCTCGTTTGCGGCGGCGGACTTCGGGTTCAGCGATGTGGATGCCGGGGACACGCTCTCGGCGGTGAGGATCGACACGCTCACGCTGCCGGCGGGGGCGACGCTCGAGCTCAACGGGACGGCGGTGACGGCGGGGCAGGTGATCCTGGCGGCGGAGCTGGGCAACCTGGTGTTCACGCCGGCGCCGGATGCCAATGGGGCGGGGTATGCGTCGTTCACGTTCAGCGTGCGCGAC
>CAYWSG010000023.1:26413-26582 GCA_964461055.1 uncultured Enterobacteriaceae bacterium | reverse complement strand
GGCGCCGGATGCCAATGGGGCGGGGTATGCGTCGTTCACGTTCAGCGTGCGCGACAGCGGCGGGCTGTTTGACGGCACGCCGAACACGCTGACGGTGGACGTGACGCCGGTGGCCGATGCGCCGGTGATTGGCGGGGTGACCAGTGGAGCGGTGAGCGAAGACACGAGC
>CAYWSG010000023.1:16276-26313 GCA_964461055.1 uncultured Enterobacteriaceae bacterium | reverse complement strand
GGCACGACGCAGCTGGTGACGGTGACGATCAACGGCACGAACGATGCGCCGGTGATTGGCGGGGTGACCAGTGGAGCGGTGAGCGAAGACACGAGCCTGAGCGTGTCGGGTGCGCTGACGATCACGGATGCGGACGCGGGTGAGGCGGTGTTCCAGGCGGTCAGTGGGGCGGCCTCGACGAACGGCTACGGCACGTTCGATGTGGATGCGTCGGGCAACTGGACCTACACGCTGGACAACACGAACGCGGCGGTGCAGGGGCTTGGGGCCGGGGACACGCTGGCCGACAGCTTCACGGTGACGACGGCCGATGGCACGACGCAGCTGGTGACGGTGACGATCAACGGCACGAACGATGCGCCGGTGACAACGGCGGACGCGGAGACCGGGACCCAGGACACGCCGCTCGTGATCGCCGCTGCTGCGCTGCTCGCGAACGACGCCGATGCCGACGGCGACCCCCTTGTGATCGTTTCATTTACGCAGCCGACGAACGGGACGGTTGCGGACAACGGGAACGGTACGTTCACGTATTCGCCGAATGTGGGGTTCCAGGGAGCAGACGCCTTTACCTACACCGTGAGCGACGGCGTCTCGACCGCCAGCGCGACGGTGACGATCAACGTCGCGCCCCAGACTGTCCCCTCGCTCGACCTCGATGGGGGCGCGCCGGGGACGGGCTACGCGACGACCTACACCGAGAATGCCGCGCCGGTTCCCGTGGTCGGGCCTGCCGTGTCGCTCTCGGACTTCGACGATACTCACCTCGAGCTCGCCACCATCACGCTCACCAACCCGCAGGCGGGGGACGTACTCTCGGTGGGCGCGCTCCCTGCCGGCATCGCGGCAAGCGTGGCGGGGAACGTCGTGACGCTGAGCGGAACAGCCAGCCTGGCGGACTACCGCGCTGCGCTGCAGGCGGTGACCTTCCACAACGCCTCGGACGATCCCGCAGTTGGCGCGCGCGTGCTCACGATTATCGTCAACGACGGCGATACGGACTCGAACGTCGCGCTGTCCACCATCGACGTGGTGGCGGTGAACGACGCACCCGTCGCTGCGATCGGTGCCGCGAGCTTCACGGCCACGGAGCAGACGCCGCTCAGCCTGGTGGGCGGCGCCTTGAGCATCGCCGACGTCGATAGCCCGGTCCTCACGGCGACGCTCTCGGTTGGCGAAGGGGTGCTCACGGTCACGGCCGGAACGACGGGCGTGGCGGTGGCGGGCTCGGGCACGGATACGGTCACGCTCACCGGCTCACAGGCGCAGATCAACGCGCTTCTTGCGGGTAATAGCGGCGCGGCGGTGGTGTACCTCAACCCTTCGGATGCGCCTTCGGCCGCCACCACGCTGACGCTCGCGGTCTCGGATGGCTCGCTCAGCGCATCCGACAGCGCCACCATCGGCATCGCGGCCGTCAACGACGCGCCCGTGGCGACCATCGCGGCCGGCGGCTTTGCCGCGACCGAGCAGACCGCCCTCGATCTCACCGTCGGCGGGCTTTCGGTCGCCGACGTCGACGGGCCGCTCGTCATGGCGACGCTGACCGTGGGTGAAGGGGTGCTCGACGTCTCGGCGGGCGCCACCGGCGCGAGCGTAGCCGGCGCGGGAACGGGCAACGTGACCATCACGGGCACGCTCGCGCAGGTCAACGCGCTCCTCGGCGGCGCCGCCGGCGCCACCCTTTCCTACTTCAACGCCTCGGACACGCCGAGCGCGTCGACCACGCTTACCCTCACGGCGAGCGACGGCGCGCTGTCGAGCACCGCCACGGCGACGATCACGATCGCACCGACGCCCGACGCGCCGGTGCTGGCGCAGCCGATTCCCGCCCAGCAGGTGGCTGCCGGATCGCCTTTCACCTATGCCATTCCGGCCGGCACGTTCAGCGACCCGGACTCGGCATTCACGCTCGCCGCCACGCTCGCCGACGGCTCCGCGCTGCCGGGCTGGCTTGCCTTCGATCCGACCACAGGTGCGTTCTCCGGCACCCCGCCGGCCGGCTTTACCGGTCTCGACATCCGCGTCACGGCAAGCGACGGGACTTCCTCGGCCTCGGCGACGCTCGCCTTGTTGGCGCCGCCGGCTGCTCCGGCGGCCGATCCCTCAGGCCTGTTGCCGTTCCAGGACGGTGCGCAGGGGCCCGGGACGGTCGGCCCCACGCCAGCGTCCGGTTCGCCGGCGGGCCTTGCATCGCCCGGCGCCTCCGGACCGGCGCCGGCGTTCGGCCAGCTGCCGCTCGGTCAGCCTGTCGACATTTACGTGCCGCCCGCCCATCTCGCGCCGTCGGGGCTCGCGAGTCCGCCGGATTTCATCGACCTGAACGCGCTGCCGGCGCCCGCCGCGGGGCCGTCGTTCCCCGTCGTTCGCCTCACCGACGGCGACCCGGGACTCCTGCCGTCGGGGGCGGCGACCAATCTGGTTTTCGGCGGGCATCGGCTCTTCGTCTTCCACGGCATCCCGACGCTCAGCCTGACCGGCGCGCGAGACATGCTCTACGTCCCCGAGGACGCCTTCGCCCATACCGATCCCGCCGCGCGCGTGTACCTGGAAGCGCGCCTCGCCGACGGGCGGGCGCTCCCGGCGTGGCTCCAGTTCGACGGCGTGCGCGGAACTTTCTCGGGCGAGCCGCCGAGCGACGTGCGAGGCGCGCTCGAGATCGAAGTCATCGCCCGGGACGATTTCGGCCGGGAGGCCCGAACCCGGTTCCTGCTCCTCGTCGAGGACCTGAAGCTCGAGGCCGCGCAGCCCGGGCAGGACATCGCCGACCTCCTGCTCGGCCTCGATGTCGACGCCAAGGAAGCGGAGAAGGAGCGGCAGGAGGCCGCGAGGCGGGCGGCCGAGGCGAAGGCGGCCGACGAAGGCAAAGGCAAGGACCGCAAGGGCCGGGAAGTGCCGGTGCCCTTCAGCGAGCAGATGAAAGCCGCGCGGGCTGCCCGCGACCCGCTCCTCGAGCGCATCGCTAAGGCCGGACCGTCCGCGCCCGGCAAGGCTCGCTGAGCAATGTTTTCAATCTCCGCTAAACTACGTGAAGTCTTTGCTGTAAAGTGTCGGTTTTAAAATAAAAAGGGAGTAAGAATGGGGGAGGGAAGAGACGGCCGGGCAGGGGCGGCGGGCACCGCTGCGCTCGCTTTCATCCTTGTCGTGCTGGCCGGCTGCTCGGTCACGCCGCGGGCGCTCGACGACGCCGAGCGCGAGCGTCTGGCCGAAGAGGCGCGCGCCGGGCTCTTCCGTGGCCAGGAACCCATCCATGGCCCCCTTACGCTTGCCGAAGCGACCGCGCGCGCGATCAAGTACCACGCCGAGCAGCGCGTGCGCCGCATGGAGGAAGCGGCGGCCGAGGCGCAGCTCGACGTGGCGAAGTTCGACCTGTTGCCCAAGCTCACGCTGAACGCCGGCTATTCCAACCGCAGCAACGACGCCTTCGGCTTCGGCTTTACGCCGTCGGGCACCATCGCCACCACGCCGACCGCCTCGGTCGAGCGCGAGCGCCAGACCGCCAGCATCGGGCTGTCGTGGAACCTGCTCGACTTCGGCGTGAGCTACTACCGCGCCCGCCAGCTCGCCGACCAGAAGCTCATCGCCGAGGAGCGGCGGCGCAAGGCGGTGCAGACGCTCATGCACGACGTGCGCGTGACGTGGTGGCGCGCCGAGGCGGCCGAGCGCCTGCTGCCGCAGGCCGACCGGCTCCTCGAGGAGATCGAGCGGGCCATCGAGCGCACGCGCCACATCGAGGCGCGGCGCCTTCTGCCGCCGGTGCAGACGGCGACGCTGAGGCGCGCGCTCCTCGACCTCAACCAGCAGATCGCCTTCCGGCGGCAGGATCTCGCGCAGGCCAGGGTGGAGCTCGCCGCCCTCGTCAACGCGCCGCCCGGCACGGAGCTTCACGTCGCCTCGCCGCCGAGCGACGAGCGGCCGGTGCTCGACCTCACCGCCGACATCGACCGGCTCGAGGCGCTCGCGCTGCGCTCGCGCCCGGAGATGGCGGAGGAAGGCTACCGCGCCCGCATCTCCGCCGACGAGGCGCGCAAGGCGCTCCTCGGGCTGCTGCCGAACCTGACGTTCGACCTCGGACGCAACTACGACAGCAACCGGTTCCTGCTCAACAACGCCTGGACTTCCGCCGGCCTCAACGTGGCGTTCAACCTCGTCAAGGCCTTCTCCATCCCGGCGCAGAAGCGCTCCCGCGACGCCCAGCGCCGCGCCGACGAGGCGCGCCGGCAGGCGCTCGCCATGGCCATCCTCGCCCAGACGCGCATCGCCGCCATCCGCTACACCCTCGTGGCCGACGAGTACCTCATCTGGCAGGAGGCGGCGCGCGACGACGATGTCATCGTCGAGCACCTCGCCTCCAGCGCCAGGGTCGGCATCGACAACGAGCTCGAGCTCGTGCGCACGCGGGCGCGCGCCATGGCGAGCCGCATCAACCGCGACCTCGCATACGCGAACCTGCAGGCGAGCATCGCGCGCCTTTTCAACTCGATCGGCCATGACGCGGTCCCCCGCGAGGACGAGACGCTCGCCATCGCCGAGCTCGCGGGGCAGGTGAAGGCGCGCTACGCCGAGCTCGAGCACGCCAGCTTCACCGAGCGGGCTTCCGCGTGGCGGCCGGCGTTGCTGGTCGGCTCCGTTACCGGCGCGAGCCGCGAGGTGGCCTCGTATGTGCGCCAGGGGGTCGAGCGCGTGCTCGAGAGCGCGCGCATGAAAGTCGGAGCCGCCGAGGCGGCCGACGCGCGGCTCGACCTCACCATCCGCACGGGGGCCGCCAGGGAAGGGCGCCGGGAGGTCCAGGCGACGATCCGAGTCATCCCGGGACGCGACCGGCACCCGACGCTCACGCGGCAGTTCTCGACCACCCTGAGCGAGCCGATCGACGCCGAGCAGTGGCGGGTCCTGGGCGAAGGCGCCGTGTACCGCGTCATCGCCGACATCGCGCCCTCGCGCATCACCCGCCCGGCCCTCAAGCCGGCGGCCCGCCTGCAGCTCGAGCCGCCTCGCAAGCGCGCCGTCGCCAGGCAGAGCGTTCCGGCCGCAAAGCCGGTGCTCGCCTCGCGGCTCGATTCGGTGCTCGCGTTACGCCTCGACACGGCGCTGCGCTTGCCGCAGGTCATCAGCGCGAGCCTGCAACGATGAAGGCCCGCACGCTACTTTGTTGTGCGCTTGCGGCGAGTCTCGCGGCCGCGCCCGACCGGCTGCTGGCGCAGAACCAGGCCTCCGGGCCCGTCGAAGGGACGAAGAGCGCACCGGCGAACGGTGCGCCGCAACCGGCGGCTCAGGCGCCCGAGCCCGGTGCGGACGCTGCCGCGCTTCCCCAGGTCGCGGCCCTCATCGTGCCGACGCAGGAAACCACCCTCGCGAGCCAGATGGCGGGACGCATTCGCCAGGTGCACGTGGGCCTGGGCGAGACGGTCAAGAAGGGCGAGCGACTGGTCGAGTTCGACTGCTCGGAGCAGAACGCCCAGCTCGACGCCGCCGAGGCGGAGTACCGGGGCGCGCGCGAGACGCATCTCGCACGGCTTCGCCTGCAGGCGCTCGGCGCTGCGGGGGAACTCGAGGTGGCCGTCGCGGCCGCCGCGGCCGACAAGGCCAGGAGCCAGGTCGACGTGCGCAAGGCGCAGATCGCGTATTGCCGGGTGCTCGCGCCGTTCGCGGGCAACGTCGCCCGCGTGCGCGTCAAGAGCGCCGAGAGCGTGAACATCGGGCAGCCGCTCGTCGATCTCGTCAACCCGGCGAAGCTCAAGGCGCAGATGTTCGTCCCGGCCTCGTGGGTCAAGTGGCTGCGGGTCGGCACGCCGGTTCGCCTGGAAGTGCGGGAGACGGGCGAGACCTTCGGCGCTTCGGTCTCCAAGCTGAACGCGCGCGTCGACGGCGTAAGCCAGCAGCTCGAAGTCGAGGCACGGGTGGACAAGAACGGCGGACGGCTTCTCCCCGGCATGGTTGCCACCGCCATCTTCGAGCGCAAGCCGCAGCGATGAGACACGCCGCCCGGGGGCTGTTTGCGGCCGGGCCGGCAGGAGGCCGCGCGTGAGCGCAAGCGAGCATCCCGCGCTCGCGCTGCTCGAGTTCGAGCGGCGGCTTCAGTCGGCCTCGGGTCCGCACGAGGTGGCCTTTCGGGCCGTCAACGACGCGTCGCAGGCCGTGGGCTTCGACCAGTGCGTGCTCTGGCGCCGCGACGTCTTCGCCCGCCCTCTCATCGCGGCCGCCTCGGGCCTCGCGGACGTCTCGGGCGATAGCCCGTACCAGCAGTGGCTCGTGCGACTCGTGCAGGCGACCACGCCGGAGCCGTTCCAGGCTGCCGCCACGCTGAGCGCGGCAAGCCTTCCGGAGGCTATCGTCGCCGACGGCAGCGACTGGTGCCCGGCGCACATCGTGCACTGCCCGCTGCGCGGCCCCGGCGGCGAGGCCCTCGGCGGCATGCTCTTTTTCCGCGCCAAGCCCTTCACGGACCCCGAGCGAGCGGCCGCGGAATGGGTGGCGCGCTCGACCGGCTATTCGCTCTGGGCCTGGCGCAGCGAGCACAGCCGGGTCGGCCGCTGGCTCCGGGCCGCGGGGACCTGGAAGCTCGCCGCGGTGCTCGTCGCAGTCCTCGCGCTCGGGTCTCTGATCCCGGTGCCGCTCAGCGCCCTCGCCCCCGCCGAGATCACGCCGCTTCGCCCGATCCCGGTCACCTCGCCGCTCGACGGCGTCGTGAAGGAAATCGTGGTGAAGCCCAACCAGATCGTGAAGGCCGACCAGCTGCTCGCGGTGCTCGACGACACCTCGCTTCGCAACCGCCTCGAGGTGGCCTCGCGCTCGCTCGACATCGCGCGCGCCGACCTGCAGCGGGCCACCTTCAAGTCCTTCAGCGACGAGGCGAGCCGGCTCGAGCTGCAGGTGCTGAACGCGCGCGTGCAGGAGAAGCTCGCGGAGGTGAACTACCTTTCCGAGCTTCTCGGCAAGTCGAAGCTCCTCGCCCCTCAGGGGGGCGTCGCCATCTTCTCGAGCCAGGAGGACTGGCGCGGCCGGCCGGTTCAGGTCGGCGAGCGCGTAATGCTGATCGCCGATCCGTCGCTCATCGACGTGACGATCTATCTGCCGCCCGACGACGCGGTCGAGCTGGAGCGGGGCGCGAAGGTGTCGGTGCTGCTGCACGTGGACCCGCTCTCGCCGCTGGAGGCCCACATCGAGCGCTCGAGCTACGAGGCGAGCCTCTCCCCGGACGGCAGCCTCGCGTATGTGGTGCATGCGCAGCTCGAGCCCGGGCGCCTGCCGCGCATCGGCCTTCGCGGGACGGCCAAGATCTACGCCGGCGAGGTCACGCTCGGCTACTACCTGCTGCGCAAGCCGCTCGCCTACATGCGCAGCGCCCTGGGGATCTGAGAACGCATCGCGCGACATTCCGGCGATGCCATGCTCGAAGGCCATCTTCGTTTCGGCGCTGCTCGCCGTGCTCCTCCCGGCACCCGCGGGCGACGCGGCTGCCAGCGCCCAGGAGGCGGCCCGGCGGGGATTCGCGAGCGCCGTGTCGCCGGCGCTCATGGCCCGGTATGAGACGCGCTTTGGCAAGGGTACGCGCGAGCGGCTGCACGCCTGGCAGCGCTACGCGGCCGCGCGCGCGGCCGAGCCGCTGGCCGAGCAGGCGCTCCTCGAGGACGTAAACCGCTTTCTCAACCGCATCCGCTTCGTGGACGACCTGCCGCACTGGGGCGAGGCGGACTATTGGGCGACGCCGGCAGAGTCCGTCGGCAGCCATGGCGCGGACTGCGAGGACTTCACCATCGCCAAGTATTTCCTCCTCAAGGAACTCGGCGTGCCGGTCGAGCGCCTTCGCATGACCTACGTGAAGGCGCTCAAGCTGAACCAGGCCCACATGGTGCTCGCCTACTACCCCCGGCCCGACGCCGAGCCGCTCGTGCTGGACAATCTGGAGGACGCCGTGCGGCCGGCCTCGCAGCGCACCGACCTCCTGCCCGTCTACAGCTTCAACGATGACGACCTGCGGGTCGAGGCGGGCGGGCGCAGGGGCTCGCCGCGCCAGATTCGCAACTGGAGCCTTCTGCTCGAGCGCCTCGACTGGGAGCTTCGCCTGCGGGGTACATCCGGATGACGCTCGGCCGCCAGCTGGCGATCGCCGTGTCGGTCATCTTCCTCGTCGCCCTCGCGGGCGTGGAGGCGATCTACCTGCGCAGCGCCCAGGAGCACCTGCAACGCGAGCTCGACTCCAAGGCCCAGGACGCGGCGACCTCGATCGGCCTTTCCCTCGGCGCGCTGATGAAGCAGGCGGACGCCGCCCTCGCGCAGACGATCGTGAATCCGGCTTTCGACCGCGGCCACTATGAGCGCATCGAGTACTTCTCGCCGTCGGGTGAGACGCTCGTGTCCCGGGTCCTTCCGGCCCAGGCGGGCGACTATCCAGCGTGGCTCGTGCGGCTTTTCCCGTTGAGCGCCCCGACCGCCGAATCACTCGTGAGCGCGGGCTGGCGCCAGCTCGGGCGCGTCCGGGTGACGGCGCACCCGCGCTTCGCCTACGAGCAGCTCTGGCACGCGGCGCGAAACACGCTTTTCTACCTCGCGGTGATCTATGGCGCCGCGCTCATCGCGCTGCGGCTTTTCCTCCGCGGCGTGCTGAGGCCGCTCGCGGCGGTGGAGCGCGCAGCGCTCGCGATCTCGGCGCGCGACTTCGTGCAGGTGCGGCCGAGGCCGTCGACGCGCGAGCTCGCCCGGGTCGTGGATGCCATGAACATCCTCTCGGGAAAGGTCGACGAGGCGATCGAGGCGGAAGCACGCCGGGCGCAGCGCCTCCAGGCGGAGGCGTTCCGCGACCCGGTCACCGGCGTCCTGAACGCCCGCGGATTCGCGGCGCGGTTCGAAAGCGTGTACGAAGGCGAGAGCGAGCCGTTCCGGGGCGTGCTCGCGCTCGTCGAGCTCGCCGAGCTTGCCGCCCTCAACCAGGCGCTGGGGAGCGCAAGGTGCGACGCGCTGCTCCGCGACCTGTACCGCGGGATCGAAGAGGCGGCGGCCGCGGCCGGCGGCTTCGCCGGCCGCTGGTCGGGCGCGGTGGCGATCGTCGCGCTGCAGGGCGTCGAGCCGGGCGAGGGCCGCGAGCGGCTGCTCGGGCTGCAGGCGCGGGCAGGGGTCCTCCTGAAGGAGCACGGCATCGACCGCTTCGATCGCGTCCATGTCGGCGCGGTCCATGCGTCGGGCGCGACGACGGCGCTGCGCGCGCTCGCGCGCGATGCGGAGGAAGCGCTCCTCGAGGCGCGGGAGGACGCCGACGCCGTGGTGGTGGTGAGAAGCGCGAAGGACGGCGAAGCCGCCGGCGCGGCCGTGGACCCTGTCGAGGCCGTGCGCGAAGCGCTCGCGGCCAGGCGGCTGCTCCTCGTGGGGCAGGAAGCGCATCGCATGAGCGACCATCGCCTGCTGCACGTGGAGATCCTCGCGCGCCTGCGCGACGCGGAAGGGCGCGAGATGACCGCGGCGCACTTCATGCCCATCGTCGCCGCGCATGGACTGGTCGAAGCGCTGGACCGCAGCGTGATCGAGCAGGCGCTCGAGCGGCTGCGGCCGGCGCACCCGCCGCTCAGCATCAACGTCTCGGCTCATTCGGCCGGCGAGCCCCGGTTCCTGCAGTGGCTTGCGGCGCGGCTTTCGGCCGAGCGCATCAAGGCCGCCCGGCTGGTCTTCGAGATGGCGGAGCATGGCGTGGTGCGCGACGAGGCGGCGGCCGCCGCGTTTGCCCGGGCGGTTCGTGCGGCCGGCGCCGGGTTCGCCATCGACAACTTCGGCGTGCACCGCGACAGCCTGGCGCTGCTGCGGCGGCTGAAGCCTGCCTACATCAAGCTCGCGGGGGCGCACACGGCCAGGATGCTGAGCGATGCGGGAGCGCGCTTCTTCGCCGAGTCGCTCGTGCGCGCGGCGCGGCAGCTCGATATCCCGGTGATCGCGCAGAGGATCGAGGACGACGAGACCTTCCAGGCCCTGGGGGCGATCGGCTTCTCGGGCTACCAGGGAAATCTCATCGATCGCCCCCGGCCCTGGCCCCGGTAGGGGCTAGCCGT
>CAYWSG010000023.1:0-16176 GCA_964461055.1 uncultured Enterobacteriaceae bacterium | reverse complement strand
AAAAACTCCTTGACCTTGTCGAGCCAGGACTTGGCGCGCGGGTTGTGGCGCGCGGCGTCCTGCTGGCTGATCTGGTCGAACTCGCGCAGGAGCTGCCGCTGCCGCTCCGTGAGCGCCACCGGCGTCTCCACCACGACGTGGCAGAAGAGATCACCGGGCTGCTGGCTGCGAACGCCCTTGATGCCCTTGCCGCGCAGCCTGAAGGTCTTGCCCGACTGCGTCTCGGCCGGCACGCGGATGCGCGCGGTGCCGTCGAGCGTGGGAATGACGATCTCGCCGCCGAGCGCCGCGGTGGTGATGGAGATGGGCATCTCGCAATGGAGATCGTCGTGGTCGCGCTGGAAGACCGGATGCGGCTTGATGTGCACCTGCACGTAAAGGTCCCCGGGCGGGCCGCCGTTCACGCCCGGCTCGCCCTCGCCCGAGAGGCGGACCCGGTCGCCCTCGTCGACGCCGGCGGGGATGCGGACCGAAAGGGTCTTCTGCAGCTTCACGCGCCCGGTGCCGCCGCAGCTCGCGCAGGGATTGGGGATGATGCTCCCGCTGCCGTGGCAGCGCGGACAGGTCTGGGCGATCGAGAACGGCCCCTGCGAGACGCGCACCTGGCCGGCGCCGCGGCAGGAAGGGCAGGTCTGCGGCTGGCTGCCGGGCCGCGCGCCGGTGCCCTTGCACGTCTCGCAGGCCGTCATGCCCGGAATGCGGATCTTGGTCTCGAAGCCGTGCGCCGCCTGCTCGAGCGTGATCTCGAGGTTGTAGCGCAGGTCGGCGCCGCGAAAGACGGTGGAGCGCCCGCCGCGGCCGGCGCCCGCGCCGAAGATCTCGCCGAAGATGTCGCTGAAGATGTCGCCGAAGCCGCCCATGCCGGCCCCGGCGGGCCCCGCATGGGGATCGATGCCGGCGTGGCCGAACTGGTCGTAGGCGGCACGCTTGCTCGCGTCCGCCAGGATCTCGTACGCCTCCTTCGCCTCCTTGAAGCGCTCTTCGGCCTTGGCATCGTCCGGATTGCGGTCCGGATGCCATTTCATCGCCAGCCGGCGATAGGCCTTCTTGATTTCTTCTTCGGAGGCGTCCCGGTTTACGCCGAGAACCTCATAGTAGTCGCGCTTGGCCAACGCCTCATCCCGTCTTCTTGTCCTTCACTTCGGTGAACTCGGCATCGACCACGTCGCTGTCATTGCCCTGCGAGGACTGCGCGCCGGGGGCCTCCGCGCCCGCCTGGGCACCCTGGGCCTGCGCCTGGGCGTCGGCGTACATCTTCTCGCCGAGCTTCTGCGCCGCCTGCGAGAGCGCCTGGGCCTTTGCGTCGAGCTCGGCCTTGTCGCCCGACTTGAGCGACGCCTCGGCCTCCTTCAGCGCGGACTCGATGCGCTCCTTCTCGCCCGCGTCGAGCTTGTCGGCATAGTCGCCGAGCGACTTGCGAACCGAGTGCACGAGCGCCTCGAGCGAGTTGCGCGCGCTCACGAGCTCCAGCTGCTTGCGGTCTTCCTCGGCGTGCGCCTCGGCGTCCTTGACCATGCGCTGGATCTCGGCTTCGGAGAGGCCCGAGCTCGCCTGGATCTTGATCTTGTTCTCCTTGCCGGTCGCCTTGTCCTTGGCGGTGACGTGCAGGATGCCGTTCGCGTCGATGTCGAACGTGACCTCGATCTGCGGCATGCCGCGCGGCGCGGGCGGAATGTCGGTCAGGTTGAACTGGCCGAGCGACTTGTTGCCCGCGGCCATGTCGCGCTCGCCCTGCAGCACGTGGATCGTCACGGCGCTCTGGTTGTCCTCCGCGGTCGAGAACACCTGCGTCGCCTTGGTCGGGATCGTGGTGTTCTTCTGGATGAGCTTGGTCATCACGCCGCCGAGGGTCTCGATGCCGAGCGAAAGCGGGGTCACGTCGAGGAGCAGCACGTCCTTCACCTCGCCCTGCAGCACGCCGCCCTGGATGGCCGCGCCGATGGCGACCGCCTCGTCGGGGTTGACGTCCTTGCGAGGCTCGCGGCCGAAGAACTCCTTCACCTTCTCCTGGACCTTCGGCATGCGCGTCTGGCCGCCGACCAGGATGACGTCGGCGATGTCGCTCACCTTCACGCCGGCGTCCTTGATCGCGATGCGACAGGGCTCGATCGTCTTCTCGATCAGCTCCATCACCAGGGACTCGAACTTCGCCCGGGTCAGCTTCATGTTGAGGTGCTTGGGACCGGACTGATCCGCCGTGATGTAGGGCAGGTTGATCTCGGTCTGCTGCGCCGAGGAGAGCTCGATCTTCGCCTTCTCGGCCGCCTCCTTGAGGCGCTGCAGCGCGAGGACGTCCTTCGAGAGGTCCACGCCCTGGTCCTTCTTGAACTCCGTGACCACGTAGTCGATGAGGCGCTGGTCGAAGTCCTCGCCGCCGAGGAAGGTGTCGCCGTTCGTGGAGAGCACCTCGAACTGCATCTCGCCCTCGACGTCGGCGATCTCGATGATGGAGATGTCGAACGTGCCGCCGCCCAGGTCGTAGACGGCGATCTTCATGTCCTTCTTGAGGGCCTTGTCCAGGCCGAAGGCGAGCGCCGCCGCGGTGGGCTCGTTGATGATGCGCTTCACCTCGAGGCCGGCGATGCGGCCGGCGTCCTTGGTGGCCTGGCGCTGGGAGTCGTTGAAGTAGGCGGGGACCGTGATGACCGCTTCGCTGACGGTCTCGCCGAGATAGGCCTCGGCGTCCTTCTTCAGCTTGCGCAGCACCTCCGCCGACACCTGCGGCGGGGCAATCTTCTTGCCGCGCACCTCGACCCAGGCGTCGCCGTTGTCGGCGCGCACGATCCGGTAGGGCATCAGGTTGATGTCCTTCTGGACTTCCTTCTCGTCGAAGCGGCGGCCGATCAGCCGCTTCACGGCGTACATGGTGTTCTTGGCGTTGGTCACCGCCTGGCGCTTGGCCGGCGCGCCCACGAGAATCTCGCCTTCCTCGGTATAGGCGACCACCGACGGCGTGGTGCGGGCGCCCTCCGCGTTCTCGATGACCTTGGGCTTGCCGCCCTCCATGATGGCGACGCACGAATTCGTGGTGCCGAGGTCGATGCCGATGACTTTTGCCATGATGGTTCCCTGCCTTTAACTTAAGTCTGTGTCAGAGATGGGGTTTTCCGCGGGCTTTTCAACCGCGCGCGCGACGGTGACGAGGGCCGGTCGCAGGATCCGCTCATGGAGCGCGTAGCCCTTCTGCATGAGGGTGACGATGGTGTTCGGCTCGGCGTCGGCGGGCACCGCGGCCATCGCTTCGTGCCGGTGCGGGTCGAAGCGCTCGCCGGCCGCCGGGGCGATCTGCGTGAGATGGTGCTTTTCGAAGGCGCTCATCAGCTGCCGCAGCGTGAGCTCGACGCCCTCGCGCTGCGCCGCCGGCAGGTCCTTCGCCGCCGCCACGGCCGCTTCGAGGCTGTCCACCACCGGGAGCAGCGACTCGGCGAAGCGCTCGATGGCGAACTTCTGAGCGGTCGCCGCCTCGGCCTGGGCGCGCTTGCGCGCGTTGTCCGCATCGGCCACGGCGCGGAGCAGCGCGTCGCGCTGCGACTCGATCTTCGCCTGCGCTTCGGCCAGCAGCGTCTCCAGCGAGGGGGTGTTTTCCGTCGCGCCCTCGCCCTCCTTGGCGGCCCCCTCGTTCTGGGGGTCCTGGGGTTGTATCTTCTCCTCTTGCATCTTCCGCACGTTGGGGTGGCGAGCCCCGCTTTCAAGGCAGACAATGACCGCATTGCGAAATCCCTTCCGGTCGCTTAACAGATTGATCCGACGATGAAAGTGCTCAAGTACGGCCTTCTCGGGCTGGCGGGGCTCCTGGTCCTGGCCGTCGTGGCGGCGGCGATCTTCGCGGCCACCTTCGACCCGAACCGCTACAAGGAGCAGATCGAAGCCGCCGTCAAGGCCCAGACGGGCCGCACGCTCAAGCTGCAGGGCGACCTCGAAGTGGCCTTCTTCCCGAGCCTGGGCGCTCGGGTGGCCAAGGCAACCCTGTCGGAGAAGGATCCTTCCCGGCAATTCCTGTCGGTGGAGCAGGCCCACGGCTCGGTCGCCCTCCTGCCGCTCTTGCGGGGCGAAGTCATCGTCGACCGCATCCGCGTCTCCGGGCTGAACGCGCAGGTGATCAAGGACAAGGACGGCCGCTTCAATTTCCAGGATCTCATCGAGCGCGGCGAGGACGGCAAGGCGCCCCCTGCGGCATCGGAGCCGAAAGGCGAGCCGGCGGACGAGAGCGCTGTCAAGTTCGACATTGCAGGCTTCGCCCTGGAGGACGCGGCGGTGTCCTACAAGGATCTTGCGACCGGACAATCGCTCGCCGTGACCGACGTTCATCTTTCGACGGGCCGGATCGCGGAGCGGGCGAACGGCCGGCTGCAGCTTTCCGCCGCCCTGAAGGGAGCACAGCCCGCTCTGGACGTCGCGTTGAAGCTGGCGGGCGGCTACGACATCGACCTGCCCGGCGGGGCGTACGCGCTTTCGGCGCTCGAGGGGACGGTGGAGGGCACGCTGGAAAAGGATGCCGTCTCGGCCAAACTCTCGGCGCCCAAAGTGATCCTCTCGCCCGACAAGGCGACCGGCGAGGCCATCGCGGCGCAGTTCAGCCTCAAGGGTGCGGAGCGCAACCTGGAAGCGAGCCTCCAGCTTCCCGGCATCCAGGGCTCCGCCAAGGCGCTTTCGATCCCGAAGCTCACGGCGAGCGTCGCGCTGAGCGGCGCGGGCATGCCGCGGCCGATGAAGGTGCCGCTCGAGGGCAGTGTTGAGGCGAACCTCGAGGCGCAGACGCTGGACGCCGACCTCACTTCGAAGTTCGACGAGTCGACGATCCGGGCGAAGCTCGGCCTGGCCAGATTCTCCCCGCCGGCCTATCGCTTCGACGTGAATGTGGATCGGCTGAACCTCGACCAGTACTTTCCGCCGCAGCAGGCGCCCGCGTCCGGCGCGCCTCAGCCGGCCGGCAAGCCGCCCGCGCAGGCGCCCGAAACGCCCGTCGATCTCTCGGCGCTCGAGGGGCTCGACGCGCGAGGATCGCTGCAGGTCGGCTCGCTCCAGGCCCAGGGACTGAAGCTTTCCGACGTCAAGGCCGAGGTCAAGGCGGCGAACGGCCGCCTCGACGTCAGCCCCCATTCGGCCCGCCTCTATGAGGGCGCGTTGAACGGCGCGATCAGCCTGCACGCGAAGGGCAACCGGGTCGCGGTGAAGGAGACGCTGTCGAGCATCTCCATCGGGCCGCTGCTTCGCGATTTCGCGCAGCAGGACCGGCTCGAAGGCAAGGGCAACGTCAGCCTCGACGTCGCCGGCGCCGGGGCGAGCGTCGAGGCGATCAAGCGCTCGCTCGACGGCACGGCGAAGCTCGATTTGCGCGACGGTGCGGTAAGGGGCATCAACGTCGCGGAGGTCCTGCGCAAGGTGAAGTCCCTCGGAAGATCGGAGGAGGGCACGGCGAGCGCCGACCAGAAGACCGATTTCACCGAGCTCCACGCCAGCTTCAAGATCAAGGACGGCGTCGCGCACAACGACGACCTGGAGGCGAAATCGCCGCTCCTGCGCGTCAACGGCGCGGGCAAGGTCGACATCGCCGCCTCGACGCTCGACTACGTCGTGAAGGCCACGGTGGTGGCGACGGCGAAGGGGCAGGGCGGCGCGGGCCTCGACGACCTGGCGGGGATCACGGTGCCGGTGCATCTCACCGGACCTTTCGCGGCGATGAGCTACAAGGTCGATTACGGCGCGGTCGCCGCGGACATCGCCCGCACGAAGGCCGGCGCCAAAATCAAGGAGCAGGTCGAGAAAAAGCGCGACAAGATCGAAGACAAGGTGAAGGACCGCCTCAAAGGGCTCCTTCGCTAGATTCGGCGATCGCTGCGAGGGCGGCGATCCATGCAGGCGACTCGTTCAGGCAGGGGATGTAGCGGAAATCCCGTCCGCCCGCGTCGAGAAAAGCGCGCCGCGCAGTGATGTCGATCTCTTCCAGGGTCTCGAGGCAATCGGCGACGAATCCCGGGCACACGACGTCCACGCGCTCGAGGCCCCCGCGGGCGAGCTCGACGAGCGTGGGCTCCGTATACGGCTGCAGCCACTTCGCCGCCCCGAAGCGTGACTGGAACGTGACGACGTATTCCTGCTTTCCGAGCCCGAGCCGCCCGGCGAGAAGCGCCGCCGTCGCGAGGCATTGCTCCCGGTAGGGATCGCCGCGATCCACGGCGCGCTGCGGCAGGCCGTGGAAGCTCATCACGAGCGTCTGCGCCCGGCCGTGCGCCGACCAATGATCGCGCACGTTGGCGGCCAGCGCATCGACGTAGCCCGGGTGATCGTGGAAATCGCGCACGCTTCGAACGCCGGCCGGAAGGAGCCTGAGAACCGATTCCGTCGTGCTTCTCGAGTATTGGGGGTAGAGCGGTATCACCAGAAGATCTCCCGGCTCGCTCAGTGCCATCTCTTTCAATGCTGAGGGGATGGAGGGGTGGCCGTAGCGCATCGCATGCCGGACCTCCACGCTTGCGCCCTGGATGCTATTCCTTATGTAAGAGGCGAGCAGGGCGGCCTGCCTTGCCGTGTGCACGGCGAGCGGCGAGCCTTCCGGCGTCCACACCAGCCGGTATTTCTCCGCCGATCGGGCCGGCCGGGTCCGCAGCACGATCCCGTGGAGGATCGGCAGCCAAAGCAGACGCGGCAGCTCCACGACGAGCGGGTCGGACAGGAACTGCGCGAGATAGTCGCGCACCGCATCGGTCGTCGGTGCGCGAGGCGAGCCGAGGTTGACGAGCAGGATGGAACGCATGGCGGAATCGCGCGATTATCGGCTACATTTCCTCGTGCCATCGAGGAGGAGGCCGCCATGCTGATGTCCGGGAACGACTACCGGGAGTCGCTCAAGCGCTATCGGCCGAGGGTGTTCGTCAACGGCGAGGCGGTCGGCTCGGTCGCCGACCATCCGGCGCTCGCTCCGGGCGTGGCCGCGGTCGGGCTCACTTACGACTTCGCCCTGCGCGAGGAGCTCCGGCCGGTCATGCGGGCGCCTGCGGCCTCGGGGCCGGCGGAAGTGAACCGCATGATGGCGATTCCGACCTCGGGGCAGGACCTGCTCAACAAGCTGGAGGCGGTGCGCCTTGTGTGCCAGCACACGGGCTGCGCGCAACGCTACCTCGGCGGCGACGCCCTCTCGGCGATCCGGATGTCGGCCGCCAGGGTCGATGCGGATCTCGGCACGGAATACGGGGCGCGCCTGGACGCCTACATCGAGCGCGTCTACGAAGAGGATCTCACGCTCGGGGTGGCCATGACCGACGGCAAGGGCGACCGCTCGCTTCGACCGCACCGGCAGCCCAACCCCGACGCGTACGTGCGCATCGTCGAGCGCACGCAGAAGGGGATCGTGCTCTCCGGCGCCAAGGCGATCGTCACCGGCGCGCCGTACATGCATGAGCTTCTCGTCATGCCCTGCAGGAACATGATCGAGGCGGACCGCGACTACGCCGTGTGCTGCGCGGTGCCGATCGACGCCGAAGGTCTCACCATCGTCGCGCGCCCGGCCGGGCGGCCGGGCGAGCCGGCCGCGAAGTTCAGCGGGCGATACGGCCAGTCGACCGGCGTGGCGATCTTCGACCGGGTGCTCGTGCCCTGGGAGCGCGTGTTCCTCGCGGGCGAATGGCAGCACTCGGGGCCCCTCACGTACAGCTACGCCACGCATCACCGGCACACCTGCATCGGCGCGCGGGCCGGCTTCGGCGATCTCCTGATCGGCGCCGGCGCGCTCATGACCGAGGCGAACGGCATCGACCTCGACGAAGCGCCCAACCTGCGCGAGCGGATGGTCGAGCTCATCAAGATCGTCGAAGGCTTCTACGCCTGCGGCGTCGCCGCCTCCGTCTACTGCGTGAAGGACGAGTCGGGCGTCGCCCTGCCGGACGCCGTCTTCGCCAACATCGGCAAGCTCCTGCTCGCGACGCAGATCTACGACATGCACCGCCTTGCGCACCACGTCTCCGGCGGGCTCATCGTCACGCTTCCGGGCCCGGACGAGGACCACAACCCGCACACCGCGGGCCGCATCTCCGAGCTCCTCGGCGGCCGCTCCGACATCCCGTACGAGAAGCGCATCGATGCGGCGCGCCTGGTGGAGGACCTGACCGCCTCGTACCAGGGCGGCTGGTACTCGGTCATCTCGCTCCATGGCGGCGGCTCGCCCGAGGCGATGCAGATGGAGATCTGGCGCAACTACCCGCTCGGCAACAAGGTGGACCTGGTCGAGCGGCTGCTCGAGCGCGGCATCCTCGCCGACGACACGCGCAAGATCACGCGCAACCGCCAGCCGGGCCGCTGCTGCGTGGAGGGATGCACGGTGCCGCCGGCGCCGCAGCTCGCGCCGCTGCCGGCGCCGCGGTCCGGCGAAGCGCCGGTGCGCCTCGTCAAGAAGGCTTCCTGATGCGCCTGCGGCGCGACGAGGCGTTCCTCCTCGTGGTCGATGTCCAGGAGAAGCTCGCGCCCCACGTCCACGGCCACGAGCAGGTCGTTTCGAGAAGCGCCGCGCTGATCCGCGCCGCGTCGCTCCTCGGCCTTCCGGTCGTGGTCTCGGAGCATTGTCCCGACCGCATCGGGCCGACGGTACCCGCGCTGAGCGCGCTCGCGCCGCCCGCGCTCGCGAAGACGCATTTCGCCTGCCCGGACGAGCCCTCGATCGAAGCCGCGCTCGCCTCGCTTCGGCGCCGGCAGGCGGTCGTCTGCGGCATGGAGGCGCACGTGTGCGTCCTTCAGACGGCGCTCGCGCTGCTCGACCGGGGCTACCAGCCGCTCCTCGTCGCCGACGCGGTCGGCTCCCGCCGCGAAAGCGACCGGGACGTCGCTCTCGAGCGCCTGCGGGCGGCGGGCTGCTCGATCGGCACGGCCGAGATGGCGATCTTCGAATGGATGGGCCGCGCCGATCGCCCCGGGTTCCGGGAGCTCCTCGGCATCGTCAAGGCCCTTCCCTAGTGCTGTGAGAGCGCGCTCGAGACCAGCTTGGCGGTGATGTCGACGATCGGCACGACGCGGTCGTAGGCCATGCGCGTGGGGCCGATCACGCCGACCGTGCCGACCACCTCGCCGTCGACCTTGTAGGGGGAGGTGACGACGCTCACGTCGTCGGGCGCCTGCACGCCGGACTCGCCGCCGATGAAGACCTGGACCCCCTGGCCGCGGAGCGACAGGTCGAGGATGTGCAGGAGCGAGGTCTTCTGCTCGAGCAGCTCGACCAGCTTCTTCAGCCGGTCCACGTCCTGCGACAGATCGCGCACCGCGAAGAGATTTCGCTCGCCCGAGATGACGTACTGCTCGCTTCCCTCGGCCAGGGCATTGCCCGCCTCGAGCGCGGTCCTCATGAGCCGGATCACGTCCTCACGAAGGTCGCGCACCTCGTTCTGCAGGCGCGAGCGCACGTCCTCGAAGCTCTGGCCCGAGTAGTTCTGGTTGATGAAGTTCGCCGCCTCGACGAGCTCGGAGGCCGAGTATTCGCGCTCGGTGAGCAGGATGCGGTTCTGCACGTCGCCGTCGGGCGTGACCACGATGAGCAGGATGCGCTTCTCCGACAGGCGCACGAACTCGATGTGGCGGAACGTCACCGCGCGGCGCCGCGGCGTCATGACGACGCCCGCGAACTGCGTGAGCTGCGAGAGCAGCTGCGAAGCCGACTGGATGACGCGCTGCGGGTTGTCCGGGTGCAGCTGGTCCTCGAGCTCGCGCACGCGCTCGAGCTCGAGCTGCTTCACGACGAGCAGGGTGTCCACGAAGAACCGGTAGCCGGCCGGCGTGGGAACCCGGCCCGCGGAGGTGTGGGGGCTCGAGATGAAGCCGAGGTCCTCGAGGTCGGCCATCACGTTGCGGATGGTGGCCGGCGAAAGGTCGAGCCCGGAGTACTTGGAAAGCGTGCGCGAGCCGACCGGCTGGCCCTCCGCAATGTAGCGCTCGATCAGAGTCTTGAGCAGAACCTGGGCGCGCTTGTCCATCATGTGATTCATTGTACACTCGCGCGCATGTCACTTGCCGCCGCTTCGCCGAGGTTCGGGCGCGTCGCGCTGATCGGCAAGCTGCGCAGTCCCGAGATCGCCGAGTCGCTGCGGACGCTGAAGGCGTTCCTCGAGCGCCGCGGCTGCGAGGTGCTGATCGAGCGCGAGACCGGCGCGGACATCGGCGCGCGCGGCGTCGGCTACGACGCCATCGGCAGCCGCGCCGAGCTCGCCATCATCGTCGGCGGCGACGGCACCATGCTCGCGGCGGCTCGCAACCTGGTGGGCCACGGCGTTCCCGTCACGGGCGTCAACCAGGGGCGCGTGGGCTTCATGACCGACATCGGCCACGCCGACATGCTGGAGGGCATCGGCGCCATCCTCGACGGACGCTGCTCCATGGAGGACCGGTCCCTCCTCGACTGCGAGATCGTGCGCAGCGGGCAGACGCTCCTGCGCACCATCGCCCTCAACGAGGCGGTGCTCGGCAAGGGCAGCCAGGGACGGCTCATCGAGTTCGAGCTCACGATCGACGGCGAGTTCGTCTACAAGCTGCGCGGCGACGCCATGATCGTCGCCACGCCGACGGGCTCGACCGCCTACGCGCTCTCGGCGAACGGGCCGATCCTGCACCCGGCGGTCCCCGCGTTTGCGCTCGTGCCGCTCGCGCCGCACACGCTCTCGGCGAGGCCCGTCAGCGTGAGCGACCGGAGCGTCATCGAGATCACCATCGTGCGCGCCGACGATGCCCGGGCGCACTTCGACGGCTTCGCCCTCGCCGACATGGCCGAGGGCGACCGCCTGGTGCTGCGCCGCTCGAGCGAGGTCGTGCGCTTCGTGCATCCGCCCGCTTACCGGTACTTCGCCACCCTGCGCGAGAAGCTGCGCTGGAGCGAGTCGATCGAGAAGGAGCGCGCCTAGCCCATGCTGCGCTCGCTCGAGCTGCGCGACTTCGTGATTGCGGAGCGCGTCTCGCTCGAGCTCGACCGCGGCTTCACGGCCCTCACCGGAGAGACGGGCGCCGGCAAGTCGATCCTCGTCGACGCGATCGAGCTCCTCGTGGGCGGGCGGGCGGATGCCTCGCTCGTGCGCCAGGGCGCCGAGCGCGCCGAGCTTTCGGCCGAATTCGACGTCCCGGCTTCGCATCCGCTGACGGCCTGGCTGGCCGGCGCCGAGCTGACCGGCGACCCGGAGCGGGTGCTCCTGCGACGCACGATCGATGCGGCCGGGCGCTCCCGCTGCTTCATCAACGGGCGGGCGGCGACGCTCGCCCAGCTGCGGGAGGCGGGCGAGCTTCTCGTCGACATCCATGGCCAGCACGCGCACCAGTCGCTCCTGCGGCCGGCCGCGCAGCGGGAGCTCCTCGACGCGCAGGCGGGAACCGAGGCGCTCGCCGCCGAGGTCGCCGAGGCGCATCGCACGTGGAAGCGGCTCGAGGCCGTGGCGGAGGAAGCGGTCCGCAGCATCGCGGCCCGCGAGGCCGAGCGCGCCGAGCTCGCCGACAAGGCGGCGGCCCTGAAGAAACTGGCGCCGCGGGAGGGTGAATGGGCCGAGGTCACGGCGCTCCAGGCGCGCCTCGCGCACGGCTCGAGCCTGCTCGCCGGCGCCCAATCGGCCCTGGAGGCGCTCGACGAGGCCGAGGACGCGAGCCTGCACCAGCTTGCCGCCGTTGCGGCGCGGCTGCGCGCGCTCCTCGCGCACGACCCGCAGCTCGGTCCCGTGGTCGAGCTGCTCGAGTCGGCCCACGCCCAGGCTTCCGAGGCGGCGCGGGAGCTGCGCCACTACGCTTCGCGCGTCGACCTCGATCCGCAGGCGCTGCGCGAGGCGGAGGCACGCGTCGAGGCGCTGCACGCGGCGGCCCGGCGCTACCGGGTGCCGCCCGAAGCGCTTGCCCGGTTGCGCGAAGAGGTGGAGGCGCGGCTGGGCGAGCTCGCGCTCGCCGGCGACGCCCAGGCGCTCGAGCGCGAGGTCGCCGCTGCCCGCGCCCGCTACGATGACTGCGCGCGGCGCCTGAGCGCGCAGCGCGCGAGCGGCGCCGCGGCCATGTCGCGCGCCGTCACGGCCGCGATGCAGCAGCTCGCCATGCCGGGCGGCAGCTTCTCGGTCGCCCTGCGCCCGCTCGCCACGCCCGGCGCCCATGGCGCCGAGGAGATCGAGTTCGAAGTCGCCTCGCACTCGAGCCTGCCGCTGCGGCCGCTCGCCAAGGTGGCCTCCGGCGGGGAGCTTTCCCGCATCAGCCTCGCCATCCAGCTGGTCGCCGCCCGCGGCACGCCGGTCTCGACGCTCGTCTTCGACGAGGTCGACGCCGGCATGGGCGGAGCGGTCGCCGAGACGATCGGCCGCTCGCTCAGGAAGCTCGGCGAGGCGCGGCAGGTGCTGTGCGTCACCCACCTCCCGCAGGTGGCAGCGCAGGCGCACGCGCAATGGTCGGTGGTGAAGACCGAGGGCAAGCGCAAGGTGTCGGTAAAGGCCGGCCGCCTGGACCGGGCGGCGCGGATCGAGGAGCTTGCCCGCATGCTCGGCGGCGCCGCCGGCACGGCGCGCAAGCACGCGGCCGAGCTACTCGGCGCTTCCTAGCTGCTCCTTCCGATACGGGCAGTCGCGCTTCGTGCAGTCGCCGTAGAGCGCGAGCGAGTGCCCGCGCAGCTGAAAGCCGCGCTGGCGCGCGACGTTGGTCTGGCGCTTCTCGATGTCCGCGTCGAAGAACTCCTCCACGCGGCCGCACTGCAGGCAGACGAGATGATCGTGATGGCCGCCCTCGTTCAGCTCGAAGACGGCCTTGCCCGCTTCGAAGTTCTGGCGCGACAGCAGCCCGGCCTGCTCGAACTGCGTGAGCACGCGGTAGACGGTGGCGAGGCCGACGTCGATGCCTTCGGTGATCAGCGCCCGGTAGACATCCTCCGCGGAGAGGTGCCGGACCTTGCTCGTCTCGAAGAGCTCGAGGATCTTCCGGCGCGGGAGCGTGGCCTTGAGGCCGCTGTCCTTGAGGCTTTGAACCGTGTCCATGGGGATTGCAGCTCCGGTCGGTGACCGCCGGTCGGTGACACGGACTTTGCACCGCAGGCGTCGGCTGTCATTATATGCCCCCATGTCAACACATCCCATGGCGGCCTGCGTGGCCGTTGCGCTTGCCGCGTCGGGCTTTGCCTGCTCCCAGGCGCCCAGAATTCCAGGCATCACGCCCTACAAGATGGAAATCCAGCAGGGCAATTTCGTCTCCCAGGAAATGGTCTCCCGGCTCGAGCCCGGCATGAGCAAGGACGAGGTGCGCCGCGTGCTCGGCACGCCGCTCCTCACCGACATCTTCCATGCCAATCGCTGGGACTACGTTTACTGGCGCGAGGACCAGGCCGGCAAGCGCGAGACGCGCAGGCTCGCGGTGTTCTTCGAGCAGGGCAGGCTCGCCCGCATTGACGGCGATGTGGTGACGGCAAGCCGGGGCGCTCCCGCGGCGCCGGCCCCCACGGCGCAGGTCCCCGCCCCGCAGGCCCCCCAATGAAGCTCGGCATCACGGGCGCCGGCGGACGCATGGGCCGCTCGCTCGTCGAAGCCATCGCGGCCGACCCGACGGTCTCGCTCGCCGCCGCCCTCGACGCGAGCGATGCGCCGGTGATCGGCCAGGACGTGGGCGGGGTCACGGCGGGCCACGACCTCGACGCCGCGCTGCCGGCGTGCGAGGTCCTCATCGACTTCACGCGTCCCGAGGGCACGCGGCGCCACGTCGAGGCGTGCCTGCGCCACAAGCGGGCGATCGTCATCGGCACCACCGGCTTCTCCGAAGCCGATCTCGCCGCGCTTCGGGAGGCAGCCGCGCACATCCCGATCGTGCTCTCGCCCAACTTCGCCGTCGGCGTGAACGTGCTCTTCAAGGCGGCCGAGGTGGCGGCCCGGGCGCTTGGCGAAGGCTACGACGTGGAGATCATCGAGGCGCACCACCGGCACAAGGTGGACGCGCCTTCCGGCACCGCCCTCAAGCTCGGCGAGGTGATCGCCGACGCGCTTGGCCGCGACCTCGCCCGCGCGGCGCGCCACGGCCGCGCGGGCGACGTCGGTGCGCGGCCCGCGACGGAGATCGGGTTCCACGCCGTGCGCGGCGGCGACATCGTGGGCGAGCACACCGTTCTCTTCGCCGGCATCGGCGAGCGCCTCGAGCTCACCGTGCGCTCGCAAAGCCGCGCGACGTACGCGGCGGGCGCGGTGCGGGCGGCGAAGTGGCTGCACGGCCGGCCGGCGGGCCTCTACGACATGTTCGACGTGCTCGGCATGAAGGCGTATAATCCCGGCTTCAATTGAGCGGGAGGGGCGAGAGCCTTTCCCGCTTTCCGTATCCAGCACCCGCCCGCCGGGGTTTTTTGCAGGGATGACCGCCAGATCTGAAGCCGCCGCGCTCGTGCTCGCCGACGGAACGGTGTTCCGCGGACGGGCCATTGGCGCCGCCGGCAGCGCCGTCGGCGAGGTCGTGTTCAACACGTCCATGACGGGCTACCAGGAGATCCTCACCGATCCCTCGTATTGCCGCCAGCTCGTCACCCTGACCTATCCGCACGTGGGCAACACCGGCGTGAATGGCGAGGACGTGGAGTCCGGCCGCGTCTACGCGGAGGGCCTCATCGTGCGCGACGTGCCGAGGCTGCGCTCGAGCTGGCGCGCCGAGGACGATCTCGCCTCGTACCTGAAGAAGAACGGCGTGGTCGCCATCGCGGAGATCGACACGCGCAAGCTCACGCGCATGCTGCGCGAGAAGGGCGCGCAGAGCGGCTGCCTGACGACGGAAACAAGGGCGGGCGAGCTCGATATCGAGGCGGCGCTCGCCAAGGCGCGGGCGTTTCCCGGCCTCGCCGGCATGGACCTCGCGAAGGTCGTGACAACGCCCGAGCCCTACGAATGGACGGAGAGCGCCTGGACGCTCGGCCAGGGCTACGGCCGCCTGGAGGCGCCGCGCTTTCGCGTGGTGGCGTACGACTTCGGCATCAAGCGCAACACCCTGCGCATGCTGGCCGCGCGAGGCGCCGCGATCACGGTCGTTCCGGCGGGCACGCCCGCGCGCGAAGTGCTGAAGATGCGCCCCGACGGGGTGTACCTCTCGAACGGTCCGGGGGATCCCGAGCCCTGCGACTACGCCATCGAGGCGATCGGCGAGATCCTCGACACCACGCGCATACCGGTCTTCGGCATCTGCCTCGGGCACCAGCTCATGGGCCTCGCCTCCGGCGCCAGGACGCTCAAGATGAAGTTCGGCCACCACGGCGCGAACCATCCGGTGAAGGACCTCGACAGCGGCAAGGTGGTCATCACCAGCCAGAACCACGGCTTCGCGGTGGACCCCGCTTCCCTCACCGCGAACCTGCGGCCCACGCACGTGTCGCTCTTCGACGGCTCGCTGCAGGGGCTCGCGCGGACCGACCGGCCGGCCTTCTGCTTCCAGGGCCATCCCGAGGCGAGCCCGGGGCCGCGCGACATCGGCTATCTCTTCGACCGCTTCGTCGGGGCGATGGAAGCGGCGCGAAAGTAGAACAACAACCGCAGGAAGCAATGCCAAAGCGAACGGATCTCAAGAGCATCCTCATCATCGGCGCGGGCCCGATCGTGATCGGCCAGGCCTGCGAGTTCGACTACTCCGGCGTGCAGGCATGCAAGGCGCTGCGGGCAGAAGGCTTCCGGGTCATCCTGGTGAACTCCAATCCGGCGACCATCATGACCGACCCGCAGATGGCCGACGCGACCTACATCGAGCCGATCACCTGGCAGGCCGTTTCGCGCATCATCGAGAAGGAGCGGCCCGACGCGCTGCTCCCCACCATGGGCGGGCAGACCGCGCTCAACTGCGCCCTCGACCTCGCCCGCGAGGGCGTGCTGGAGAAGTTCGGCGTCGAGATGATCGGCGCCTCGCGCGAGGCGATCGACAAGGCCGAGGACCGCGAGAAGTTCAAGGCGGCGATGACGCGCATCGGGCTCGCCTCGGCGCGCTCGGCGCTCGCCCACTCCATGGAGGAGGCGCTCCAGGTGCAGTCGGCGCTCGGCTTCCCCGTGGTCATCCGCCCCTCCTTCACCCTCGGCGGCACCGGCGGCGGCATCGCCTACAACCGGGAGGAGTTCGTCTCGATCTGCGAGCGCGGCCTCGAGGCCTCGCCCACCAAGGAGCTCCTCATCGAGGAGTCGCTCATCGGGTGGAAGGAGTTCGAGATGGAGGTGGTGCGCGACCGCCGCGACAACTGCATCATCG